>NZ_JAFUMA010000045.1 GCF_017483025.1 Anaerotignum sp. | reverse complement strand
TCCTGAGCCAGGATCAAACTCTTATATTAAAGTTTAAACCTGCCAGTTTCGTATCTGGCTAATCTAGTTTTTTCTAAACTAGCAAACTCTTGTCTTTTTAGCATTCGTTTCCGTTTGCTTGAATTGACTATGGGTTGTGTGTTTCATATCCATTGTTCAGTTTTCAAGGATCAATCTGCTTTTTAGCAGTGAAGATTATTTTATCAAATCTTTATTGTACCGTCAAGTATTTTTTTCAATACTTTCAAGTTTCATTCGATTTGTGTCATCCGCTTTCGCAGCAACGAATGATAGTTTATCATGTCTGTTCTATCCTGTCAAGCATTTTTTGAATTTTTTTAAATTCTTTTGTGCTTTTCTGTTTTCGTTGTGCTGTTTTTTCGCAGCGACAGTTATTTATTATACACGCATAACGAAAAATGTCAACACCTTTTTTCAACTTTTTCATTTCTTTTGGGCAAAAAGAAAGACGAGCCAAAATGACTCGCCTTTCGTATTTTCGATCAATCTTCGTACAGCAGGCCTTCGCAAAGGGAGTAGCATGCCTCTGTAGGTGTTACATCCAGTTCTTTTGCTCTATTCAGGTTGTTCCATGTATTTGCAGGCAGGATCTCTTCTACTTTCTTTTTCAGGGATTCTTCATCACCGTCATACAGGTATTCTTCTGCGCCGCAGATTACGCCTGCTGTGTTATGCCACCATTCGGACTGGAACAGTACGCCGTGTTCTGCAACCAGTTTTGCCAGTCTGTATTCTTCTTCCTGACTGGAAGCACGCAGCTGGTTGTTTGCAGATCCCCAAATGTATTTACATTTCAGTTTAGGAATGTTTTCATCATACAGGATACCACCAATAGCACAAGGGCAAACGATATCTACATCCATATACAGAACATCGTCTACAGAAACAACTTCCACGCCTCTGCCGGGGTGTTTATCTACAAATTCCTGTGCTCTTGCTGGATTGATATCAGCTACATACAGTTTTACATCTTCGCTCAGCAGATGTTCGCCCATATACCAGCCAACAGCGCCCAGACCCATCAGAGCAACGCTCTTTCCATTCAGGCTTTCTGTACCTTCTTTGAATTTCACAGCCTGTTTCATTGTCAGGTATACGCCATATGCTGTGGGTTTGCCTGTTTCGCCTGTTTTTGCAGAGGGGCCGCCTGTGTACTGCATAGAAAAGCCTTCTCTAATCATAACATCGGACATTTCTGTAGGGAAGTTCATGTCAGGGCCAGTCATATCTCTTGTGGAATCCAGCGCATAAGCCAGGAAGCCCATAATCTCCATATTATTGATATCCAGTTCATCCATCTGTACAGTTGCTTTGCAGCCGCCGAAAGGCAGTTTGCCTGCGATATTTTTGAAGCTCATGCCGCGGCCCAGGTTCAGACCATCGATGATAACTTCCTTTTCTTCTTCTTCAGGGAAATGACGTCTGATACCGCCGGCCATGATGGAGTGGCTCTTATTCAGAACGCCCAGCTTTCTGCTGTGTTCATGCATCATGAAACGGATATCATATTTTGCCAGATAGTAAGCATCGATACCGAAATGTTTCCCCTGTCTTACCAGATCCAGAATTTCATCCAGATAGTCTTCCAGGTCATATTTTTTGTACAGCTCTCTAACCTGTTTTGTATTCAGATATACTGCATCTTCTGTGAAAATGCCGTCCAGATAAAATTCCTTGTTGTATTTAGAGAAATCGAAATCAGCTTCCCAATCCTTCGCTGCGTACAGTTTGAAGCTGCCGTCTTTGTAATTATGTCTGATCTTCAGTGTTGTCAGGCCTTCTTCTTTCAGAGGTGTGAATAAACTTTTCATTTAGGTTCATCCTTTCTTTCTATTTTCTGCGCCATAAAATTACGCATTATGCACAATCCATAATTAAATTTTACCATCTTATGCCTTAATGTCAATGGCTTTCCCCGAATATTCTGCTTCCTTCCCCCAAATTCGTAGTCTTTCCCAAATCTCCCCTCTTATCTCTGTGAAAAATGCGGACATTGACGCAAATTCCCCTTTTGTTTATAATTTGAAGGAGAATGAATGATTTCGTGCTTGAAAAGGGGCAAATATGAGTACATTAAAGAAAACAACTATGAAAGAACAGGTCTATGATCTGATCAAAGGACGCATTCTGGATCAGACCTATGGCTTTGGAGACAAAATAAATATGTTGGAACTTTCTCAGGAGCTGGGCGTCAGCAATTCCCCTATTCGGGAGGCCCTCTCCATTCTGGAAAGTGAGCATCTCATCACCTTTGTTCCTAACGCAGGGCCAAAGGTCATCCAGATCGACAGCAAGACTTTTGAAGAGGTGCAGGATACAGCGAAAATTTTGCTGTTGGGCAGCTACGAACAATGCCGGGAACAAGGGCTCATCCCCGATCTGATCACAGAAATGGAAAAGCATCTGGCAATGCAGCAAGGGCTTATCCATGATACCTCCCCGGAAAGCGGCCTTTCCTTTGCCAAGATTGCCATTGATTTCGACGTTTCCCTCATCAAAATCTTCAAAAACGAGACCCTGGAAGGCCTGTATGCAGGCTTCTTTAATCTGCTCTATCTGGTCGTCCTCTACGACCATCAGCACTCCGATACAGACAGAGCAAAAAACGTAGCTGAACATATCCGTATCCTGGAAGCCATCAAAAACGGGGATCCTGTTAAAGTAAAAGAAGAGATCATTTCCCATTTCAGCCGGAATATCTAAAAAAACCTCCACTCTTTTGCATGAGCGGAGGTTTTTATTTTTGCTTCCTTATAAAATATCTGATGCGAGGAAGGTGTCGCAAGATTTATAAAATAAAACTTGCAAACTCTTTTATTACACTGTCTAACACAATCTATTCTTATATCTTATTTTGAGCCATTTCTATCACAACCCACTTTTCTCGTTTTAAAAAAGGAGCATCTCCCTACGGCAATGCTCCTTTTGATCATAGTATGTATATGTCAGATTTTATTTCTTTTCAGCTTCTTTATCCACAGCACGCGCCATCAAGTTTGCAGCAATCGCCCCGGAGATATTATGCCATGCACTGAATACTGCACCAGGTACTGTTGCCAGTGCCAATGTAGGGAAGCAGGATGCCGCCAGTGTTGTTGCCATACCGGAGTTCTGCATACCAACTTCAATTGCAATCGCATTTCTTTTTGCCATAGGCATTTTTACGATTTTACCTACCAGGAAGCCCATCAAATAACCGCAGCAGTTGTGCAGCATAACAACGACAACGATCAGTGCACCATTCGCAAACAGTTTTGCACTATTCGCATCGATAACGAAACCAACGATCAGACAGATGGCTGTACAGGAAATCAGAGGCAGAATGTCTTTGATAGACTGTGCAAATTTTTCCCAGAATTTATTTACGATCAGACCAACCGCAATAGGAATGATAACGATTTTGATAATATCCAGGAACATACCCAGAGCATTTACTTCAATAGGGGCACCTGCACCTGTTTTTGTATAAAGACCTACATAGAAAGAGCACAGCAGTGGTGTCAGGATAGGAGCCAGAATTGTAGATACGCTAGTCATACCAATAGACAGTGCTACGTCACCTTTCGCCATGAAAGTCATTACATTAGAAGATGTACCGCCAGGGCAGCAGCCAACCAGGATTACACCAACTGCCAGTTCAGGAGGCAGTTTAAAGATCCAGCTGATACCAAAACCAAGCAGTGGCATGATTACGAACTGTGCCAGTTCGCCAAAAATAATATCTTTAGGCTGAGATAAAACGATTTTGAAGTCTTCTAACTTCATTGTCATACCCATACCACACATAACAATCATCAGCAGATGATTTACATTGATATTGCCTCCCAGAAATTCTGCATTACCAACCCAGCTTGTAAAACTATTATCAACCAGATAAGCAAAAACTGTTACTACAATTACGATGGCTGCCATATATTTGTTTACAAATTGGGCTATTTTTCTCAGTGCGTTCATAACCATTCCTCCTTAATCATTCTGTCACAAAACACGCTATCATTCAAGCACCGCACCTCTGGCTGCACTGCTAACCAGTTTTCTATAACGAGCTGCATAACCTGTTACTTCTTTTTCAGGGCAAACCCATTTTTCACGTCTTTCCTGCAGTGTTGCTTCATCTACTTCCAGATGGATCTTGCAATTCTTGATATCAACTTCAATGATGTCACCATTTTCTACCAGTGCAATATTACCACCCTGTGCCGCTTCAGGAGAAACATGACCGATTGCTGCCCCTCTTGTAGCACCGGAGAAACGACCGTCTGTGATCAGCGCAACACTTTCGCCCAGACCCATGCCGCAGATTGCAGATGTAGGATTCAGCATTTCACGCATACCGGGGCCGCCTTTAGGGCCTTCATAACGAATGACTACAACATCACCGGGAACGATTTTACCTGCATAGATGGCTTCAATCGCTGCTTCTTCCCCGTCAAATACTTTTGCGGGACCTTTATGCTGCATCATTTCAGGAGCAACAGCCGCACGTTTTACCACACAGCCTTCAGGCGCCAGATTGCCTTTCAGCACAGCGATACCGCCATCTGCAGAGTAAGGGTTTTCGATGGGACGAATGATTTCAGGGTCTCTGTTTTGAACACCTTCCAGATTTTCTGCCAGTGTTTTACCTGTACATGTCATAACAGAAGTCTCCAGCAGACCTTTCTTTGTCAATTCTTTCATTACTGCATGAACGCCGCCGGCCTGTTCCAGATCTTCCATGTATGTATCACCTGCAGGTGCCAGATGACACAGGTTAGGTGTGTTTGCAGAGATTTCATTGGACATATCCAGACTCAGTTCGATGCCGCATTCATGTGCAATTGCAGGCAGATGCAGCATTGTATTTGTAGAACAACCCAAAGCCATATCCACTGTTTCTGCATTATGGAATGCAGCTTCTGTCATGATATCTCTGGGGCGGATATTTTTCTTAACCAGTTCCATGATCTGCATACCAGCATGTTTTGCCAGACGCAGACGTGCAGACATAACTGCTGGAATCGTGCCATTACCGCTGAGACCCATACCAATTGCTTCTGTCAGACAGTTCATGGAATTGGCTGTATACATACCAGAGCAGGAACCGCATGTAGGACACGCACTGTTTTCGTATTCCTCTACTCCTGCTTCATCCAGTGTACCTGCATGATAAGCACCTACAGCTTCAAACATATGGGACAGACAGGTGCGTCTGCCGTTATTCAAACGACCTGCCAGCATGGGGCCGCCAGAGCAGAAAATGGTAGGCACATTCACTCTGGCTGCTGCCATCAACAGACCAGGTACATTTTTATCACAGTTAGGGATCATAACCAGGCCATCAAACTGATGTGCAACTGCCATTGCTTCTGTAGAATCGGCGATCAGATCTCTTGTTACCAGAGAGTACTTCATGCCTACATGACCCATAGCAATACCATCACACACTGCAATCGCAGGGAATTCAATGGGCGTACCACCTGCAGCTCTGATGCCTGCTTTTACTGCTTCAGAAATCTTGTCCAGATTCATGTGCCCGGGAACGATTTCATTCTTGGAACAAACCACACCAATCAAGGGTTTTTCCAGTTCTTCTTTCGTAAAGCCAAGTGCATAGAACAGAGATCTATTAGGGGCTCTATTGATGCCCTGCGTTACATTACAGCTTTTTTCCTTCATCTATACTCCTCCTCTTATTTTTTCTTGCGTTGTATTATCTCTTATTTTATTGTATGATGTCATTCTAAATCAAAAGATGTCATATGTCAATCGAACATTATTTATAAATTAAATCGAAAAAGTTTGTAAAATAGTACTAAAATTTGACTTTTCAAAGGATTCTTTATATAATTAAATAAAGAATAATATCAAACTTGTTTATAAAAAACAGAAGACATCATACAAGAAGGATTTGATACATATGAAACAGGGTAAAAAAAGTCTGTCTCAACAGACTGCTGATAGGATCTATAATATGATCGTAAAAGAACATGTTTACCAACCGGGGGACCAATTGCCCAACGAAATGATCCTTTCTAAACAGCTTGGCATTAGCCGTACTACACTGCGTGATGCTGTCCGTATGCTGACGCTTCAGGGTGTATTGGAAGTTCACCGTGGGAAAGGTACTTTTGTGTCATCTGAAGAAGCTGTGCTAGGGAATTATGGTCTTGATAATTTTGACCGCATTCGAGTTAAGCTGAAAGATCTATATGAATTACGTCTGTTATTTGAACCTCAGGTTGTCGCATTGGCTTGCCGCAGAGCAACAGATGATGAGATAGAAGCGATCTACAAGCAAGGACAGATTGTCGTTGATACAATAAAAAAAGGGAAACCTTGGACAAAGGCAGATCAGGAATTTCATCGATTAATTATTACAGCTGCGCATAATGATTTCATGAGCCATTTAGTTCCTTTGATCAATCATGCCATTGACGAGTCTGTTATCATCGGCTCCTCTAAAGAGTCTCTCTACCAAAACACTGTGCAAGACCATGCACTAATTATGGAATTTCTTAAATTGCGCGATGAACAAGGTGCCAAATATGCAATGGAGATTCATATCCACCATGCAATTCATACTCTTGAACTGAATAAAAATGGCGAAGCTATTTTCTAAAATAATCGTCTGCTAAAAAGTTGTCCCCTACTTTTTCAACTTTTTAATGGACGATTTTTATTAGGTGCTTGAGATTTCTCTCAAGCGCCTTTTTCATTACTCAAGGTTATATTTCAACATGAAAATCAATACCCAGTTTCGGGCAGTTTTCCTCTATCCATTGTAGGTGCATAGATTTTTGTTGTAAACGTATCTTCCGCCCTCACTTTCTGCATAATCCGTTCGATATATCTTTTCAATACCAACTCTCTGCTCATTACATTCACAAGTGATATTTCCATAGCAGAAAGGTCAATATTGGAAGGCAACACATCTACACCCTCACTATGATGAAGAATTGCATAATCTGTTTCCATTTCCACTTCATTTATCGTATTCATCATGACTGTTGCAAGTGTATTGTTGATATCATCTGGATTAGTAAAACCCAGACTTGCCGTCAGATCTCCCTGTGGGTCTGCATCGATCAATAACACTTTTTTTCCGTTTCTGGCTAAGCCAATCCCCAAATTGCCACAAGTGGTTGTTTTTCCTACGCCACCTTTTTGATTTACTACAGCAATTACTTTACACATAACCTCAACTCCTCGTATTATAAAGTAGTAGTGTTTATAGACCCTCTCCAAGGTCATTATGCTATACTGTTTCAGATACTGTGGATTGTTTCTCAACTCCTACCACCAGATGGTTTTCGAAAGGCTACAACCACAGTCTCTTTGTTTAT
>NZ_JAFUMA010000044.1 GCF_017483025.1 Anaerotignum sp. | reverse complement strand
CACGGGGTCTGTCAGGAATGTTTCAGCGATGAATTTTGCGCGCAGAGGGTCGCCGGGCATCAGTACGGTTTTTGCGAAATCGTTGTCTTTTGCGTTGATATGAGGTGTTGCCATAATGTTTGCCTCCTTATATAAAGAAAAATAGTTGTCTGTGTTCCTATAGTATCACTATACCAGTTTTTTTGCCGTTTGAAAAGAAAAAGCACCTGTTTTCAGGTGCTTATTTTACACTTATTTCTGTTCCAGCTGAAGCAGGAAAGTCTTGACATCCATCCCGCCGGCATAGCCCACCAGCTTGCCATTGCTTCCGATGACCCGATGGCAGGGCACGATGATGGCGATGGGATTTTTGTTATTTGCCATGCCCACAGCGCGAAAGCCTTTGGGATTATCCACGGCGATGGCGATATCCTTATAGGAACAAGTCTCGCCGTAGGGGATTTTCGTCAGGGCGTCCCAGACCTTTTTCTGAAATACCGTTCCCGTAGGGGCAAGAGGGAGGTCAAATTCTTTTCGCTTTCCTTCAAAAAATTCATCCAACTGCTGTTTGCATTTGCGGATGAGTTCCGTTTCCTCCAGAACATATTCCTTTGGCAGATGTTCCCAAGTCACACGGGTGATGGCGCCGTTGGTTTCCCCGATGCAAAGCTTCCCCACCGGCGTATCTTCATAAAAATAGATCTTTTCCATATCAATCATTCTTTCTCAGACTTCTCAGCAGGGCAATTTCCCTGGCATAGCCTTCCGCTTCGTTGGGGGTCTCCAAATAGAAGGGCAGATGCGCCAACTTAGGGTGGTTGATAACGTTCGCCACGCCCTCCAGCCCCAGGGTGCCTTCGCCGATTTTTTCGTGTCTGTCCTTATGGCTGCCCATGGGGTTTTTGCTGTCGTTCAGATGGATGGCTTTCAATCTGTCCAGGCCGATGATATCGTCAAACTCTTTCAAAACGCCATCCAGGTCACTCAAAATATCATAGCCGCCGTCATACACATGGCAGGTATCCAGACAAACGCCCAAGCGTTCCTTCTGTTCCACCCTGTCGATAATGGCACGCAGTTCTTCAAAGCTTCTGCCCACTTCGCTGCCCTTGCCTGCCATAGTCTCCAGCAGGATGGTGGTCTTTCCGCCGGTGGAAAGGATATCGTTCAAAGCATCGGCGATGAGGGGGATACCCACATCCGCCCCCTGCTTCACATGGCTGCCGGGGTGGAAATTGAACATCACATCGGGCAAAAGTTCTAAGCGAGATAAATCTTCTTTCATGGTATTGCGCGCGAATGTACGCAGGTCTTCCTTCGCCGCACAGAGGTTTATGGTATAGGGCGCATGGGCCAGCAGTGTGCCGAAATTATTTTCTTTATGGAAAGTGCAGTATGCTTCCACGTCTTTCATATCCAGAGCCTTTACGGAACCGCCGCGGGGGTTTCTGGTGAAAAACTGGAACACATTGGCCCCCAGCTGCACCGCTTCCTTCCCCATGGCAAGGTAGCCCTTCGCCGCAGAGAGATGGCATCCTATCCAAAACATACATTGTCCTCCTTAACCGATATAGTAAACGATATTGGTGAATTCCGTCATGCTGTCCCCACGGTTTTTATAGGTGTGAGGCTGGGTACAGTCGAAATGGACAAAATCACCCTCCTGCAGGATATATTCTTCCCCGCCATAGAGCAAAATCATCTCCCCCTTTGTAACCAGCACATATTCATGGGTATTGACCCCATGGCCTTCGGAAGTAAATTCTGCGTGGGGGTCCAGTTCGCCATTGAAAAACTCGAAATCGCGGGCGGGGTTGGCAGTGCTGTAGTGGTAAACGCGATAGCCCTCATGGTCTACCCGAGCGCTTTCATCCTTGCGGATGACGGAAGGCACTTCGATCTGCTCATCGATGAGCTTTGTATAGGAAACCTGCAGGCCGCTGGCAATTTTCCAGAGGGTATTGATGGTGGGGCTGGATTCGCCTTTTTCGATCTGGCTCAGCATCACCTTGCTGACGCCGGAAAGCTCCGAAAGCTTGCCCAAACTGAGTCCTCTTTCTGCCCGCAGACGTTTTAAATTCGTTGCAATGATCTCATTCAAATTCATGGAGGAACCTCCTTTCTTTCTATAACAAGTATACCACAAATCAGGAGGAGACTTCAAAAAACTTTGTTTTTGCTTGCATCTGCCCCTTTCCCGCCGTATAATTGTCACGGTTATAGAAAATTCGACAAAGAAATGGAAAAGAAAATTATGAAAGAAAAATTACTCGCATTTTTCAAAAAAGAAACCATACTCTGCATATCGGGGGTACTGGCAGTTGTATCCGCCTTCATCATCCCGCCCGATGCAGGGTACATAGAATACTGCGACATCAGGGTGCTGGTGCTGCTCTTCTGTCTGATGGCGGTCATGGGGGGCTTTCAGCAACTGGGGGTATTCGACCGCATGGCGAATCTGCTGCTGGCGCGAGCCAGAAAAATGCGCCAGCTGGCCACCACGCTGGTCATGCTGTGCTTCTTCTCCGCCATGTTCGTCACCAATGACGTAGCCCTCATCACCTTTGTCCCCTTCACTATCATGTTGCTGGAGAGAGCAAACCTGCAGGAGAAACTGATCCCCTTCATCGTCCTCCAGACCATTGCTGCAAACCTGGGCAGTATGCTGACCCCCGTGGGCAATCCCCAGAATCTGTTCCTCTACACCATCTCCGGCATGGAAATAGGCGAGTTTTTCGCCGTAACTCTGCCCTATGTGGCAGTATCCTACTTCCTGCTGTATGTGTTCTGTTATTTTCAAGGGAAAAAACCCCTGGAAACAGAAAAACAGGAGCCGAAGAAGCAATGGACATCCAAAGAAAAGGGGGTTCTTTTCTCCCTCGGTGTGCTGTTCCTGCTGTGCCTCCTGGCGGTATTCCGCATCGCTCCCTATCAGGCCATTTTGGTGGTCATTCTGATCTGGTTCGTCTTCTTCCAGAAGGGCATCCTGAAAGGATTGGATTATAACCTGCTGCTGACCTTCGTATTTTTCTTCGTCCTCATCGGCAATCTGGGGCGTATTCCCGCTATCCGGGAAACCCTGCAGAACCTGCTCATGGGCAGAGAAGTCTTTGTATCCTTCCTGGCCAGCCAGTTCATCAGCAACGTGCCCGCAGCGGTGCTCCTGTCAGAGTTTACGACAGAGTACGGTTCCCTCATCGCAGGGGTGAATATCGGCGGTCTGGGTACGCTGATCGCCTCTATGGCAAGCCTGATCTCCTATAAATATTTTGCACAGGTTCCCGGGGCGAAAAAAGGCAGCTATATGTTCCACTTCACATGGATGAATATGCTCTTTGCATTCATCCTTCTGGCAGTCAATGTGTTCCTGCCCTTCCTTCCTCTGGAAGTTCTGCTGACATATATTTAAACATAAGAAAAGCCTCAAGTCTTACGACTCGAGGCTTATTTTTATATCTGATTATTTTTCTACGGGCAGTTCTTTATTGCCGTATGCTTTACGGATGATCAGAACTGTTACGATCATGGAAACGATAGCGATAGGCAGGTTGATCACCCAGTTCTGAACGAAACCGGCGATCACATAGTTTACTGCAGAAACCGCCGCAACCAGCAGTGCGTA
Organism: Anaerotignum sp.; assembly: GCF_017483025.1. Lineage (GTDB taxonomy): Bacteria > Bacillota > Clostridia > Lachnospirales > Anaerotignaceae > Anaerotignum_A. The sequence continues at coordinate 4,587 of NZ_JAFUMA010000044.1, read as the reverse complement.
GGGCAGCTGTGTGGAAACGTGGTTCACGTGGTCACACTGTGCACCTGTGGAAGCCATGATGGTTGTATCGGAGATGGGAGAGCAGTGGTCACCGCAAACCGCACCAGCCAGAGTAGCAGCTACTGTGATTGTCAGCATTTCGCTTGCAGGGTCCATGATAGGCACTACGATAGGCAGCAGGATACCGAATGTACCCCAGGATGTGCCTGTTGCGAATGCCAGGAATACAGCGATACAGAATACGATCACGGGGATGAATGCCTGCAGTACGCCTGTGCTGTTTTCCAGAATGCCGGCTACGAATACGTCAGCACCCAGCAGACCTGTAACGCCGGACAGTGTCCATGCGAATGTCAGGATCATAATGGCAGGAACCATTGCTTTGAAGCCTTCGGGCAGACATTCCATGAACTGACGGAATGTCAGAACTTTACGAGGGATGTACAACAGGAATGTGATCAGCAGTGCTGCAGCAGAGCCCAGCAGCAGACCAACAGAAGCATCGCAGTTTGCAAATGCATCGATGAATGTTTCGCCATCGAAGAAACCGCCTGTGTAGATCATACCGATAACGCAGGAGATGATCAGAACAACTACGGGCAGGATCAGGTCGATTACTTTACCATTGCCAACGGGAGCTGTAGAAGCTTCAGCGCCAGCGTAAGGTCTTGCATCTGTTGTGTACAGGTCGCCGTTCAGCTGTGCATTTCTTTCATGTTCCAGCATGGGGCCGAAGTCTGTGTTTGTCATTGTCAGCACTACCATTGTCAGGATCGTCAGCAGCGCATAGAAGTTGTAAGGGATCGCTCTGATAAACAGGTCTAAGCCGTTCACGCCTTCTACAACGCCAGCTACGGCAGCAGCCCAGGAAGAGATGGGAGCGATGATACATACAGGAGCAGCTGTTGCGTCGATCAGGTATGCCAGTTTTGCTCTGGAAACCTTGTGTGTGTCTGTAACAGGGCGCATAACGGAGCCTACTGTCAGGCAGTTGAAGTAGTCATCCACAAAGATCAGGCAGCCCAGCAGGGATGTACCCAGCATCGCGCTGCGTCTTGTTTTGAATGTAGTGGAAGCCCATTTGCCGTAAGCAGCGGAACCGCCTGCTTTGTTCATCAGGGCAACAATGATACCCAGGATAACCAGGAAGATCAGGATACCAACGTTCCAGCTGTCGGACAGCTTCGCCAGCATACCGCCGTCTGTGTCGTTTGTGAAAATTGTCAGGTATGCCATTTTCAGGTCAAAGTTTGCATAGAACAGACCGCCTACTACGATACCTACAAACAGGGAAGAATAAACTTCCTTTGTGATCAGCGCCAGAATGATGGCAACCAGGGGAGGTACCAGAGACCATACTGTTGCATACATATTGCTGGTATATTCTGCTGCTTCGGCTTCCCCACCGAAAGCAGTTGTGGCCATGGCTGTCGCTACCAGTACAACGACAAAGATCATGCCAAGCCATCTGTTTTTGATGTTGCTTTTGGTTTTCATAACCCTTCTCCTTTCAGGAATTGAAATAATAAAGATAATTGCGTGTTCAGTACATACTGAACGAATATAAGATTGCTGGGAAACATGAAAAAAGACCGCGCGAAGCACGGCCTTATAATCATAGTCAGATTATGTTACAGGTTTCCGATAGCGCTCCACATCAGTGACAGTACATTACATATTCTGCAATGTCCCAGCGGAAATTCCCCTTGGGCAGAAAAGACCGCTTCGGCAATGCCGCCCTTCCTCCCCAGCCGCCCACGGCTTTTTCGGGGGATACTCATCGGCATCGCACCTCTATCTTATATTATTGTCTGACGTTTCGTCAGACCTTCTTTCATTCATAACATACTAAGGGAACAAAGTCAAGTCTTTCTTGGAAAAAGCCAGAAATTTCAGGTTTTTTGTGGCTTTTTGCCCCTTAGCGCATGCGTTTTTCTCCTGTTGCCAGGTATATCTCATACCATTCCCAATGCTCCAGCTGAATCTCCAGCGCAGCAATGGCGTTGTCCAGGCGGTGCAGCTTATTGCTGCCCACCAAAGGCAGCATCCCCGCGGGATGATACAATATCCATGCGTAAAGGATGGTTTCGGGGGCAGTGTTATGTCTTTCTGCAATTTCTTCCAGAACAGAACGTACCTTTTTATAAGGCTCTTCCTCGGAAGTGAAGATTTTACCGCCTGCCAGAGGAGACCAGATCATGGGGTGGATGCGCTTTTCCAGAAGCAAGTCCAGCATGCCGCTGTTGATATGCTCATAGCAGACGGGGCTGAATTCGATCTGATTCATCACCAGCTGGCCGCCGGTACAGTTATTCAGAGCATTGAATTTGAAGGGGTCGAAATTGGAAACACCGATCTCCTTTACCAATCCTTCCTCCTTCAGCTCCAGCAAAGCCTTTGCCGCTTCGTGGGGGTCAAGGAGAGGGTCTTCCCTGTGGATGAGATACAGGTCGATGTCGCCGCAGTGCAGTCTTTCGATGCTGTCGCGGCAGGCCTGCTTGATGGTTTCATAACGGGTGTCGTAGTGTTTCGCGATTTTGACTACCTTTCCGTCGCCATAGGGCATGCCTGCGATTTTCTTGATGCCTGTTTTTGTTACCAGCTGAATTTGTTGACGAATTTCGGGATATTTTTCGAAAACCTTCCCCATTTCCGTTTCGCAGACGGTGTTTCCATAGATTTCTGCCGTGTCAAAGGTGGTTACGCCCCGTTCGATACAGCCCCGCATAAAATTCGCCAGTGTTTCTGTGTCCCAGTTCCAGTCCGTCAGCCGCCAGAATCCCTGGATGATGCGTGATAAACTGAGGTTTTCCGTGATTTTTACATATTCCATACCAATACATCCTTCCCTTTATACATTTATTCATAAAACTATGCATAAATTTCACAAACCATTGTATATTATTCTGTGCACAGCGCATAGACAATCCTCTTCATCGGAAGATATGGACCAATTTCCTCCATTCTATCTCCGCTATTACCAGAACCCTCCCCCATCCATCCGGAATTTTTTGTGCATTTTCCCATTGAGAATCTCCATTTTCAGCCATTCTTTCCTGCAATCCGCTAAAATTGCATAATTATACACAAATTTGTTGACTTCATTTTTGAGAGGTATATAATAAAGTATAAATCATTTTTACTCTGAATCAACAGAAACTTCAAATAAAACCAGAAAATAGAAAGAAAGGATGGCCTTATGAAGCATAAAGTATATATTGACGGTCAGGTAGGCACAACAGGCCTGCAGCTCCGTCAGAAATTACAGAATCATAAAGATATCGAGATCCTGCTCATCAGCGAAGAGCTGAGAAAGGACGAGGCAGAAAGAAAAAGACTGATGAACGAGGCGGAAGTCGTTTTCCTTTGCCTGCCCGATGACGCGGCCAAGGAAGCAGTGAAGCTGGTGGAAAACCCCAATACCTGCATCATTGACGCCAGCACGGCCCATCGTGTAGACCCTGACTGGACATACGGTTTCCCCGAACTTTCCCCTGCGCACAGAGAAAAGATCAAAAATTCCAAGCGCATCGCCAACCCCGGCTGCCATGCCACAGGCTTCATCGCAGCGGTGTATCCTCTGGTGGAAATGGGAATCATCGGCACAGATTATCCCCTGACAGCCCATAGCCTGACAGGCTACAGCGGCGGCGGCAAGGCAATGATCGCAGATTATAACGCGGAAAACAGATCTGTTCTGCTGGATAGCCCCAGACAGTACGGCCTGAGCCAGAAACATAAACACCTGCCCGAAATGCAGCACGTAACAGGCATCGACAATCCCCCTGTATTCTGCCCCATCGTCGGGGATTATTACAGCGGCATGGCGACCTGCATCCCTCTGATCTCTTCTCTCTTCAAAAAGAAAGTGACAAAGGATGAACTGCTGGCAATGCTGAAGGATTACTACAAAGATGCAAAGCTCATCAGCGTAGGCACAGAAGAAACAAACTTCCTGGCTTCTAATCCCCTCAGCGATACCAACGAACTGAAGCTGTATCTGGAAGGCAATGATGACAGAATGACACTGATCAGTGTATTCGATAACCTGGGCAAAGGCGCATCCGGCGCCGCTGTTCAGAATATGAATATCGTACTGGGTCTCGATGAGACCACAGGTTTGATTTAAGGAGGGAAATCTATGCAAAAGATAAGTAGTGGCGTAACTGCCCCCAAGGGTTTTATCGCCGGCGGCCTGCACTGCGGCGTAAAATCCAGCAACACAGCAAAAAAAGATATCGCCATGATCTATAGCGAAAAGCCCTGCAACGCAGCAGCGGTTTATACACAGAATAAAGTTTATGGCGCACCTATCACGGTAACCAGAAACAACATTGCCGACGGCATGGCACAGGCTATGGTCTGCAACAGCGGCAACGCCAATACATGCAACGCTGACGGCGTGGAAAAAGCCGAAAAAATGTGTGTTCTGGCGGCACAGGCTCTGCATCTGAAGCCCGAAGATATCATCGTGGCATCCACAGGTGTCATCGGTCAGGTTCTGCCCATCGAACCCATTGAAAAAGGCATCGCTGCTCTGGCTCCTATCCTGTCTAAGGACGGCAACGCTGACGCAGTGGAAGCCAT
>NZ_JAFUMA010000043.1 GCF_017483025.1 Anaerotignum sp. | reverse complement strand
GGCATCTGCCAGGCCAAATCTGGCTGCCGCATGGGCGGAATTATGGAAAACATAAGATGTTGTCTGGTAAATGGGCACTGCACGTGCATCTGTTGCGGGGTCTGCCTGTTCCTGTCCTACGTGAAGCTGTAATGTTTCAAATCTATATTCACTCATTCTGATTACCTCTTTTCTTTATATCTAATTATTATCCTGTAATTTCTGTCTTGTAATATTATGTTTCGCATAAAAAACGGAATAAAAAAACCGGGGCTTACAAGGGCTCCCGGGCAATTGGCTTAAAAATACTTATATTAGTATTCCTGTGGAGTGCATAACAGCGCATGCTGACACACCAGCCATATAAAACGCCCGGGAGTTACACATTCGCATCATGCACATGTATGTAGTTTTACGATCAGCATTATAACCTGTCATGGCTTCCACCTCCTTTTGGAATACTTTCTATGCGATGAAATGATAATACCACTATTATCATACTAAGTCAATAGGAAAACTAAAATTTACTTCCATTTTTCAAAAATTGCTGCGATTTTCATCATGCGGTATAAACAGTCATAAAATCTCTTATAAAACTTTGTCGATAGAATTTTAGCATCAAAAAAACGGTGTGATTTTTATTCATCACACCGTTTTCGTATCGTTTCATCTATGAAATTTGGTTTGTCATCTGTCTAAATCGTAATTTTTGTCCTCGAACCCAACGACTTGTGGTCAAACCCCATTCCAGACTCTCAAACCACTAAAGTGCATGCTTTAGTCCTCATCCAGCTTCAATACAGACATGAACGCCTGCTGAGGAACTTCTACGCTGCCGATCTGGCGCATACGTTTTTTACCCTCTTTCTGTTTTTCCAGCAGTTTTTTCTTACGGGTAATGTCACCGCCATAACATTTTGCCAATACGTCTTTACGCATGGCGCTGATGGTTTCTCTGGCAATGATCTTGCTGCCGATAGCTGCCTGGATAGGAATTTCGAACAGATGTCTGGGAATTTCTTTTTTCAGCTTTTCGCACATCTTTCTGCCGCGTTCTGTTGCAGAGCCCTTATGCACGATAAAGGACAGGGCATCCACAGGTTCTTTATTGACCAGGATATCCAGTTTTACCAGTTCACTTTCCTGATAGCCGATCAGGCTATAGTCGAAGGATGCATAGCCACGGCTTCTGGATTTCAGTACATCGAAGAAATCGTAGATGATTTCATTCAGAGGCATATGGTATACCAGCATGACACGAGTGGAATCCAGATATTCCATGCTGATATACTCGCCGCGTCTCTGCTGGCACAGTTCCATGATAGGGCCAACATAATCCTTAGGCAACATGATTTCTGCCTTTACGATAGGTTCTTCCATCTTTTCAATACGGGCAGGGTCGGGCATATTGCTGGGGTTGGACAGATCGAAGCTTGTACCGTCTGTCAGGTATACTTTATAGATAACACTGGGTGCTGTTGTTACCAGATCCAGGTTATATTCTCTTTCCAGTCTTTCCTGAATGATTTCCAGATGCAGCAGACCCAGGAAACCACAACGGAAACCAAAGCCCAGCGCGATGGATGTTTCAGGTTCGAAGAACAGAGCTGCGTCATTCAGCTGCAGTTTTTCCAGCGCATCTCTCAGGTCTGGATATTTTGCGCCATCCACAGGGAAAATGCCGCAGTAAACCATAGGATTTACCTTTTTATAGCCGGGCAGCGCTTCCGCTGTAGGGTTTGCCGCCAATGTAACCGTATCACCAACGCGGGTATCGGAAACAGTCTTGATGCTGGCTGTGAAATAGCCTACCATGCCTGCGCTCAGTTCATCAACAGGCAGGAAACGGCCGGGGCCAAAGATACCAACTTCCACAACGTCGAATTCTTTGCCTGTGGCCATCATTTTTACCTTGCTGCCTTTGCGGATACTGCCATCGAACACACGCATCAGAACGATAACGCCTCTGTACTGGTCGTAAACAGAGTCGAATACCAGCGCTTTCAGGGGCGCATCGGGGTCACCTGCGGGGGCAGGGATATCTGTGATGATGCGTTCCAGTACATCTTCGATATTGATGCCGTTTTTCGCAGAAATTTCAGGGGCATCCTCTGCGGGGATACCAATGATATCTTCGATCTCCTGCTTTGCCCACTTGGGATTTGCGCTAGGCAGGTCGATCTTATTGACAACGGGCAGGATCTCCAGATTGTTATCCAATGCCAGATATACGTTTGCCAGTGTCTGGGCTTCAATGCCCTGAGCTGCGTCTACGATCAGCACAGCGCCTTCGCATGCCGCCAGAGAACGGGAAACTTCATAGTTAAAGTCAACATGGCCGGGGGTATCGATCAGGTTGAACTGATATTCTTCGCCATTCTGGGCTTTGTAGATTAGACGTACCGCCTGAGATTTGATGGTGATCCCTCTTTCTCTTTCCAAGTCCATGTTATCCAGAACCTGTTCCTGCATTTCTCTATCTGTCAAAAGACCCGTTTTCTGGATCAGTCTGTCTGCCAGTGTGGATTTACCATGGTCGATATGTGCCACGATACAAAAATTTCGAATATTTTTCTGTTTGTCCTGAGACATATGCTTCCTCCTTGCAACGATCTAAATACACATAATAAATTATTATATCATATGTGGTTGCATCAAGTCAAAAAAATCAGCCATTCTTCTGCTTTTTCACAAATAAGATCCAATTGATGGCACACACCACTGCCACAACGAAACAGACCACTGCCCCTGCGCCGACGCCTGCATTTTTCAGCAGCACGCCCAGCAGCAGAAAAACGACCACCGCCGCCTGGCGGAGCATTTCCCCCTTCTGAGGCGCGTCTTTCTTTTCTTCATCTATAAACTGAGGCATTTTCTCTCCTCCTCTTTTTCAATTTTATTTATTATACCATAATCAGACACCTCAGAAAAACTTCCTTTTCCCATTTTCATAAGAAATCTCTTCGCCTTTTTTAACAAACCCTTAAGTTTTCATTCACAAAATGTCCATATTTTCATTGTATACTACAAAAGAAGTCAAAAGGACGCCCCCTTTTACTTCCCGCCTGCGGCCCTCTTCCCCGAAAAGCCGCAGGCACCCCTTCCCAATTTTTGAGGGCGATGAAAAAGATTGTTACAATTTTCCTTTTGTTTTACATAGTAATATACCCTCCCCTTAAAGAAAAAGCAGTCCTTCTGGACTGCTTTTTCTTTTAGCTTTATAAAATTTATTACATATACGATTTTCTCCAGATAGAAGGTGCAAACAGCATGATAATGGGGAAAATCTCCAATCTGCCCAGCAGCATATCCAGGCAAAGCACCAGCTTGGAAAAAGAAGAGAAAAATGCAAAATTTTCCACAGGCCCCGCCATGTTCAGCCCCGGCCCTACATTACTGATACATGTGGTCACCGCCGTCATATTGGTAATAAAATCAAAATCATTCAGAGAAATGATCATAAAGGAGCCCAGCAGGATCAGGATATACAGAATGATAAACCCGGTCACGCTTCGAATCGCATCCTCTTCGATCTTATATCCATCCAGCTTGATCAGATTGACGGAACGGGGATGGACGATATGCCTGATCTCTCTGCCGACCATCTTCACCAGCAGGATAAAACGGGAGATCTTGATACCACCCGCCGTGGAACCGCCGCAGGCCCCCAGAAACAGCAGACAGTACAGGATCGACTTGGAAAATTCCGGCCAGAGATCGAAATTGGCTGTCACAAAGCCTGTTGTGCTCATAATAGCCGCCACCTGGAAGATGGCATGTCTGAAGGATGCCCCCAGCGTAGGATAATAATGATAAATATTGATGGTGATCAAACCTGTAGCGATCCCCACGATAGCAATATAATACCGCAGCTCTTCATTTCGCCATACGTTCTTGAAATCCTTCATTACCATCAGATAAAACAGATTGAAGTTGACGCCAAACAGCAGCATGAAAGCCGTAATGACATATTCAAAATATACGCTGTTATAAGCCGCTATGCTGGCATTTTTAATGGAAAACCCACCCGTGCCCGCTGTGGAAAGCGCATGCACCACGCTATCGTAAAAAGGCATGCCACCGGCATATAGCAGGATGGTTTCCAGGATCGTCATAATGACATAAATAATATACAGGAGCTTCGCCGTGGATTTTACTCTGGGCACCAGCTTGGATACCAGAGGACCGGGGGCTTCTGCTTTCATCAGATACATAGTTCTTTCATCCCCCAGGGGCATGATAGCCAGCATAAATACCAGAATACCCATACCGCCGATCCAATGGGTGAAGCAGCGCCAGAACAAAATGCTCTTCGGCAGATGCTCGATTTCCTCCAAAACACTGGCTCCCGTGGTCGTAAAGCCTGATACCGTTTCAAAAAAACAATTGACATAGCCTTCTATGGATCCGCTCAGATAAAAGGGCAGCGCCCCAAGCACAGACATCACGACCCAGGAAAGGGCCACGACTACAAAGCCTTCCCTGCCATAGATCCGTTTATTTTCCGGTTCCCGGCTGACCATTACAGTGCCAACCATCAGACATATCGTGATAGTTGCAATAAAGGAAACCGCCGCCTGCTCTTCCTGATACCAGAAGGCAACGAAGGTGGGCACCGCCAGCAATGCCCCTTCGATCCGAAGGATACTGCCTAAAATATAGGCGATCATATTATAATTCATACTTTTTCACCAGTCTCAGATATTATTTCAGAATATCTTTCAAATCCATCAGATGCTTATTTCTCGTTACGATGATGACACTGTCCCCGACCTCAATGGAATCATTACCGCCGGGGATGATAACTCTGCTGCCGCGGATGATGGTCGCTACCAGCAGTTCACTCTTTGTTTTCAGATCCTTCAGAGGAACGCCCACAACAGAAGATCTTTCTCTTACCTTGAATTCCAGCGCTTCGATCTGTTCATTTACCAGCTTATGCAGGGTCTCAACATTGCTGCTGCCGGCAGAATTCTGCATAGCGCGGACATAGCGAACGATATTGCCCGCCGCAATGGTCTTGGGGGAAATAAAACCATCGATATTCAGGGTATCCAGAATTTCATCAAAGGAGATACGGTTGATCTTCGCAATGACCTTGGATACCTTTTTTGCTTTCCCGTAAAGGGAAACAACGATATTTTCCTCATCCATGCCTGTCAGGCAGACCAGGGCGTCTGTTTTTTCCAGGCCTTCCTCCTGCAGAAGCTCCTTATCCGTACCATCCCCATGAATGATGACGGCATCGGGCAGCATTTCGCAAAGATATTCGCAGCGTTCATAATCCAGTTCGATGATCTTCACCCGCACATGGGATTCGATCAGGGACTTTGCCAGATAGTACGCCAGTCTGCCGCCGCCCAGGATCATTACGGATTTTACACCGGTACGGAAAATGCCAAGGGTACGGAAAAATCGCTCGATCTCCGTGTGGGGGGCTGTTAGGTTGATCTTATCTCCTGCCTGCAGCACAAAGTCACCATTTGGAATGAAAACTTCGCCGTCTCTCTGTACCGCGCAGACCAAGACTTTTACCTGAAATTCCTTATAGATGGCCCAAAGGGGCATGCCATCCAGCACACTGTGGGGAGGGATCTTGATTTCTACCAGCTCCACACGGCCGCGGGCAAAAACTTCGATCTTCAGAGCAGAAGGGAAACGCAGCAAACGTAAAATTTCCGTTGCTGCCGCAAATTCAGGGTTTACCGCCATACTCAGCCCCAGTTCTTCCTTCAGCGCATTGACCTGTTCATAATATTCGGGATTACGCACACGGGCAATGGTATGGGGCACGCCAAGCTTTTTCCCAACCAGACAGGCCAGCATATTGACCTCATCGGCAGATGTGGCAGCGATCAGCAGGTCCGCATGGGATACCCCTGCTCGTTTCTGCACTGCCATGCTGGCGCCGTTGCCCTCCACGCTGATGATATCCATCGTATTGGAAGCATTATTCAGAACCTTTGTATTATTATCGATTACAATGATGTCATGTCCTTCACCGGAAAGCTGGCTGGCGATGGTGCCGCCTACCTTGCCATCCCCTACGATCACAACGTTCATAGTTGTTCCTCCTTGTTTATAAAAGGCTTTTCTTCTTTCGAAAAGGCAGAAGATTCATCATCTCATCATAGCACTTCCATTTATGAAATACAAGTTTTCCTTTGTTATATCTTAGAAAAACCTTGATTTTCCAGCATTTTCCAGCCAAAAAGCCCCGAAGAAATCAATTCCTCGGAGCTTAGTCTGCACTGTTTTTATTCTTTTATTTCGCGCATTTTTCTTTCAGAATATCCAGCAGAGCATCCAGAGCCACTTCGCTCTTTTCGCTTGTCGCCATTTCCTTCAGTTCTACCTTGCCGCTTTCCAGTTCGGAATCGCCCAGGATCACAGAATATTTTGCGCCGATTTTGTTTGCATATTTCATCTGTGCCTTAACGCTTCTTTCTACAGTATCGCAGTCCGCCTTGATGCCTGCTTTTCTCAGCTGGAACGCCAGAGACTGGGCTTTCAGCAGCCCCGCTTCACCCATGGAGCCGATGTAAACATCTCTTTCAGGAGCTTCTTCGATGGCGCCGTTCTGTCTTTCCAGGATCATGACCAGTCTTTCGATACCCAGACCGAAACCAACGGCGCCTGTAGGCTTGCCGCCAACTTCTTCTACCAGTTTATCGTATCTGCCGCCGCCGCAAACAGTCAGGCCGTTAGAAACGAATTCGAATACAGTTCTTGTGTAGTAGTCCAGACCACGAACGATCTTGGGATCGATGGTAAATGCGATGCCGTTTGCTGTCAGGATATCCTGTACCTTCTGGAAATGTGCAGTACATTCTTCATCCAGACAATCCAGTACGGAAGGTGCATTTGCCACGATATGCTGGCAGGATTCTTCTTTACAGTCCAGCACACGCAGGGGGTTCTTTTCAAAACGTTCCTTACAGGTAGGGCACAGTTTATCCAGATTCTGGCCGATAAATTCTTTCAGTGTTTTATTGTATTTTGCACGACATTCGGGGCAGCCCAGGCTGTTGATGCGCAGTTCTACGCCTTCCACGCCCATTTCTTCCAGCAGAGTTGTTGCAACGGAAATAACTTCCGCATCCTGCGCAGGGCTGTAGGAACCCAGCACTTCAATACCAAACTGATGGAACTGTCTCTGTCTGCCCGCCTGTGTGTTTTCACAGCGGAATGTGGGAGAGATATAGTACAGCTTTGTGGGCTGTGCCTGATTGTGCATACCATGTTCGATATACGCACGCACCACGCCTGCTGTGCCTTCAGGGCGCAGGGTCAAGCTTCTGTCGCCGTCATCTGTGAATGTGTACATTTCTTTCTGTACGATATCTGTTGTTTCACCAACGCCTCTTGCGAAGAGTTCTGTAAATTCGAACGCAGGTGTTCTGATTTCACCGATGCCGAATGTTTCGCAGATGCGTCTCATTTTGCCTTCAATTTCCTGCCAAGCTTTTACCTCAGCGCCGTAAATGTCCTTTGTCCCTTTTACTAACTGGATCATACATTACCTCCTTGGGGCAAACCCGTTCTTTTTCGTTCTATCATTTCATCGATACGACCGATGTAATCTTCAATGCTCTTTACGTTGAATACGCGCTCGATGCGGTCTGTTTCAGGGTCGACAGTCTTTGTGCTTGCCCCTGCGCCCGCCGCAAGGATGGTCTGTTTTTCCTCCATGATCTGGACGTTATAGACCCCTTCCTTGCCGGGATGGCAATATCCAACGTTTTCAAAATTGCCCACCATATTTTTCTGGCGGTACATATAGTAAGGCTCCATGCCCATTTTTTCCGCATATTCCGCAGAGATATCCAACATCGCCTCCAGCATTTCCGCTGTGGTCATGTCGTGCTGGTCCAGCTCCTCACGGAGGCGGGATGCACGTTTTACCGCCAGCGTATGCACCGTCACATTATCCGGATTTAATTTCATAATTTCTTCCATGGTATTGCGCACATCTGCGGCATCTTCCCCGGGCAGGCCTAAAATAAGGTCCATATTGATGTTCTGATGACCTTCTTCTCTGGCTTCGTGGAAAACACGGCGAATATCATCCACCGTATGCTTTCTGCCAACAGCACGCAAAGTCTTATCATTCATGGTCTGGGGATTGATAGAAATGCGGTTGACGCCATATTCCTTCATCAGGCGAAGTTTTTCTCTGGTGATGGTATCGGGACGACCCGCTTCTACAGTATATTCCATATTCTCCTCCGAAGCATTCGCTTCTAGAGGATGGAACAGCTCCTCCACCTTTTTCAGCAGGCGTTCCAGCTGTGCTTCGTTCAGGGAAGTGGGTGTCCCGCCGCCGATGTAGATATTTTTCATGACGAAATTTTTGCTGTAAGCCGCCAGCCAGTCCAGTTCCCTGAACATGGCATCCAGATACTCATCCACGCGGTTTTTATACTGATGGAGAGGATATGCTGTAAAGGAACAGTACAGACATCTTGTGGGGCAGAAAGGAATCCCGATATAGAGGCTGATTTCCTCTGGTTTATTGCCCTGTAAAATCTTCTGTTCCGCCTTCGCCACCTTCAGCGCCAACTCCGCCTTATGCTCCATGACCAGATAATCTTCTGTCAGAAACGCCATACATTCCGCATCGGATTTTCCTTCCTCCAGCATGATGCTGACCAGCTTCGCAGGACGCACGCCTGTCAGCAGGCCCCACTGGGGACGAATACCCGTTTCCGCTTTCAGCAGTTCATAGATGGTACGCTTGATGATGCGTTTCTGTTCTTTATCCGTGAGAGAAGTTTCGTCATATTCCATAGACCATTGGGAAACTTCCTCTCCACGGCGATAAAGCATTGCCGAAGCAATGCCTTTTTTCATTTCGCTTTTTACAGTGATTTCCGCATCGGTCACGTCTTCCGTACGGGTATAGTGACGGTTTGCCAGAAACACCTGAATCATTGTCTGCACGTCATTCTGCAGTTCATGTCCTTCCAGGACATAATAAATCATATCTGTATCCATAGCTATATCAGAACAGTTTTTCACTGTCCAGCAGCAGTGTTACAGGGCCGTCATTCACCAGAGCAACCTTCATATCAGCCTGGAACACGCCTGTTGCAACCTTTTTGATGCCCAGTGTCTGCGCCTTTGCGCACAGCTTATCAAACAGTTCGCTTGCCAGTTCGGGAGCTGCGCCGCCGCTGTAGCCGGGGCGTCTGCCTTTTCTTGCATCGCCGTACAGTGTGAAGTTGGGCACGATGAGAAGCTCGCCTTCGATGTCCATCAGGGACAGGTTCATTTTGCCGTTTTCATCTTCGAAAATACGCAGGTTGATCACTTTATCCAGCATATAGTCGATGGTTTTATCTGTATCTGTGCCCAGCATGCCAAACAGGACCATAATGCCTTTGCCGATTTCGCCTACTACCTGACCATCGATTGTTACGCTTGCTTCTGTTACTCTCTGTAATACTGCTCTCATTTCTTCCTCCTAAAAATTATACGATTATCAGCCGAGGCCGGAAACACGTTCTACTTCCACGATGTCTTTCAGCGCCTTCAAACGTTTTACCACACGTTCCAGCTGTTCCTTTGTTTTGATCTCGATTGTAATATTAAAAATTGCCAGCATATCCTTCGTTGTGCGGACATTGAAACCCTTTACGGAAATATCATCATCCGCCAGCTGACGGCTGATCTCCAGGATCAGGCCAACTCTGTCATTGGCTGTCACGCGCAGCTCTGCCAGGTAGGATGTGTTCATATCGCCACGGGCAAAATGAGCATCCCATTCCGCATTGATCAGGCGGCCCCGTTCCTCATTGCTCAGATTGATAACGTTGATACAGTCTGTACGATGGATGGTGACACCACGACCACGGGTAACAAAACCGACGATCTCATCCCCGGGCACAGGGCTGCAGCATTTGGAGAAACGCACGGCCACATCGCCGATGCCTTCCACGATGATGCCGCTCTTACTCTTATGCTTCTTGACAGGTTTATCGTCGATGGTCTTTTCAAAGTCCTTCAAGGCGTCTTCTGCCGTCTGGGTCTTGCGCTTTTCTTTCAGGTATTCGTCCTTCAGACGATTGACTACCTGGCCTTCCTTCAGGCCGCCGTAACCAACGGCTGCCAGCAGGGCATCCCAGTTTTTGAAGTCATATTTGACAACAACGATCTCCTGCCATTCGGGGCGCAGCAGATCCTGGGGCTGGAAGCCCTTTTTCTTCATATCTGCCAGGATCATTTCGCGGCCGCGAATGATATTTTCTTCCTTCTCTTCTCTCTTGAACCACTGCTTGATCTTGGTTCTGGCCTGGGCTGTTTTGACGATGGCCAGCCAGTCTCGGTTAGGGCCTTTGGAGTTCTGAGAAGTGATGATCTCTATGATATCGCCATTCTGAATCTTATGATCCAGAGGAACGATCTTATTATTGACCCTTGCGCCCACCATCTTGTTGCCGACAGCGGAGTGGATCATATATGCAAAGTCGATGGGGGTAGAATCCTTGGAAAGCTGGATAACGTCACCTTGAGGGGTAAAGGCGTATACCTGTGTGGTAAAAATATTCAGATCCAGCTTGATGGTATCCAGATATTCCTTATTATCGGACATATCCTGCTGCCATTCCATGATCTGACGCAGCCATGCCAGCTTCGCTTCTTCCTTCTTGGATGCCTTGGTGCCCTTTTCGTTGGCCTTGCCTTCTTTGTATTTCCAATGGGCAGCGATACCATATTCACTGGTACGATGCATTTCCCATGTTCTGATCTGCACTTCAAAGACCTGCCCATGGGGGCCAATCAGCGTATTATGCAGAGACTGATACATATTGGGCTTGGGCATGGCGATATAGTCCTTGAAACGGCCGGGCATAGGGGTATACATGGTGTGTACGATACCCAGAACGGCGTAGCAGTCCTTTACACTATCCACCAGGGCACGGATGGCGAAAAGGTCATAGACCTGATCCAGTGTTTTGTTCTGGTTGACCATCTTTTTATAGATACTGAAGAAATGCTTTGTTCTGCCGTAAACCTTGCCTTTGATGCCGGCCTCGTCCATCTTTGTCTGCAGTTCTTTTACCATATCCTGAACGAAAGCATCCCGTTCTTCTTTCTTCTTCTGGATCTTTGTTGCCAGATCATCGAAAGCATCGGGATTCAAATACTTGAAGCACAGATCTTCCATTTCGGAACGGATTTTGGAGATACCCAGTCTATGGGCCAGAGGCGCATAAATATCCAGTGTTTCCTGGGCTTTTTCCCTTTGTTTTTCAGGCGTCATATAATTCAGCGTACGCATGTTATGCAGTCTGTCCGCCAGTTTGATCAAAATAACGCGAATATCCTTTGCCATGGCAAGGAACATCTTACGGTAGTTTTCTGCCTGCGCTTCTTCTTTCGTCGTATAGGACAGCTTACCCAATTTGGTGACGCCATCTACCAATGCAGCGATCTCTTCGCTGAAAAGGTTGGAAATGTCTTCATAGCTGTATTCCGTATCTTCGATGATATCATGCAGGATGCCTGCCACGATGGTCTCCATATCCAGTTCCAGTTCGGCCAGGATATATGCCACTTTCAAAGGATGGATGATATATGGCTCGCCGGATTTTCTTTTTTGGTCCTTATGGGCATCCACCGCCAGCTTATAAGCCTTCTCCACCATGGAAAAGTCATTGGATGGATGGTAAGTCTTGATTTTTTCGATCAATTCCTGATACAGTTGTTCTTCAATTGCTGCCATACTCATCACCCCCTCTTATGTAAAGATTTTGTTTCTTTTATCGAAAAAAGATTATAAATGTAATTATAACTTTTTATATGTATATTTTCAAGAAAATTCTACGAAAGCCCTATACTGCCCACAAAGCAATCGACTTTCCACATATATTTCCTTAAATCAGGCCCTTGTCGTATTTCAGGGAAAGGATACGGTTCAGGCTTTCGTTGACTCTTTCTTCAGAAATGGTGCCGTCTTTAATAGCTTCCGTCAGGGCATTTGCCGCTTCTGCAAGATCTGCAGGCATCAGAACGATATCCACACCAGCCTGCACCGCCATAACTGCGCTCTGCCCTGCACCAAATTCATCCACGATGGCACCCATATTCATGGCATCTGTAATAATGATGCCGCCAAAGCCCAGGTCATTTCTCAAAATACCCAGCATTTCAGGAGAAAGGGACGCAGGCAAGTCATCTGTAGTGGCATTGGGCGTTTTGATATGTCCCGCCATGATAAAATCTACACCTGTTGCGATAGCCTGCTCAAAGGGAACGAATTCCACTGTTCTCAATCGTTCCATATCGTGTTCCACATAGGTCTCCCCCTTGTGGCTGTCCATAGCTGTGTCACCATGCCCCGGGAAATGTTTTGCGCAGGCGCTGACATCCAGTTCCTGCATGGCGCTGATAAATTCACTGACCTTATCTGCCGCCGCCTGAGGGTCAGAAGAGAAGGCTCTGGTGCCGATGATGGGGTTATCAGGATTTGTATTTACATCCGCCACAGGGGCAAAATCCACGTTGATGCCCAACATGGAAAGGGTAGAGCCAATGGACGTACCCGCCCAGAAAACATCTTCCATTTCTGCCGCTGGAGGAAATTCATCATGCTCGATATTGCTCTTACCCAGACGGGAAACAATGCCGCCCTCCTCGTCGATGCCGATAAACAAAGGCAGGTCTGCCGCCGCCTGCAGGTCTGCGGTCAGTTGCTGCGTCTGCTCTGTGGTGTCCAGATTTTCCGCAAATAAGATCACCCCACCCATATGATATTCAGCAAGGGCTTCTTTTGCCTCTTCGGAAAGGGTCGTCATGCCTGTCCCATCTGTATTCTGGCGAAAATCTGCCATCAGCAATTGCCCTGCTTTTTCCGCAGGGGTCATGTCGTCAATAATTTCCTGTATAATTTCCGTTTTGATCTGCGCTTCTGTTTTCGGCGGTGCGTCCTCCGTCATTGCACTTTCGCCGCAGGCCGCAGCCCCGAAAGCCAGACATCCCGTCAGAAGCATTGCCAGTAATTTTTTCATAGTCTCTCCCCCTTTTCATTCTTACCTATATAATTCTGGAAAAACCTTCGATTTTCCTGCAAAAAAGAACAGAATTCTTGAAAAAAACGTTACCGCTCTTTTATTTTTCCCAGTTTTTCGGTATACTTGTATATTAGAAAAGTATTGTATTTTACAAAGGAGAATATTCTATGAAACTGCAAAAACTGCTCAGCTACGTGCGCCGTGCCGTAGATGATTATCATATGATAGAAGAAGGCGATAAGATCGCCATTGGGGTTTCCGGCGGGAAGGACAGCATCTGCCTGCTGTTGGCGTTGAAACATCTGCAGCGTTTTTATCCCAAGCATTTTGAGATCGAAGCCATCACCGTTTCCCTGGGGCTGCCCGGTGCAAAATATGATGATATCCAGGCGCTTTGCGATGAAATTGGCGTAAACTACACTGTGGTGAATACCGACATCGGTCAGATCATCTTCGAAGAAAGAAAAGAGAAAAACCCCTGCTCCCTCTGCGCAAAAATGCGTAAGGGTGCCCTGAACGATATGGCAGAAAAACTGGGCTGCAACAAGATCGCCTTGGGCCATAATAAAGATGACGTAGTGGAAACCTTCTTCATGTCTCTCTTCTACGAAGGCCGCATGAACTGCTTCGCTCCCGTCAGCTATCTGGACAGAAAGAAGCTCTGGTCTATCCGCCCTCTGATGTATGTGCCCGAATGGGAATGCCGCAGCTTTGTCAATAAAAGCGGCATCAATATCGTGAAAAACCCCTGCCTTGCCGACGGCAACACCAAGCGTCAGGAAACCAAAGAACTGCTGGCAGAACTTTCCCAGAGATACGATAATCTGCAGGAAAAGGTTTTCGGCGCCATCAAGCGTTCCTCCCTGAAAGGCTGGAACCAGGAGGATTGATTTTATGTCCACTTACCATGAAGAATTGAAAAATAAAGAGACTTTAAGATTGCGGGAAATTCAGAAAGAACTGCCGGCTTTCACCCAGTCCTTTTTCCGCGGCATCGCCCAGACCACGTCCACAAAGACCCGCCTGGCCTATGCCTACGACCTGCGTATCTTTTTCCGCTATCTGTACGAAGAACACCGTACCTTGGGCGGCATCGAAACAAAGGATTTCACGGCGGAGCACCTGAACGAAGTTTCTTCCGAAGATATCGACTGCTTTCTGGAATATCTTTCCTATTATATCCGCCCCGACCATGAAAATCCCGAATACGGCAAGGAAATGCACAATGACGAAAAAGGCAAATCCCGCAAGCTGGCGGCTGTGCGAATGATGTTCAAATATTTCTATAAGAAAAAAATCATCAACGCCGACCCTGCCGCACTGGTGGATACCCCGAAAATCCACGATAAAGCCATTATCCGACTGGATGTAAACGAAGTGGCAAACTTTCTGGATGCCGTGGAAACGGGTGAAAAGCTGACCGACAGACAGAAAGCCTTCCACGAACGGACGAAAAAACGCGACCTTGCTATGATGACTTTGCTTCTGGGCACAGGCATGCGTGTTTCCGAATGTGTGGGGATCAATATCAAAGACCTGGATTTCAAAAACAATGCCGTGAAAGTCACCCGAAAAGGCGGCAATGAAGTATTTCTGTATTTTGGCGAAGAAGTTCGCGAAACCTTGGAAGATTATCTGGAAGAAAGGCAAAATACTGTTACGAAAGATGAAAACGAACCGGCCCTTTTCCTTTCCGGTCAGGGCAAGCGCATCGGTGTACGCACGGTGCAAAATATGGTAAAAAAATATGCCCAAGGTGTTACGGTGAAAAAAATCACGCCCCATAAATTGAGAAGCACCTTCGGTACGAATCTGTATCAGGAAACGGGGGATATTTATCTGGTGGCAGACGTGCTGGGACATGCGGATGTCAACACCACCCGCAAGCACTATGCCGATATCGAGGATGGCCGCCGCCGTATGGCCGCCACCCGCATCAAATTAAGAAAGGACTGACCTACATGGAACCCAAAAGATGCCTGCAAAAAGTCAAATCCATCTTTTCTGAACATAAAGCAGAACCCCTCTGGCGCCTGCATTATTTCGCTGTTCTTGCTCTTCTGACTGAAATCGACGGCGAACTGCATTTCATCCTGAATAAACGTGCTTCCGGCATAAATCAACCCGGCGATGTCTGCTTCCCCGGCGGTCATCAGGAAAAAAGCGAATCTCTGCAGGAAACTGCCCTCCGCGAAATGGAAGAGGAAATCGGCATTTCCAGAGAGAATATCCAGATTTTAGGCAAGAGCGATTTCATGCTGACCATTTATCGCGGCATGATACAGCCCTTCATCGGTTATGTGCCCTATGAAGTATATCTGAACGCCAAGCCCAGCCCCGACGAAGTAGAAGAAATTTTCACAGTCCCCCTGAGCTATTTCATGGAAACTGAGCCCGATAAATACGATACTGTCTGGAAAGTCATCGAATCCGAAGATTTCCCCTACGATCGTATCGAAGGCGGCAAAAATTACCCCTTCAGCAAGGGCAAAACCACCCAGTTGTTCTATGAATATAACGGCCATACCATCTGGGGCTTCACGGCACAGGTCATCCAGAATATCGTGGAAATCCTGAAAACGACAGAAATTTAAAAAGAGTCCAAAAGGACTCTTTTTATGTTTCCGGTCTCACCATCCGGTTTCCGTTTTCATCTACCACGATCGTTTCCGCATCGGAATAACTATATAGCCCATAGGGATCAAACATATCCTCAGGATATTCGATCTCATAAAAGGCATCATTGATCCAAATACGCTCAGGATCGTTACCATTCACATTGAATTTTATGATCTGCTCATCGCCGCTGAAAAAGGCATAGGACCCGGATTCCGCCACCCACTCCTCTCCTGTATCTATCTTTTCATCCACATAAGCATTATTGAACAGAAAAACAAAATCCTGTACCTCTTTTGCATCGGTGATGACCTTGCGATCCGCACCGTAGGCAGGGTTGCCCATCGCCAGCGTTACTACAACTTTATCAATTTCATTTGCATCCAGCTTTTCCTTCAGCAATTCCTTTTTTCCACAGCCTGTCATGCAAAGCAAGCAAAATACTCCGCAGATCCACAGTTTCTTTTTCATGCATCTCTCTCCTCTCGAACATAGTCTTTTCATTTTTGACGAAAAAATTCATTTTTTGTTTCCAAATAAAAGAAAAAGCCGGAGGCTTCTCCGACTTTAAAAAATCATTTATTATTTTTCCTTTTGTTGTATGCTCTTTTTCTTTCCTTATCCAGCATTGCTTTTTCCGCATCTCTTTCTGCTTTCTTTTCCAGCATCACGTCAATATCCTCTGGCAGTTCCAGCGTGATCTTGCCCAGCTTGCCGCCGCGGTATTCGTCCATCAAAATCTTGCCTGTGCGTTCCAGGTCGGGTTCGTCGCCTTTTTTCTTGAAACCACGGGCAATGGCGATCTTTTCCAGAATTGCATGGGGTTCTTCGATGGAATCAAATTCAATCTGATAGCGTTTACGCAGGCAGTCAGGATCTCTGGAGACCATATAGTTGATAAATGCAACCGCCATATTTTCAGGGTCCAGAATATCATCGTTGATGGCACCTGTGAAGGCCAGTTTCAGGCCAACCTGCTGGTCTTCGAATTTAGGCCACAGGATACCGGGTGTATCCAGCAGTTCGAAATCTTTTTTCAGTTTGATCCACTGTTTGCCGCGGGTCACGCCGGGTTTATCCCCTGTTTTCGCTGTTACCTTGCCTACATATTTATTGATGAATGTAGATTTACCTACATTGGGGATACCCACGATCATACTGCGGATAGGCACATTGATACGGCCTCTGGCTTTCAGTTTTTCAATTTTGTCCTTCATCAGGGCACGGGCCGTTTCTGTCACTTCGCCCATGCCATTGCCCTTCAGCGCGTTGATACGGATGACACGGAAGCCCTGTTTTTCAAAATATTCCTGCCAGATATCTGTAGCTCTGTCATCTGCCAGATCGCATTTGTTTAAAAGCAGGATGCGGTGTTTATTTTTTGCGATCGTGTCCAGATCAGGGTTTTTGCTGCTGTAAGGGATACGGGCATCGACCAGTTCGATGACGATATCCACCAGAGAGATATTTTCTTCCATCATTCTCCGGGTCTTTGTCATATGCCCGGGATACCATTGGATATTGTTCATATTTTACCTCTTTCTATTTCAT
>NZ_JAFUMA010000004.1 GCF_017483025.1 Anaerotignum sp. | reverse complement strand
TGGCGACAAAGAGTATGTCCCGCACAAAGGAAGCCATGGCGAAGGATATCGACATCAGCCTTGGCAACCTGCGTACAGATTATATCGACCTGTATCAGGTACATAACCCTACAGTGGATCAGCTGGATCAGGTAGTAGCAGAAGGCGGCGCTCTGGAAGCCCTGATGGAAGCAAAAGCAGCGGGCAAAGTAGGTCACTTGGGTGTTACTGCTCACTCTTTGGAAGTATTTGAAAAAGCACTGGGCATGGATTGGGTAGAAACCATCATGTTCCCTTACAATATCGTAGAAAATCAGGGCGAAGACCTGATGAAAAGATGCACAGAACAGAATGTAGGTTTCATCACAATGAAACCTCTGGCTGGCGGTGCCATCGAGTATGCCACACTGGCCATCCGTTATATCTGTGCACATCCCGATGTATCCGTTGTGATCCCCGGTATGTTCGACCTGAAGGAAATCGACCAGAATCTGGCGGCTGCAGAGGATAAATCCCCCCTGACAGAAGCAGAACTGGCAAAAATGCAGGAAATCAGAAATCAGCTGGGCAATAATTTCTGCCGCAGATGTAACTACTGCGCACCTTGTACCGTTGGCATCGGTATCCCCAACGTATTCCTGTTCCAGGGCTATCTGGACAGATATGGCCTGGGCGACTGGGCAAGAGACAGATATGGTGCAATGCCCGTGAAAGCAAGTGCTTGTATCGGCTGTGGTGCTTGTGAAAAGAGATGCCCTTATAATCTGCCCATCAGAGAAATGCTGAAGGATGCAGCAGCAAAATTTGGTGAATGATTGAAAAATGATTGCGACAAGGAAAGGGGAGTCGTGATATGAAAAAATTTCTTGCTCTTTTTATGACATTCTGTATGGGGATGAGTTCTGTGGCCTTTGCGGCAGCACCATCCATTACGAAAATCAATGCAGGGAAATATCGCAGTTATGCGGTGCTTTCTGATGGCAGCCTTTATTCCTGGGGGTTTGGGCATTCGTATGATACACTCGGTGTGGAATCGCATAAAGGTAAGTGGAGCAGCACTCCTGTGAAAACGGAAAGCGGCATTGTTGCTGCGGGCGATGTTAACCAAGGGACTCAGTGGAAAATCAAAACAGGTGGCAGTTACTGGCAGGATTCTGAATACTGGGAGGCTCCGGAGAAATATTTCAATAATGCTGTGGCAGCAGAAGGGAATTATGTTCTGCTTTCTGATGGCGCGCTGTGGCATTATAATTATTATGACACAAAGAAAGTTGCTTCCAATGTGAAAGATTTTTCTGTATATATCGATGACCAATTTGTCGTTCTGAAGCAGGACGGCAGTGCATGGATTTCTAATCTATACTATGAAGATCCCTTTGGTTTCAGGGCTGAGAAGGGTGTATTGACAAAATTTATGGATGGTGTCATTGATCTGGAAGTCGGTAACGCAAACCTGTATGTACTGAAGAAAGACGGCAGTCTGTGGGGCTGGGGCGATAATATGTATGGTCAGCTTGGTAAGGGATATGCCAGTGACTATAATGAGCCCAATGATAAGGTCGGTTATCGGATCATGGATAATGTGGCTTCTATTGAGACAGGTGTTGGCGGCACTTCTGTTTTTGCGATTAAAAAAGATGGCAGCCTCTGGGCATGGGGCAATGGCACCCATGGCGTGTTAGGTGTTGGCACAAAGGGCAGCATCAAATATAACGAGAATTTCCATTTCTACAACGGAAAGATGCCATCTCCTACAAAGGTGATGGATGATGTGGCAGCAGTCAGCAGTGATCTGCATACATTGATCCTGAAAAAAGATGGAAGCCTGTGGGCTTGTGGAAGTAATGCAGGTTATGAAATCGGCGATGGCGCAAAACTGACATTGGGAAGAGGTCCTGACTATAGCCAGGATAGGATCGAACCTGTGAAAATCTCTCTGCCTGTTTCCACCGGAAAATATGTGGAGCCCTCCAAATACATTGATGTGAGAACAGGGGCATATTACTGCGAACCTGTGGACTGGGCGGTAGACAAGAATATCACCAGCGGCACCAGCAGTAACACATTCTCTCCTGATCAGACCTGTACCAGAGGTCAGATCATCACATTCCTGTGGCGTGCGGCAGGTTCTCCTGCGCCTCGCGGAACAGCATCTTTTGCGGATGTGAACCAGAATATGTATTATGCCAAAGCCATCGCATGGGCGGCAGAAAAAGGCATGGCGGACGGTGTGAGATTTGATTCTGATGCACCCTGTACCAGAGAAATGGCAGTAGAATTTATGTGGAAATACGCAGGCAGTCCCGATGCTGTTCAGGCGGATTTCAATGATGTGACTTCTAAAGCTGTAGACTGGGCGGTAGCAGAAGGTATTACCAGCGGCACCAGCAATACCACATTTTCTCCCGACCAGACCTGCACTAGAGGACAGATCGTGACATTCCTCTACAGAGGTTTTGGCAAATAATAAAATGCAGACAAAAAGAAATCCCGAAGGAATTTTCCTTCGGGATTATTTTTATTGGA
>NZ_JAFUMA010000042.1 GCF_017483025.1 Anaerotignum sp. | reverse complement strand
TGTATCCGTCGGTTCTGTCTGGGGCTGGTGGGCATTGCCGTCCAGTATGCTTATGTGGATGGGCTCACTTCCATGGGGAAGGTCAAATATGCACTGCCCCTGTCCCTCTTCCGAAAGACGCTGTATATCATCCTGCTCATCACCATGCCTATGTTCCTGCCCGTGGAAAATATTTTCTTCGCAGGCTCTATTTCCGATATCATCGGCGCAAGCTTTACGCTGGTGATGTTCTTCAGCGTGGTACGGAAGAAACTGCAGAAGGAAATGGCGAAATAAGAAAGGGCTTTTTTTCGGGCGTTTCCGATAACCTTTCCATAGAAATGCCAATGTAGTTGTAAAATTCATTCTACTTTGGTATAATATCAGCAGAAATTATTTCAATTCAAATATAAGGAGGAATTTTCCATGAAAGTAACAAAAGACATGACAATTGGCGAACTGCTGATGGTGGACAGAGGCGCAGGCATGATCCTGATGCAGAATGGTATGCATTGTGTAGGCTGCCCTTCCGCTGCAGGCGAAACACTGGAAGAAGCATCCATGGTTCACGGCATGAACTGCGACAAACTGGTTGCTGATATCAACGCTTATCTGGAAAGCAAATAATCAAAACAACACGAAAACGGCACATTGTGCCGTTTTTTTGTAAAGAGAGAAAAGAGGAGAGAGAATATGAAGGTACTTCTCATCAATGGCAGCCCCAATGGTCACGGCTGTACATATACTGCCCTGAAGGAGATCGAAAAGACCCTGCGGGGCGAAGGCATCGAAACAGAAATGTTCTATCTGGGCAATAAACCCATCGGCGGCTGCCTGGGCTGCGGCGCCTGCAAGAAAACAGGCAAATGCTTCCAGGATGATGTGGTGAATAAGATTTTGCCCAAAGCAATGGCGGCAGATGGCATCATTTTGGGTGCGCCCGTTCATTATGCTTCTGCGGCAGGCCAGGCGTCTTCCGCTTTCGACAGACTGTTTGTGATGTCCAATGGCGGCTTTGCCAATAAACTGGGGGCGGCAGTGGTTTCCTGCCGCAGAGGTGGCGCTTCTGCAACCTTCGACCAGCTGAATAAATACTTCACCATCAGCAATATGCCTGTGGTTTCCGGAACATACTGGAATCAGGTGCACGGCAATACGCCCGATGAAGTGAAGCAGGACCTGGAAGGGATGCAGAATATGCGCGCCATCGGCAGAAATATGGCGTGGCTTCTGAAATGTATCGAAGCGGGTAAAAATGCCGGTGTTTCTCTGCCCGAGCAGGAAGAAAAAATCAGAACGAATTATATCAGATAAAAATAAAAAACAGACTCAAAAGAGTCTGTTTTTATTTTTAGGAGTTTAATTCCTCCCATTCTTCATACAAGGCTTCCAGTTTTTCTTCCAGCTTGGTTTTTTCTGCGAAGATGTCGTTGGCTTTGGAATAATCCGTGCCACAGGCCGCCATATCTTCGTCGGCTTTGGCGATGGCTGCTTCCGTTTCTTCGATCTCCTTTTCCAGTTTGGCAATTTTATTTGCCAGCTTCCGTTCCGCTGCCTGCTGTTCCTTCTGCTTCAGCCAGTCGTTTTTCGTATCGCTGATGGGCTGGGCAGGTGCGGCTGCAGTGGCTTTCTGGGGATTCTGCAGGGCTTTTTCCGCCTCGTTGCGGGCTCGCTCTGCTTTCTTTTCCAGATAGTAGTCGTAATTGCCGTTATAGAGGATGACACCATCGGGGGTCAGCTCCAGGATTTTTTCTGCTGTTTTATTGATGAAATAACGGTCATGGGAAATATAGATGCAGGTACCTTCGTAGCGGTTGATAGCGCTTTCCAGAACTTCCTTGGAGAACATGTCCAAGTGGTTTGTGGGTTCGTCCAGCATCAGGGTATTGGCCTTGGAAAGCATGATCTTCGCCAGGGAAACACGACCCTTTTCGCCGCCGGAAAGGGCGTTGATGGGTTTGAATACATCGTCCCCTGTGAAAACGAAGGCCGCCAGCATATTTCGAATCTGCCCCTGGGTCAGAGTGGGGTAGGAATCGGAAATTTCTTCGAAGATGGTCTTACTTTCGTCTAATTTTGCCTGCTCCTGGTCATAATAACCAACGAATACGTTGGTGCCGAAACGGATGAGACCACTGTCGGAGGAGACCTCTTTCAACAGCATGCGGAACAGGGTGGATTTGCCTACGCCGTTGGGGCCGATGATAGCCACTTTATCGCTTCTTTTTACATCGAAGGAAACGTTCTGGAAAATTTTCTGCCCGCCGTAGGATTTGGACAGGTTTTCCGCATGGAGCACGTCGTTGCCGCTGGTCAGGAAAGGCGTCAGCGTCAGGCGCATCTGGTCGGGCAGGGCATCGGGTCTGTCGATGCGTTCCATTTTATCCAGGGCCTTTTCGCGGCTTTCTGCCCGCTTGATGGATTTTTCGCGGTTGAACTGGCGCAGGGTGCGAATGACATCCTCCTGATGTTTGATCTCCTTCTGCTGCATATCGTAGGCCTTCTGCTGGATTTCGCGGTTGACTTCTTTCTGCTGCCAGTAGAAGGAGTAGTTGCCATTATAAATAGTGGATTTTTTATTCTCGATCTCGATGACCTTTGTAACGATACGATCTAAGAAATAACGGTCATGGGAAATGATCAAAACGGAACCGGGATAAGCCCGCAGGAAATCTTCCAGCCATTCGATGGAAGCGATATCCAGGTGGTTGGTCGGTTCGTCCAGCAGCAGCACGTCCGGCTTGGAAAGCAGGAGCTTTGCCAGATGGACGCGGGTTTTCTGCCCGCCGGAAAGCTGATTCATAGGGCGGTTGAAGTCGTTATCGGCAAAGCCGAGGCCCTTCAAAACCCCCTTCAGACGGCTCTGATAGCTGTAGCCGTCATTTGCTTCGAAATAGTGCTGCAGAGCGGCGTATTCCTCCATCTTGTCTGCTAAGGCCTGTCCGCTGAGACCCCCCATTTCGTTTTCCATTTCACGAAGATTAGCTTCCGTCTGAATGATTTTTTCGAAAACCGATAGCATTTCTTCATAAATCGTCTTGTCGCTGTCTATCTGTATATTCTGGGCAAGGTAGCCTAAGGATGCATCTTTTTTGAGATAAAATTCACCGCCGTCGGCAGAGATCTCTCCGGTCAGAACCTTGAAAAGAGTGGTCTTGCCGGCGCCGTTTACCCCGACAATGGCGGCTTTTTCCCGTTCTTCAATATGAAATGTGATCTTTTCCAGGATCACATCGATGCCGTATGCTTTGTGTAATTGTCTGCATGCAAGTATCATTTATACAACCTCCGTCTGCATTGCATTGTCTGTTTTTATGATAACAGAAAATTGGGCGGATTAAAAGAGTTATTGTTGACAATAAAATAACAGGAGTGATATACTAAATTTAACCTGAAATAAAAGTGAAGCCGCCCCAATGGCAGCTATTTTCTTTTATGGAGGAAACCCAAAATGAGAGGATTTGGAATTATGGACAGCGAAAAAAAGATCTCCCCGGCAGTAATCAACAGATTACCCAGATACTATCGCTATTTGGGCGACTTGCTGGAAAGTGATATTACTCGCATTTCCTCAAAAGAGCTCAGCGCAAAAATGAACATCACTGCTTCTCAGATCCGCCAGGATCTTAATAATTTCGGCGGTTTTGGTCAGCAGGGCTATGGGTATAACGTTGAATATCTCTACAATGAAATCAAAAAGATCTTAGGTTTGGATAGAATGTACAATATGATCGTCGTAGGCGGCGGTAATATCGGCCAGGCATTGGTGAACTATACCAATTTTGAAAAACGTGGTTTTGTCATCAAGGCTGTATTCGATATCAATCCCCGTTTGATCGGCATGACCATCCGCGGGGTAGAAGTGTACGATATCGACCAGATGGAAGCGTATGTGAAAAGTAACCCCGTGGATGTTGCCATCCTGACACTTCCCCGTTCGCAGGCGGTGAAGGTTGCCAACGATCTGGCGAAATGGGGCGTAAAGGGCATGTGGAATTTCAGCCATGTGGATCTGCAGGTTCCCGATGATGTTCTGGTGGAAAATGTTCACCTGACAGACAGCCTGATGACATTGCTTTATAAGATCAACGAAATGTATTACAGCGGCGATGATATGCATGACCATCATCTGAAAGATGGCCTGCCCGTGAAGCCTTTAAAAGAAACTGAGGAAGAATAATGAAACGATAGCCACCTTTTCGAAGTGTGGCTATTTTCATATATAGAGGGGAGGACGAAAATGTTCAACTGGTTCGCATTTGTTTCTTATGTGGTGGTTTCCAGCATCACGCCGGGGCCCAATAACCTGATGTGTATGGCAAATGGTACGAGATATGGGTTCCGAAAGGGGCTGAAATTCTGCTTTGGCGTTGCGCTGGGCTTTTCCTTGATCGTCCTTTGCGCCATTGGCTGCAATTTTTTTATTAATGAATATATTCCTGCCATCCTGAAGCTGATGACCCCCATTGGCGCGGCCTATATCCTTTGGCTGGCCTGGACGATCTGGCGGGACAAGCCCAAGGAAAAGAAGGAAAGCAAGCTGCAGCTGGATACGACGGCTTTCCATGTGGGGATGATTTTGCAGTTTGTCAATCCGAAGGGCCTGCTTTTTGGCATGACGCTGATCACCAACTTCGTTTTCCCCTATGATCGTTCCTTTGGCATGTTTGCTATGGTGGTCATTTTCTGCTGGGCTATGGTGCTGCTTTCCAATATCTGCTGGCTGCTGTTCGGCTCTATTTTCCAGAAATTCTTTGAGGATTATAAGAGGATCCTGAATGCAGTGATGGCGCTGCTTCTGGTATATTGTGCAGTATCTTTGTTCTTATAAGGAGGAAGAGCAATGGAAGAAGGAAAAATAGAAGAAAAGTCCTATTACTTTTCTAATCGGGATTTGAGAAAATTGATCGTTCCCATGATCATCGAGCAGTTCCTGGCGGTTCTGGTGGGGATGAGTGACTCTATTATGGTAGCGACGGAAGGGGAGCATGCCGTTTCCGGCGTATCTCTGGTGGATACCATCTTTATTCTGCTGATCTATCTATTTGCAGCTATGGCCACCGGGGGCGCCGTTGTTGCGGGGCAGTATATTGGGCAGGATAACCATAAAAAGGCCAATCAGGCGGTTAATCAGCTGATCCTGTTTACGGCGATCTCTTCCATGGTCGTCATGGGGATCATCTATCTGGGGCGCAATCTGATTTTACATAATGTATTCGGCGATATCGAAGCCAATGTTATGGAGGCGGCAAAGACCTATCTGATGATCGTTTCCGCATCCATCCCCTTTATTGCGTTGTATAATGCAGGGGCGGCGGTATTCCGCACCCAGGGGAATGCAAAGGTGCCTATGCATCTTTCCATCATCATGAATACCATCAATGTCTGCGGGAATGCCATTCTGATTTTTGGTTTCGGCATGGGCGTTGCTGGCGCGGCTCTGGCTACACTGACCTCCCGTATGTTTGCGGGCATCGGCATCACATGGCTGCTGCGAAGCCCTTCCCTGATGCTGCATCTGGAAAAGCCTTTTTCCTTCCGTATGGATGGGGGGATGCTGAAAAAGATCGCCTATATCGGCGTGCCCAATGGGCTGGAAAATGGCATGTTTCAGCTGGGTAAGGTTATGGTGCTGAGCATGGTGGCCACCTTCGGTACGGCTTCTATTGCTGCCAATGCCGTTGCCAATGTTCTGGCTACGTTTCAGGTTTTGCCCGGCCTGAGCGTGGGCATGGCGGTCATCACCGTTTGCTCCCGCTGCGTGGGTGCGGGGGACTATGATATGGCCAGATTCTATACCCGTAAGATATTGAAGCTGGTTCATGTGCTGACAGCAGTTTTTACTGCAGTGATTCTGCTGGCGCTGCCTGTGGTGATGCATCTGTATAACCTGTCGCCGGAAGCTATGGAATATACGAAAAAGATCCTCTGGTGGCATGGTGTCATTGCCATCTTCCTCTGGCCGGAGGCCTTCACTTTGGCCAATACCCTTCGCGCCGCCAGCGACGTAAAATATTGTATGATCCTGTCCATCGTTTCCATGTGGGTGTTCCGTATCGGTTTCAGCTACATCATTGCTGTAAAGATGGGTTGGGGCGTATTCGGCGTTTGGGTGGCAATGACCATCGACTGGGTGGTTCGTGCGGCGCTGTTTATCCTTCGGTATAGAGGGACTCGCTGGTATCATGGTGCTGTAAGTTAAATAAAAAAAGGACTTCTCTTGAGGAAGTCCTTTCTTTTTTATAGAATTATTCAGCTTTGAACTGGTCTTTGCCAACGCCGCAAAGAGGACATTCAAAATCAGCGGGCAGATCTGCAAATTTTGTGCCGGGAGCGATGCCGTGTTCGGGATCGCCTTTTGCTTCGTCGTAAACCCAGCCGCATACGTCGCATACATATTTCATACCTTCCACTTCTCCTTCCGTTTCTTCTTCATCTTTATTCAAAGCACTCTGTTCCAGCAGTTCTTCTGCCAGAGCATTCAGTTGTGCAGTGCTTTCTTCATTCAGGGCAGACAGGATCTTCACCGTTGTTTCCGTAAAGGTCAGGTTTTTGCTATCTGCCAGCATTGCGCACATGGTTCTTGCCGCAACGGGGCCCCAGCTGCCGTTTTCGATCAGCGCAACGGTTCTGTTCTGGAAATCCCGTTCTGTCAGATGGTCGATAAAGGTGCGCATGAAGGGGAAAATATCAGCGTTGTAAGTCGTAGTTGCCAGAACCAGCTTGCTGTAGCGGAAGGCATCTGCCACTGCCTGAGACATGTCGCATCTTGCCAGGTCGTGGACAACGACTTTTGCGCCGCCTGCCTGCAGTTTTTCTGCCAGCTGCAGCGCGGCTTTTTTTGTATTCCCGTAAACAGAAGTATAGGCGATCACGATGCCTTCTTCTTCGGGGCGATAGCTGGACCATGTGTCATACAGATCCAGATAGTAGCCGAGATTTTCTGTCAGCACAGGGCCGTGGAGAGGGCAGATGATCTGGATATCCAGACCTGCGGCCTTTTTCAGCAGGTGCTGCACAGGTGTGCCGTATTTGCCAACGATACCGATGTAATAGCGTCTTGCTTCGTCGGCCCAGGGTTCGTCTGCATCAAAGGCACCAAATTTACCGAAGCCGTCTGCAGAGAACAGGACTTTATCTGTGCTGTCGTAAGTAACGATAACTTCGGGCCAATGCACCATGGGGGCAGTGACGAAGGTCAGCTCATGCTTGCCCAGGGAGAGGGTATCCCCTTCGCCTACAACGATCTGTTTTTCTCTGAAATCGCTGCCGAAGAAATGACGCATCATAGCAAAGGCTTTGCCGGAAGCCACGATTTTTGCTTCGGGGTATGCCTTGGTAAAGTTCACGATATTGGCGGAATGATCCGGTTCCATATGCTGCACGATCAGATAGCTGGGGCGTCTGCCTTCCAGAGCTTTCTGGATATTTTCCAGCCATTCCTGTGTAAATTTGGCTTCCACAGAATCCATAATGGCGATCTTTTCGTCGATGATGGCATAGGAATTATATGCCATGCCTTTGGGAACGGCATACTGGCCTTCGAACAGGTCGATCTGGTGGTCGTTGACACCAACGTATTTAATATCATTTGTAATATTCATGGGTTTTTACCTCCCTTTATCGTTTTTCTATAAAAGGATGGCGTATCGATTTATGGAAACGCCTTTCTTTTCTGTTTTGATTATAGTATAATAAACCCAATAATTCTGTTGAAATTTCAACAGAAGGAGGGAAATTTATGAAAAAATATCTAGAAATCCTACAGAAATGCCCTCTTTTCCGTGAAATAGAAGAAGAAAATCTGCTGGCGACGTTGGGATGTCTGGGCGCAAAAATCAAGTCCTTCGAGAAGAAAGATACCATATTTGCGAAAGGGGATGCCGCCAGACAGATCGGGATCGTTCTTTCCGGTTCGGCCCAGATTTTTCAGGTGGATTATTATGGAAACAGAAGCATTTTGTCTGACGTGAGACCATCGGAGGTTTTTGCGGAAGCCTTTGCCTGCGCCGGGGTGCCCTCTCTTCCTGTGACGGTGATCGCCAACGAACCCTGTGAAGTGATGCTGATGGAATGTGACCGCATTTTACATATCTGTCCCAATAACTGCAGCGCCCATCAGCAGATGATCCTGAATCTGGTGAAGGATCTGGCTTCCAAGACGATCATGTTTCAGCAGAGGATAGAGATCACATCCAAGCGTTCCACCAGAGAAAAACTGATGACTTACCTGATGTTTTACGCAAAAAAGGCCAACAGCGAAAGTTTTGATATCCCCTTCAACCGACAGGAGCTTGCCGATTATCTGGAGGTTGACCGCAGCGGTCTTTCTACGGAGATTGGTAAGCTGCGGAAAGAAGGGTTGATCCAGTGTGACAGAAATCACTTTGTTCTTCTGAAATAGCAGTATTATTGTTCGTTCAGATATTTCTGTGTATAGGGGCAGATAGCGAAGCATTTTCCGCAGATGGTAAATTCGAATCCATACAATTCCTGCATACGGGCGCGGATGGTCTTTTCGCAGGCGGCAATGTCTGCCAGCTCTTCCCTTGCCATGCCAGCTTTCCAGTTTGTGCCTGTCAAAGCCTGGGCCGGGCAGGCCTCTACGCATTTGCAGCAGCCGCCGCAGCGACTTTCGGTGATGGCTTCGTCGGCGGGCAGGGGTGCATCGGTCAGCAGGGTGGAAATGCGGATGGCACCGCCATATTCCGGCGTCACCAGAATGCAGCTTTTGCCGATCCAGCCCAGTCCGGCCCTGGTGGCTACGGTTTTATGGGGCAGAGGTGTGCAGGAATTTGCGTCGGCTTTTACCACTTCCGTGGTATTGGCGAAGGCGTGGTAGCCCTTTTCCCGCAGGAAAGCTTCACCTTCTTCCACGATGCCGTTCAGCTTGCTATTCAGGGAATGATACAGGTCATAATATTCCTTGGTAGGGGCTGTTTTCAAATCCTCTACCGTGTGTTTGGGAATGGGAAGGGCAACGGAAATGCCCACGGGATAGTCGCAGTTTTCCACGCCATTCATATTCGCCACGCCCACCAGAGCGGCGCCTTTTTCTTTCAGCAGTTCCAATAATTCTTTTTTCAAAGTATCCATTTTTTTCACCTCGATATAAGAAAGAGCATCTTCTCAACGGAAGATGCTCTTTGGTTGCGAAGAAAATGATCTTCTCAATCATTTTGTTTTACCCAGGTAAGCCTGTTTGATTTCTTCATTTGCCAGCAGTTCTGCGCCGGTGCCTTCCATGGTGATGGTGCCGGTTTCGATAACGTATGCCTTATGGGCAACTTTCAGAGCCATGTTGGCGTTCTGTTCGATCAGAAGCACGGTGATGCCCTGTTCATTGATGGTCTGGATGATTTTGAAGATATCCTTAACTACCAGAGGCGCCAGACCCAGGGAAGGTTCATCCATCATAATTACCTTAGGTTTGCTCATCAGGGCACGGCCTACGGCCAGCATCTGCTGTTCGCCGCCGGAAAGGGTACCTGCCATCTGCCATTCTCTTTCCTTCAGGCGAGGGAACAGGGAATAGATGTATTCCAGGTCTTCCTTCAGGCTGTCGTTTCTCAGATATGCGCCGATTTTCAGGTTTTCCAGAACGGTCAGGTTAGGGAAAACGCGTCTGCCTTCGGGCACCAGTGTGATACCCATGGAAACGATCTGGTCGGGCGTTTTGCCCACGATTTCCTGCCCATTGTAGAGGATGGAAGCCTGTTTGGGCTTAACCAGACCGGAAATAGATTTCAGTGTTGTGGATTTGCCTGCGCCGTTGGCGCCGATCAGGGTTACGATCTGGCCTTCGGGAACGATCATATCGATGCCTTTTACGGCCTCGATGCCGCCGTAGGAAACCACCAGATTTTTGATTTCAAGAATATTACTCATCGTCAGCCACCCCCAAATATGCGTCGATTACGCGCTGGTCATTCTGGATATCCGCAGGTGTGCCGTTGGCGATCTGCTTACCAAAGTCGATAACATAGATCCAGTCGGAAATATCCATAACCAGATTCATGTGGTGTTCGATCATAAAAATCGTCAGATGGAATTTATCGCGTACATCTCTGATAAATTCTGTCAGTTCGTCTGTTTCCTGGGGGTTCAGACCTGCTGCGGGTTCATCCAGGAGGAGCAGTGTAGGTTCTGTTGCCAATGCGCGGGCGATCTCCAGATGTCTCTGCTTACCATAGGGCAGAGAGGATGCGATCTCATCCTTTACATCATACAGATCCAGGATACGCAGCAGTTCCAGGGAATCTGCCTTCATCTTTGCTTCTTCCTTATGGTTCAGGCGGAAAGTATCTGCGAAGATATTGGCTTTCATGCGCATGTGCTTTGCGATCAGAACGTTTTCCAGAACGGTCAGTTCCTTGAACAGGCGGATATTCTGGAAGGTACGGGCGATGCCCAGTTTTGTGATCTTATCAGGGGTAGGTTCCAGGGTCTTTTTGTATTTGCCCTTGTTTTCCCCTGCGTAAAGTTTATCCATCTTGCCCTTGGGGAAGTTGGAGATGATCGTATTGCCGTGGAATTTTACTTCGCCGTTGGTAGGCGCATAAACGCCTGTGATGACGTTGAAGGCTGTTGTTTTGCCGGCACCGTTAGGGCCGATCAGGGAAACGATTTCGCCTTCTCTTACCTTCAGTGTGAGGTTGTTTACGGCAACGACACCACCAAACTGCATCGTAATGTCTTTTACATTCAGGATGGTTTTTTTATCACTCATTGCCTTCACCTCCTACGGGAGCTTTTTCTTTTTTATCCAGACGTTTCAGGATGAAGTTCCAGTTGAATTCTCTGGTGCCCATGATACCCTTGCGGAAGAACAGAACCACGATCATCAGGATGATGGAGAAGATTACCATACGGAAGCCTGTTTTGAACAGGGGGATCTGTACGCCTGCAATGAAGAAGGGCTGATCCAGGAAGCGGAGCCACCATTCCCTTGCCGCGATGACGATGAAGGAAGAGATGACGCTGCCTGTCAGGGAGCCCATACCGCCGATAACAACGATCAGCAGGATGTTATAAGTCAGAGTTACGTTGAATGTAGTGGATGTGATCGCACCCATATACATTGCCATCAGCGCACCGCCGACACCGGCAAAGAAGGAGCTGATGATAAAGGACATCTGTTTATGTTTTGCCAGATTGATCCCCATGGCTTCTGCGGCGATCTCATCTTCGCGGATGGCCTTGAAGGCTCTGCCGTAGGAAGAATTGATCAGCAGCCATACGATGAAGATACAGATACCTACAACGATGAAGGGGAAGAAGAAGCTGGGGAATTTGGGGATCAGCTTCAGGCCCAGGGAGCCGTTTGTGATACGGTTCAGAGGGGAGCTGCCCACAACGATACGTACGATTTCCGCAAAGCCCAGAGTGGCAATGGCGAAATAGTCACTTTTCAGTCTCAGTACGGGAGCGCCGATGAGACCTGCCACGATGGCGCAGACCAGACCTGCAAGGATCAGAGCCACGATGATGGGCAGTTCAATATTTGCCAGCCAGTCAGCCACGCCATACAGATAGTAAACGCCGGGACGCTGTGCCGCAGGGATGGTGAAGATGGCGAAAACATATGCGCCCAGAGCCATAAAGCCCGCCTGCCCCAGAGAGAACAGACCTGTGAAGCCGTTCAGCAGATTCATGGAAACTGCCACCAGAGCGTAAATCGCGCCCAGCTGCAAAACGGTACGCAGCATATCCGTGGAGGAGGTTGTCGCATATACGCCAAAGAGGGCGCCTGCCAGGACAAGGATGCCGATGATGGATAAGATAATAGAGAGTTTGTGTTTTTTCTGTTCTGTCATATCGTTCACCTGCCCTTATACTTTTTCTGTGATCTTTTCGCCGAACAGGCCGGTAGGCTTGAACAGCAGAACAACGATCAGCAGGATGAATGTGAATACGTCACTGAATTCGGAATAGCCCGCAGCCTTGATGAAGGTTTCGGAAAGGCCGATGACAAAGCCGCCCAGCATCGCGCCGGGAATGGAGCCGATGCCGCCGAATACCGCGGCGATAAAGCATTTTGTGCCGGGCAGAGAACCTACCAGGGGGTAAACGGAGGGGCGGGGTGTGAAATACAGGATGGAGCCTGTTGCCGCCAGGAAGCAACCGATGACGAAAGTGAAGCTGATGACACGGTTGATCTTGATACCCATCAGCTGGGAAGTTTCAAAGTCCTTGGAAACCGCGCGCATCGCCATACCGATCTTTGTGTGGTTGATCAGCTGCAGCAGCAGGAATACGAACACCAGAGTCAGGATGGGAGTGATGAATGTCACCACGGAAGTGGAAATGCTGCCGATTGTGATGGTTTTTGTGAGAAAACCGATGGAAGGGTAGCCTTTGGGCAGCGCAGAGAAGAGATATGTAGCCAGATTCTGCAGCAGATAGGAAACGCCGATGGCAGAGATCATAATAGACATACGAGGTGCGCTTCTGAGGGGTTTATAGGCTACTTTTTCGATGACAACGCCCAGGATGACCGTCGCCGCCAGAACGATGATGATGGAAACATACCAGGGCAGTGCGAAGTCTACCATGGCAAAAATCATGAAATATGCTGCCATCATAAAGATGTCGCCGTGGGCAAAGTTGATCAGGCGCAGGATGCCGTAAACCATGGTGTAACCAATGGCGATGAGGGCGTAGATGCCGCCGATGGAAATGCCCGTCAGGCAGTATTGTAAGAATGCTGTTGATGTCATAGACAGACCTCCTGACATAAGTTTTTTGAAACCGACTTGGAAAGGTTTAAAAAGATTGGAATTTTAATCTTTGCAAACCTTTACAAGCCGATTTTAAGAAAAAGCGGCGGGAGGCTTTCCCGCCGCAAAAAGTCTCAATGTTGTTTGCAAAGAAACAAATGATCAAGCAGTTTCGTCGATCTGTTTCTTAACGAATACGAATTTGCCGCCCTGTACCTGTTTCAGGTAAGCTGCGTCTTTGTTAGCGTCGCCGATTTCGTCGAATGTGATGTTGCCTGTTACGCCGTCGAAGTTTACGCCAACCAGAGCGTCACGTACGTTTACGCTTGTCAGGTCGCCTTCTGTGCCGTCCAGAGCTGCCAGAGCATTGTACATTGCCATGTAAGCATCATAACCCAGAGCGGATACTGCTGCAACGCCGTCTGTGCCGCCGTTCAGAGTGATGCGCTGTGCATCTTCGTTCAGGTATGCTTTGAAGCCGTCAACGAAGTCTTTTGCCAGAGGTGTGGATTCGTCGTTTTCATCGAAGAATGTGGAGAATGTTACACCTTCAGCTGCAGCGCCTGCTGCTGCAACGATGGATTCATTTTCCCATGTGTCGGAACCCAGGATCTGTGCTGTCAGGCCGTTTGCTGTTGCCTGAGGCAGGATCAGAGTTGCTGTTGCGATGGAGCAAGGGATGAATACACATTCAGCGCCGGACTGTTTTACGCTTGTCAGGATCGCATTGAAGTCGGATTCGTTTGTCTGGTATGTTTCATCAGCAACGATTGTGCCGCCCAGCTGTTCAAACGCTTGTTTGAAGTATGCTGCCAGACCTGTGGAGTAGTCATCGCCGTTCTGGCTGATCACTGCTGCTGTTTTGTAGCCCTGGTCTACTGCAGCGTAGGAAGCCATTACTGTGCCCTGGAAAGGATCCAGGAAGCATGTTCTGAAGTAGAAATCATTGCCTGCTGTAACCTGAGGGTTTGTGCAGGAGCAGCCGATGGCGGGAACGCCTGCGTCAGCAAATGTCTGGCCGGCTGCGATGGAAACGCCGGAACCATAGGAACCCAGAACGCCAACAACGCCGGAGCTGATCAGAGACTGTGCTGCTGTAACAGCTGCTGTTTTGTCGGACTGGTTGTCAACTTCTACCAGTTCAATGTTGTATGTTGTGCCGTTGATATCAACTGTGGGCGCAACTGTGTTTGCGTAACGGATACCCAGAACTTCCTGCATACCGCCGCCGCCGTTTTCACCTGTTGTAGGTTCGAAAACGCCGATTTTGATTGTTTCACCGCTGATGGGTGTGCCGCTTGCTGTAGATGCTGTTTCTTCAGAGCCGCCGCCGCAGGCTGCCAGAGACAGTGTCATCACAGAGGCCAGAGCCAGAGCAATAAACTTTTTCATAATTTACAACCTCCCATAATGGTCTTTCCGGGAAAGCATCCAACCGGAAACCGTCGTTTTTTCATAAAATGGCTATGTACCCCGCACAAATGTTTGCTCGGGGAAAACAGATGCTTTTGCCATTATTCAAAATATACCATAAAATCAGGGGATATGCAACACGTGGACAAACCTTTTTCTGGAAAGGACAGTTTATTTTCAGGAATGTATGGAAAAAAGAACAAAGACCATCTTTTTTCTGGGGGGAAAATACATATAGAAGGGAATAGAAAGTCGTCGTATTTTATGATATAATTCCTCCGATTTATATCATATTTTAGAAAAAAATAAAAAAGGAGGAATCGTTTTGAGCAGAGCGGACGAATTATTTAAGGTAAATTGCAGACAGATTTTAGAACATGGATTTTCTACAGAAAATGAAAAGGTGCGTGCTGTTTGGGAAGACGGTACTCCTGCCCATACCATCAAGACCTTTGGCGTGGTGAACAGATATAACCTGCAGGAGGAATTCCCCCTGATGACCCTGCGCTACACCAACTGGAAGGCTGCCATTGATGAAATCCTGTGGATCTGGCAGAAAAAATCCAACAATGTAAACGACCTGAACAGCCATATCTGGGATTCCTGGGCCGACGAAAATGGCTCCATCGGTAAGGCTTACGGCTACCAGCTGGGCGTGAAATATAAATTCCCCCATGGCGAAATGGATCAGGTAGACAACGTGCTGTGGCAGCTGAAAAATACGCCTGCTTCCAGACGTATTATGACGAATATTTATAATTTTTCCGACCTGACAGAAATGGGCCTGGAACCCTGTGCCTACAGCATGACATTCAACGTAACAGGCAACAAGCTGAACGGCATCCTGAACCAGCGTTCTCAGGATACGCTGACTGCAAATAACTGGAACGTGGTGCAGTATTCTGCCCTGCTGATGATGTTTGCCCAGGTGAGCGGTCTGGAACCCGGCGAATTCATCCATGTCATTTCCGATATGCATATTTATGACAGACACGTGGATATGGTAAAGACTATGCTGGAAAGAGAACCTCTGCCCGCGGCAAAGGTACGTCTGAACCCTGAAATCAAAAATTTCTATGATTTCACAGTAGATGATTTCATTGTGGAAGAGTATCAGTATCATAAATCTCTGGGCAAAGTGCCTGTGGCTATCTAAGGAGGTTTTGACATGGATATTATCGTAGCAGTTGATGAAAAATGGGGCATCGGCAAGGATGGAGACCTGCTGCAGCGCATTTCTGCGGATATGAAATATTTTCGTCAGAAAACCACAGGCAATGTGCTGGTCATGGGTAGAAAGACCCTGGAATCCTTTCCTAATAAAAAACCCCTGCCCAATCGTGTGAATATCGTGCTGACGACAAACAAGGACTATGAGGCAGAGGGTGTTGTGTTCTGCCATGATATCACAGACCTGCCCGAAGTGCTGAAGCCTTATGAAGATAAGCAGATTTTTGTTGCCGGCGGCGGCACGATTTATAAACAGCTGCTTTCCCTGTGCGAAAAGGCATACGTAACAAAAATCTACAACACCTATGCCGCAGATACCGTGTTCCCCAATCTGGATGAAAACCCCGCGTGGGAACTGGCAGAAAAAGGCGAATTGCAGGAGGAAAATGGCGTGAAATTTTCCTTTGATGTATATAAAAAGAAATAAAAAAGGACTTCCTTTCGGA
Organism: Anaerotignum sp.; assembly: GCF_017483025.1. Lineage (GTDB taxonomy): Bacteria > Bacillota > Clostridia > Lachnospirales > Anaerotignaceae > Anaerotignum_A. Next base: position 3,795 of record NZ_JAFUMA010000042.1, on the reverse strand, counting down.
AGTCCTTTTTTAATCAAAATGTTCCGGATGGATCCCCGACCATCCCGTCTGGGGCATGGTCATCAGGCGATAGACGTCCTCCAGTTCCAGATCGAAATCGAAGATATCCAGATTTGCCTTCATCCGCTCAGACGCAGAGGATTTGGGCAGGGGCAGGATATTATTCTGCAGGCAGAACCGCAGGCAGATCTGCGCAGGGCTCTTGCCGTATTTTTTTGAAAGTTCCAGAATCAGGGGATCATCCAGCAGCTTCCCTCTGCCCAGGGGGCTCCAGGCTTCCACCTGTATGCCGTGGTTCAGGCAGAATTGGGTGGTGGCATGCTGGGTATAGCCGGGGTGGAATTCCAGCTGGTCTACCATAGGGATGGTGTTGGCATCCTTCATCACATGCAGCAGATGCTGGGGCAGGAAATTGCAGACGCCGATGGCGCTGACAGCCCCTTCTTCATACAGCTTTTCCAATGCCTTCCAGCTTTCCGTCACCAGAGGCTTCCAGTCTGCGCCGGGGTGGGGCATGGGCCAGTGGATGAGAAACATATCCAGATACTGCACGCCCAGATCGTTGATGGAGGCTTCAAAGCTGCGCATGGTCTTGTCATAGCCCAGTTCTGTTTTCCAGACCTTGCTTGTCAGGAAAAGTTCCCGGCGGGGGATGCCGCATTCCTTCAGGGCATTGCCAATCATTTTTTCATTTTCATATCTTCTGGCGGTGTCAATGTGGCGATAGCCTGCCTCCAGGGCGTCCAGAATGATTTTTTCTTCCTTTACCAGATAGGTGCCGAAGCCCACAAAGGGCAGTTCCTCACCGTTTTCCAGAACGAATCCTTTTTTATCGATCATAATTTCCCTCCTTACAGCAGGCCTTTTTCTTTCAGAATGGAAAGGGCCTGTTCGGTCAGAATTTCTTTTGTATTTTTTTCAGGTTCCTGCAGCACCATATCCAGCAGTTCTGCCAAGATGTTGCCCAGTTCCTTGCCGTGGGGTGCGCCCATGGCCATCAGGTCTTTGCCTGATAATTCCAATGTTTTCAAAGTCAGGCAGTCGCCGTCTGCAAGGATTTTTTCAAAGAGAGCCTTGCTTTCTCTGTGGGGGGAAGCGGGGCGCAAAATTGCCTGAATCGTCAGTAACTGGTTCAATGCTTCTTCGCCGATAGTTCCTGCCAGCTTGCGAAGAGGATATGCCTCTGTAGGCACATCATTGGGCAGGTAGTCCAAAAGTAAGCAGACCCGTTTCAGGGTATGGTTGTCGAATTTCATGCCTTTCAGGAAAGCCTTCGCCTCGGCGGAAGTATAATCCTGCAGAACGATAGCCCAACGGAGCAGAGCATCTCTGGGGCAGGCGGAAATTTCATCCAGAATGGTCTGGCTGCGGCTGATGAGCCTTGCGGAAAGGACGGGATCGATTTGTGCCAGCAGACCGCTTTCCCAAAGCAGGGGCATTTTTTCCTTAAAGGGAGAAAGCCACAGCTTTTCCAGTTCCTCGCGGATGCGTTCCACGCTGATTTTCTGGATCAATGCCGTATTGGCGCAAAGGGCCGCCCACGTTTCCGGCTCGATTTCGAAGCCAAGCTGTGCCGCAAAGCGCACGCAGCGCAGCATACGCAGGGCGTCCTCCTGAAAACGTTTGGGAGGGTCGCCCACACCACGGATGGTTTCTGCCGCAATGTCCTCCTGTCCGTGGAAGGGGTCCCGGAAGCCTTCGTCGGGGTGGTAGGCGATGGCGTTCATGGTGAAGTCTCTTCGCAGCAGGTCTTCCGTCAGGTTTTTGGTAAAGGAAACCTCGTCGGGGTGGCGGCAGTCGGCATATTCGCCGTCCACACGATAAGTCGTTACTTCGTAATTTTCCTTATGCAGGACTACTGTAATGGTGCCGTGCTGGATGCCTGTGTCGAAGGTATGGTCGAAGAAGGTTTTTGTTTCTTCGGGCAGGGCGGAGGTGGTGATGTCCCAATCCTGGGGAATGCGCCCCAGAATGGAATCGCGGACACAGCCGCCGACGATATAGGCTTCGTGGCCGCCCTCGTTCAGTTTATTTAAGATAAATGCCGCATCTCGGGGCATGGTGACTTTCATTTTACTCAAATTTATAACCTCCAATCAAAATGGATCTAAGGTTATTATACCATAAAAAGATACCCCGAGGGGAGGGGGTATCTTTTCTAAGGGGAATAATACAATTGATTTCTATTTCGAACAAAAGGTTATTTTTTGTCGTAAGGTTTGACTTCAACGGCCTCTTTATCGAAGTCAATGAAGATCTGGTAGGCGTAGTTATCCTCGCTGGTATCCCAGACTTCCACGAATTTGGGGGTCACTTCAATGATAATCTCTGTATCCTCGTGGCTGTATTTATTGTAGCTGCCCCAGAGGTGCTTTTTGTAAAGCTGTTCAAACACTCTGCCGGGCTCGTCCACCACCAGACCTTTGTTTTCCGCGATGCCTTCCACCTGGATGCCGCCATAGCAAAGAGCAACCTGGGGGTTTTCGTAAAGCTGTTTTGTCTTGCGGAAGTTTTTATCGGTTTTGAAGTAGATTTTATCATTATAGAACAGGCAGCTGACATTGCGCACCATGACGTAATCGTTCACACTGCTGGCCAGGGCCATGATCTTCCAATCGCCCAGCTGTTCAAAAAAGAGGGCCTTTGCCTGTTCGAAGCTTAAATTTTTATCCATGCTGAATTTCATATCTGTTTTCTCCTTATTCTATCATCAAAATTATGCTTTTTTAGGGTTGGATGCGGGTGCGCCTGTGAAGCCGTAGCCATGGAGCACGGGGCTCAGGCGTTTATACAATACCATGGCGCCCAGGGAATTGATGCCGCATTTGATCAGGTTGAATGGCAGGATACCCAGGATCGCCAGTGTGAATACGTCTGTTACCATGGGGTTTGCTTCTGTACACATTGCTACGAAATAAGCCATATCCTGGCCCATCAGTGTCATGTAGAAGGGGATGATGATATACAGGTTTGTGAAGATGGCAACGATACCTGTGAAAACAGAGCCAATCGCCATGCCTGCCATTGCAGTTTTCTTTGTTTTATTGCGATGATACAGAATGACGGGAGGCAGCACATAAGCGCAGCTGAGGAGCACATTCTGTAGTTCGCCGGTGAAGGCGGAAGCAGTGCCTTCTGTTGCCAGCTTCAGCAGGATTTTCACCATAATGATGCAGAACGCCTGCACAGGGCCCATGGCGAAGCCGCCGATCAGTTCCACCAGGCCGCACAGGTCAAAGTTCATAAAGGGCGGCATGAAGGGCAGAGGGAAATCTACGTGCATCAGCACACAGCAGATAGCGCCCAGCATTGCGATAACGGTCAGGTCTCTTGTTTTGAATTTCTTTTTGGTTTTCATGTTTCATTCCTCCAGATTTTTAAGAATTTTGAAAAGTGATATCTATCTTAAACAAACTGTGGGAATCCTTCTTAGATTGGTCATTGGCACTGTATGAAAAAAGCCCCTTAGACGATCGTCCAAGGGGCATTGCGTACAGCAAAAGAAGCACCATGCAGGCACGCAGATTTTCCGCGCGAAAAAAACGCCTGAACAGCACCAATTTTCTTCTCTCATCCGGACTGTCACCGTCGGTTCTGGAATTTCACCAGATCAGCCTCGGGCATCTTTCGACACCAAAGGGTCGCGGACTTTCACCGCCGGTAGGGAATTGCACCCTGCCCCGAAGAATCACCATATATTTGTAAATCTACCATAGCACAAAAGACATCTGTGCGCAATAGAAATTCAATATTTTTAAGAAAATTTTTCTGTGCATCGATTTTCTGAAAAAAGTG
>NZ_JAFUMA010000041.1 GCF_017483025.1 Anaerotignum sp. | reverse complement strand
GAAAACGGATCTGTATCATATCCACCGGGCAGGCCGTATGGAATTTGAAAACATCCCTCTGGATGCTTCGGAAAAAATGCGGGATGACCTGATGGATGCCCTGGAGCCTTTCCGTCTGGAAAAGAAAAAACCCTTCGATATGAGCTATCTGAGCGGCTTTCTGGCGGAAAAATATACATATGAACCGAAGGATTTGTACGATAGAATGACCTCCCGCATCACCCCTGGCGTGGAAAATAAAGCAGGGGAAGGCGGCACAACTTATCAGAGGGTCTATGGCGTGAAATGCCATACGGATTTTTCTTCTGATAAGCAGACCTATATGCTCCTGCCTGTCTGGATGCTGGTCAGCAAATATCAGGGGAAGGATTATCTCTTCGCCATGAATGGCCAGACGGGAAAGATCGTTGGGGAACTGCCCATCAGCGGCGGCCAGACGGCGAAGTGGTTCATCCTTATTTTCCTTATCACCTTTATCATCGCAATGCTTGTGGTAGTTGTGGCAGGGGGTGTATTGTAATGAAGAAAAGAATCCTTTGTTTTGTGACTTTCCTTTGCATGCTCCTTTCTGCTGTGCCTGCCTTTGCGGCGGAAACTGCGGCGGAACAGCGGGTCTTCGACTATGCTGACCTGCTGGATGATACAGAAGAAGAGGAGATGCTCCTCTGGATCGAAGATATGCAGGAAAACTGGGATCTGGACTTAGCCTATCTGACCACTTATGATACAGAAGGAAAATCTGTGCAGCAATATGGTGCAGATTTTTATGTGGAGCATGACCTTGGTCTGGGCGAAAATTATGACGGTGTCATCTTCGTTCTGGATATGAGCCAGAGAGAAGGACAGATCGTCACCTGCGGCAAGGCCATCGATATCTATACCGATTATTACATCGACCAGATGTGGGATAATATGGTAACTTACTTTTCCGACGGGGAGTATTACTGGGCGTTCTTTACTCTGTATATGGATCTGCACAATTACGCCGAGGAATATGCGGTCTATCAGGAAAACCCCGATACCTATGTTTCCGAATATCAGCAGTCTGAGGAATATATTTCCCAGCATAATGCTTCCCGTGGTATCAGCACGATCCTGATGTTTGCGGGCATCGCGGCGATCTTTGCCGCGGTCGTTGCGGGCATCGCTGTAGGCAGCATGCGCAAAGCCTGCAAAAATGTGCGCCCTTATACCGACGGCAGGGCTTATCTGAAGGAAAACGGCTATCACCTGACGACGAACAGGGATACCTTCGCCAATACCCATACCACCATGATGCCCATTCCCAGGGATGAAGATAACCACCATCACCATGGCGGCGGCATAGGCGGCTCCTGGGGCGGCGGTTCTTCCACGTTCCACGGCGGCGGAGGCAGAAGCTTTGGCGGCGGAGGCGGAAGGTTTTAAACTCAAACGGATTTTGTTGACTTCCTATTTATTGGATGTTACAATGCTCTTTAGGGGCGTAAAATCTATTTAAACTGAGGTGTTTTAAATGTTATTTCAGGTTGATGGTATCTTAGAAACTGTTTTTGCATATGGGCAGATGATTTCCCTTTTTCTGGTTTTCGTCGTTGTAGAAGGTTTTGTTGCGGCAAAATCTGAATCTCCTTGGCCCGGTATCGTTTTTATTGGTATTATTTTTGCTTTGGCAGTCGGAATGGGCTTATTCTTCCATGATATTTCTTTCTTTGGATTTATGATGGTTCCTGTAGTGTTTTGCCTTCTGGCATTTTTCCTTTCCAGAAAAAACAGAGCAAAAAATATCGAAAAAGGCCTGCATTATAATGAAGAAGGCCTGCTGGAAGAAGAATTGAAGGATATGCAGAGATTTTAATAAAGGAATAAAAGCCTTGGACTTGAAAGAGTCCAAGGCTTTCTTTTTACCTATAAACATGGTATATTTTTGATACATACATTTGTCCATATAAAGAGGAGGGGAGAAAGATGAAAAACAAACTGGCACTATTTTTGGCGGCAGCGATGCTGTTTTCCGGCTGCGGAAAAGAAGAACCAACTTTTACCGCCACGGCGGGGGAGGCGGAGCCCATCGTAAAAACTGCGACTTTGGCTGTGGTGGGGGATATCATGGTCCATGATTATCAGTATAACGAAGCCTATGACCCTGCCACAGGGGAATATGATTTTATGCATAATTTTCAGGATGCAAAGAAATATTTTGAAGGATATGACCTGGTCATGGGCAATCTGGAGCTGACCTTTGGCGGCCCCGAACGACCCTATGCATCTTTCCCTTGCTTCAATACTCCTGATAGTTTTCTGGATGCGGTGAAGGATGCAGGCTTCAACCTGCTGACCACTGCCAATAACCATAGCATGGATACGGGCAAGGCAGGGGTCATTCGCACCCTGGACAAGCTGGATGAATACGGCATTGAGCATTTCGGCACCTATCGTTCCCAGCAGGAACGGGATACCATCCTTTATAAGGACGTCAACGGCATCCGTTTTGCCTTCCTTTCCTATACCTATGGCACCAACGGCATCCCTGTACCCGAGGAGTATCTGGTGAATATCATCGATGACGATGTGATGGTTTCCGATATCAGGGAAGCACGAAAAAATGCCGATGTGGTGGTCGTGATGCCCCATATGGGCAATGAATATGAAACTTACCCCAGGGATATTTTCGTGGAATGGGCAGATATGATGTTTGAAGCCGGGGCGGATATTGTCCTCGCCAGCCATCCCCATGTGCTGCAGAAAATGGAATATCGTACCATCGACCATGGCAATGGAGCCCATGATGGTTTCATCATTTATTCCCTGGGAAACTTCATCTCTTCTCAGACAACGCCGCCCAGAAATGCCTCCATTATATTGCATTTGACGGTGGAGCAAATTGCCGATGAAGCGCCCAATGTCAAAGAGGTTTCTTTCGTTCCAATCTGGACCCAATTCAGAAATGCAGAAAATGAAAATGAATTTGTGGTGCGCAGTGTCTACGAAAGGTTGAATTTATCACAATTTGAGAAGGATTCTCAGATCAGAAAGAAAGACCAGATCCGCCTGGAAGAGATCCATCATGAGACAGCATCCTTCCTGTTGGGAAGGGAAATTCCCCTCTCTGAAATGCAGGAAGAGTATATTTTTTATAAATAAATCAAATTCCCTCTTGTCATGCAACAAAAGTTATGGTAGGATAATGTACATAAAAAAAAACATAAGATAAAGGGAGGAATCCTGAAATGCACGAAAGAGATTATCTGGTGGAAAATGCCGCCTATTTAAAAAAGGATCTCGGGAAAAGCAATATTTCCCAGAGCCTGTTTCAGAGATTCAAAGAGCTGATCACCAGCGGCAAGCTTCCTGCGGGCTATATGATGCCCAATGAAAACGTCGTCAGCGAACAGATTGGCGTAGGCAGAAGCACATTGCGCGAAGCCTATACGGCGTTGGCGGTATTCGGCTTCATTCGTCGTTCCAAGGCGGGCACATTCGTCAATGAGATCGATAATATCGTAAATATTGCGCCCTTTAGCATCACTGTAGAAAATTCTGACCTGAACGACCTGCTGGAATTCCGCTATATGCTGGAAGGGGAAACGGCCAGCTATGCGGCAAAGCGTGCCACGGCGGAAGATATCGCCCAGCTGGAATATTATTTTGGCAAGATGAAAGAACATCGCCATGATGTCAATCAGTTTGTAGATTATGACTCTATGTTCCATATGCAGGTGGCAGTGGCGACCCATAATAAACTGCTGACGAGCACTATGATGGCATCTAAGGATTCCTTTGAAAATGGCATTCGTCTGGCTATGAGAGAATCTCTGACCCAGAACCCTAGGGTAATCGACGTTACCATCGAACTGCACGGTAAGATCATCGAAGCTATCAAAAGTGGCGACTATCAGACAGCGTATACGGCCATGAGGGAACATATCTCCTATGTAAATCTGACAGTAAAATACGGCTGATAAAAAAGAGACCCAAGGCTTATGTCTTGGGTCGTTTTTATTTGAGGCAGAAATCCTTCGTTCGTGGGAAACCCTTGTTTTCCCGCCCCCCTTGTGCTAAAATAAATAGAGTATGTCCAATTTTTAGTTGGAACTTTTTGGAGGTAAAATTATGGACTTTAAAATAGAAATTGCAAAACTTCTGGCTGCTGCTGCGGAAATTTCCGTGGAAGATGCGGCCGCTGCAGTGGAAATTCCTGCGAAGAAGGAAATGGGTGACTTTGCGTACCCCTGCTTCCGTCTGGCAAAGGTTTTCCGCAAAGCGCCCCCTATGATTGCCAATGAGCTGATCGAAAAAATTGAAAAGCCTGATTTCATTGCAAAAATGGAAGTGGTAGGCGCATATATCAACTTCTTCGTAGATAAAGGCGTTTACGCAAAACAGGTGCTTTCTGTAGTTCTGGAACAGAAGGAAAATTACGGCAAAAGCGACATGGGCGCAGGCAAAACAGTCGTGATCGACTATTCTTCCCCCAATATCGCGAAGCCTTTCCACGTAGGCCATCTGCGTTCCACAGTGATTGGTAACGCTATCTACAAAATTCACGAAGAACTAGGCTACCATTGCGAAGGTGTCAACCACCTGGGCGACTGGGGCACACAGTTCGGTAAGCTGATCGTTGCTTACAAAAACTGGGGCAGCAAGGAAGCCGTGGAAAACGACGGTATCCAGGAACTGATGCGTATTTATGTTAAGTTCCACGATGAAGCAGAAAAACATCCTGAACTGAAAATGGACGACGAAGCCCGTCTGTGGTTCGTAAAAATGCAGGAAGGCGATGAAGAAGCTCTCACACTGTGGAAATGGTTCTATGATATTTCTATCAAGGAATTCGACCGCGTGTATGAAATGCTGGGCGTAAAATTCGACGCTTACACAGGCGAATCCTTCTATAACGACAAAATGGACGCTGTTGTGGAAGAACTGAAGGCAAAAGAACTGCTGAAGGAATCCGAAGGCGCCATGATCGTTGATCTGGAGGATAAAAATATGCCTCCTTGCCTGATTATCCGTAAAGACGGCGGTACACTGTATGCAACAAGAGATATCACTGCAGCGCTGTACCGCAAGAAAACATATAATTTCGATAAATGTATCTATCTGACAGCTTTGGATCAGAACCTGCATTTTGCCCAGTGGTTTGAGGTAATCCACAAAATGGGTTATGACTGGTACAAAGACCTGGTGCATGTTCCTTTTGGTCTGGTTTCTCTGGATAGCGGCAAGCTTTCCACTCGCCATGGCCATGTTGTCCTGATGGAAGACCTGCTGAATCAGGCTTGCGCAGAAACAAAACGTATCATCGAAGAAAAGAACCCCAATCTGGAAAAT
>NZ_JAFUMA010000003.1 GCF_017483025.1 Anaerotignum sp. | reverse complement strand
GAACAACTGCATCAGGTTTCAGGCCTGCTTTACGGCATTTAATATCAAAGAATTTTTCAGCACCCAGGTCTGCACCGAAGACAGCTTCTGTAACAACATAATCAGCAATTTTCATAGCTGTTTTTGTTGCTTTTACGGAGTTGCAGCCGTGAGCGATATTTGCAAAGGGACCACCGTGGATGATCGCCAGTGTATTTTCCAGTGTCTGAACCACGTTGGGCTGCAGAGCATCTTTCAGCAGAACTGTCATTGCGCCGTCAGCGCCGATCATTTTTGCTGTTACGGGTTCGTCGTCATATGTGTAGCCAACAATGATCTGACCCAGCATTTCTTTCAGCTGTTTCAGGTCGTTTGCCAGACAGAAAATAGCCATGATTTCGGAAGCTACTGTGATCTGGAAGGCATCTTCTCTGGGCACGCCGTTTACTTTGCCGCCCAGACCGGAGATCACGTTTCTCAGCTGTCTGTCGTTCAGGTCAACGCAGCGTTTCCAGGAAATTCTTCTGGGGTCGATGTTCAGTTCGTTGCCCTGCTGGATGTGGTTATCAACCATGGATGCCAGCAGATTGTTTGCTGTTGTGATGGCATGCAGGTCACCTGTGAAGTGCAGGTTGATATCTTCCATGGGAACTACCTGTGCATAACCGCCGCCAGCAGCGCCGCCCTTCACGCCCATGCAGGGACCCAGAGAAGGTTCACGCAGGCAAGTGATAGCGTTTTTGCCCATTTTCTGCAGTGCCTGTGTCAGGCCGATGGTCACTGTTGTTTTGCCTTCACCGGCGGGTGTAGGGTTAACAGCTGTTACCAGAATCAGTTTTGCATCGGGGTTGTCTTTGATTTCGTTATAGTATTTGTCGCTGATTTTGCCTTTATATTTCCCATAGCAATCGATATAATCTTCGGGGATACCTGCCTTTTCAGCAACTTTCAGGATATGTTCCATTTTACATTCCTGTGCGATCTGTAAGTCTGTCTTAAACATTCAAAAAACTCCTCTCCGTTTGGTGAATCTCCACCATTCACATAACTGGTTACCTTTCGCCTGCATCGTGCTGTTTTCCTTTCAAAAAAGAAAACGCCGCACACGATCCAAGCATCATCGCCCAGACGGTCGGCATTCGAATAGTCATACTCCCATGTGGTTATTTCCACTTCCGTCAGTCATATGACCCTATGTTGATGGTACTATACTTGTCCGGTTTTGTCAACGTCCTTTTCGCACAAAAAAGAACTGGTAATTCTACCAGTTCTTTCCCTATTTCAATTTAAATTTCTTCAGGCACAGAACCTGTCATTTCTTCCCATTCGCTTTTCGTAATGAGAACTTTTCTCGGCTTGCTGCCTTCTTCGGGGCCAACGATGCCGTGGCGTTCCAGATCATCCATCAGCCTTGCTGCGCGGTTATAGCCAATGCGGAACTGTCTCTGCAGCATAGAAACTGACGCCTTTTCCTTTTCCAGAATCAGATCTACCGCCTGACCGAAGAATTCATCAGAATCCTCCACCGCACCGCCGCCAGCCTTACCTGTAGATGTGATCTGGTCGATGGTTTCCTGGGTATAATAAGGCTTGCTGCTCTTCTTTAAGAAATCAACGATAGCTTCCACTTCCTGATCGGTTACAAAAGCACCCTGCAGACGGGAAGGCTTGCTCTGTCCGGAAGGATAGAACAGCATATCACCTTTGCCCAGCAGTTTTTCCGCGCCGACCATATCCAGAATGGTTCTGGAGTCGATGCCGGAAGATACGGCAAAGGCCAGTCTGGAAGGGATATTCGCCTTGATGACACCTGTGATAACATCAACGGAAGGACGCTGAGTCGCAATGATCAGATGCATACCAGCCGCTCTCGCCATCTGTGCCAGTCGGCAGATGGCATCTTCCACTTCGCCGGGAGCTGCCATCATCAGGTCAGCCAATTCATCGATGATGATAACGATCTGAGGCATCTTGCCCTTTTCATCACCCTTATCTCCCATCATTTTATTGAAGCCCTTGATGTCACGGACACCATGGGCCGCAAAATCGTTATATCTCTGAAGCATTTCTCTCACCGCCCAATTCAGTGCGCTGGACGCCTTTTTGGGGTCTGTCACAACGGGAATCAGCAAATGAGGGATGCCGTTGTATACACTCAGTTCAACCACTTTGGGGTCTACCAAAAGCAATTTTACATCTTTCGGATCAGACTTATAAAGGATACTTGTGATCAGCGTATTGATGCAGACGGACTTACCACTG
>NZ_JAFUMA010000040.1 GCF_017483025.1 Anaerotignum sp. | reverse complement strand
CGCCGCAGCAAAAGAGCCGAGTTTATCATCCGCACTGCCAGCTCACGGTCAAAGCCGGCTTCCGTGAATTGTTCCAGCAATTCGATGGCGATACGGCTTTCCTTCGCCGCCGCTTCTCCCGTTCCCATGCCATCGGAAAGGGCAAGAAGGGCATTTCCCCGCTCCGTTTCCAGAAAGGCCGCCGCGTCCCCCGTAGGTCTGCCCTCTTCTGCAGGGGCAACAGCTGTGGCTGTGGTCAGGGAAAAGGCGGGCTCTTCGCAAAAATGCAGGGTACATTGATGCCCTTCCGCATCCATGGAACAGGTACCCTCTTCCAATAAGACCATGGGGCAGCCCAAGGTCTTTTTCACCAAAGGGAGTATCTTATCTCTGCAGATACCTTTCCCACCGCAGGCGGGCAAAGTGATGCGCACCTGCTTTCCTCGACGGTTTTTCTCTTCTGTAACAACTGCCTTTTTCGGCCGGAAGCCCTGTTTTTTCAAGGCATCCGTCAATGCCTTTTCTGCCCCTTCCAGAAAAACGCAGTTTAATTCCATCTGTCCCGAAAGGGTCTGCATGATCTCCCCCACCGCCAGCAATTGCTGTCCTACTAACTCTCTGCATTCCGTCAGGCGGCTGATCCAGAGGCAGTCCCTTCGATACATTTCATAGACCTCATTGACCGTTTCCACAAACCCATCCACCCGGGGGCAGGTCTCCCGAAAATTTTCAGGCAGCTGTGCTTCGGTGAACCGCCCGTGGCTGTCGCAATGGGACAGAGCGGAAAAGGTCATACTATAGGTCTTGTAAAGGTCTTCTTCCCAGCAGTAATGGGCCAGTCCGCAGTCCTGACAGGCTCTTCCCGCAATGGTATCGACCAGTCTTGCGATCTCTCCTTTGTCCTTTCGTTCCCCTTCCTTCACAAAGGTTTTCGCCAGTGCTTCAAATGCTGAGGAAAACCCCAGCAGCTTTTCTTCCGTCAACTCCTTCATCTTCGTATATCTGTCCTGGGGGCTTTCTGCTTCCCGCATGCCGCTGATTTTTTCCAGCAGACTTTTGGGGAACAGGGAAAACAGCAACGCCCCGATTACCAAACCTCCCATCCAAATCGGTTTCAGCAACGTCATATCTATGTAAAACAGAAAAATGCAGGGAGCCAGCACCATGGCCAGAGCAGAGGCCAGCCTGCCCAGGTCTTTGACGCAGCCCGCCAGCATTCCCCCTAAAGCGAGGGCTACAAAAAGGGGCAGTTCTGCCCCATTGCAAAGGAAAAGAAGGAAACCCAGGAATACCCCCGCGGCCGCCCCGCCGCCGATGCCCTCCTGCCTTGCGGAAAAAAGAAGGAAAAAAGCCGCTGCCGCAGGCAGGAGCGTATCCCGTAAAATCGGCTGTCTCAAAGAAGCCAGCCCCGCCAGCGCACCGCCGATCAGGAGCAGCAGGGAAAGGGTCTCCTCTCTTGTCAGAATATAATAGTTTTCCCGTTCCAGTAAAAGAGCCGTCCCCTTTTGCAAAAGATAGCTGATGCCAAGGGTGAGGGCGCTTTCCACCGCCGCAATGGCGAAATAGAACCCCAGCCCCTGTCGGCTGATGGCAAAGAAAATGCCCGCCAACGCCGCCGCAAAGGTACCCAGAAGGGCTTTCTTGCCCATTTCCTCTCTGAGGAGGAACCGCCCCATAGTCAGCTGGATGGCAAAGGATGCCGCCAGACCCGCACCCGCTTTCAGGGGCGCATTGGGAAAAGAACCCACGCCCACGGAAAGCCACACCGCCCAGAAAAGCCCCCCTTCCCCGAAAAAGGCAGAAAGATAGGCCAATCCCATGGGCCGCAGCAGTTCCAGCAGCTCTACCCTGCCCCAGAGAAGACCCACCAGACAGAAGCCGCCGCCTTTCAGCATAGCTTTCCAGGGGAAAGGCTTCTTCGGTTCTTTTTTCGGCAGGATCATCTTCCCGAAAGTGGGGGTCTGTTCCGTATATTCTAATGTGATTTCTGTTTTTTCCATAACTTTCCCTCCATATGCCCATTCTAATCAAATATGCCCGCTTTTTTTGTCAAAATGGGGCGAGGGTGCAGAGAAAGTTTCGACAATCTTCTTGCAAAGCAGTACTCTTTGCAGTAAGATAGGAAAAAATAAACGGATGTACCATAACCGTACAAGGCTGATGATGGTTTTGTGCGTTTTTTATTTTTGAAGGAGGAATTTTCTATGTGGCAAATGCTTTGGCCTGTTCTGATCGTTATCGGCGCCAATACCCTTTACCATACCTGCGCCAAATCCACCCCCGGGGATATCAGCCCCTTCGCCTCTCTTGCCTTAACCTATCTCATCGCCGGCGTGGTTTCTCTGGTGATGTTCTTTTTGACCAGCGGGCAGAAAAATATCCTGCAGGAAATGAGCAAAGCCAACTGGGCTACGATTGCCCTGTCCGCCTCCATCGTTTTTCTGGAATTTGGCTATATCTGCGTGTACCGTGCAGGCTGGCAGGTCAGCGTGGCTTCTCTGGTCTGCAATATTGCCGTGGCGTGCATCTTGCTTTTCGTGGGCATCCTGCTGTATAAAGAGACCATCACCATGCGACAACTGGCGGGCATCGCCGTTTGCGCCGCCGGACTTTTCTTGATCGGCAAATAAAAAAAGACCCTTTTCAGGGTCTTATTTTTTTGCTTATCGATTATATTTTTTCTTCATACGGATATCTTCCCCGAAGAATTTCAGGGTAGTATATTCCCCGATGAGGCGGCTCATCACACGGTCGGAATACTGATCCATCAGGGCCTTATAATCCAGATTGGTAGAGATCACCACGGGGCGTTTCCGCAGTTTTCTGTCGTTGATGATGCGGAAGAGTTCAGAAGCCGTAAACATGGTGGCAAATTCCGTACCAAGGTCGTCGATGATGAGCAGGTCTGCATCCAGCAATTCCGCATCCCAGTCCATATCTTCTTCCTCTTCTTTGTTGCGGAAGCGCATTTCCTCCAGCTGTTTGAAAAGCTGACCTGCCGTCAGATAAAGGACAGTCTTTCCCCGATCCAGCACATCTTTGGCAATGCAGTTGCACAGGAAGGTCTTGCCGCGTCCTGCGCCGCCATAAAGGAGCAGGTTATCCCCCGTGAAATCCTCCGCAAAGGCCATGGTCATTTTCAGGTTGCGCTTTGCGTTTTCCTTGGGCGAGATGCCCTCCGCAGGAACGACCTCATCATTGAACAGGCGCAGATCAAAGGTATCGAAATTTTCCATTTTCACTACATCACGGACATTGGACTGGTCGTACAGTCTGTCCATCAGTTTATGCTTCATGCAGGCACAGGGCTCGTTTTCCACATAGCCCGTGTCCTTGCAGTTCTCGCAGACATACTCTATTTTCAGGAGGCTGGGAGAAAGACAGTTTTTCGCCATGATGCCCATTCTTTCATCCTCCAGGTCCTGCTGTTTCTGTTTCATTTGGGCCACTGCCCCTTCCAGGGCATCGGGGCTCAGAAGCACCAGCTTCGCCGTGGAAACCCCCAGCAGGGAAAGTTCCTGTTCTATTTCCTCCAGTCGGGGAAATCTCATATAAAGGCTTTCTTTGCGTTCCCGCAGTTCCGCCATTTTTTGGGTACGCAGGGCATCATATTCCCGCAGCACTTCTTTGTAGATTTGCGTTCTCGTTGCCAAGTTTTTCCCCTCCTATCACCATTTTTCTCTCTGTTCCCGTTCCAGTCGTTCCAGTTCCGCAAAGTCCCATTCGCTCTGGGTGTAGTTGATGAAACGATTCTGTTTCGGTTTCTGCGTCGTTTGCGCAGGCTGATTTGCCTGTGTTTGATTCTGTTGATTCTTCTTCGCTGCAAAGGCTTTATCCAGTTCCTCGATGCCTGCCGCATCCTTCACGCCTGCATCCCGCCACTGGCGCAAAATGCTGTCAGCGTAAGGGAAAGATACCCTGCCCGTTTTCAGAACGGTACGTTCACAGGCGATCTTGATCACTTCCACAGGAAGCTTATATTCCCAAAGCCATTTTTTCATATAATCCTCTTCCGCAGGCACAGGCGGGCGATTCTGCCCAAAAGCCTGCAAAATAGCGCGGAAGCCTGTTTTTCTAATTTCTATGTATTCCACAGCCTTTTCCACTGTATCGATGCCTTTTTCTGCCCAGTCTACGGCAATTTTTTCAATATATGCCATGTTCTTATGCCCATTGGCAGTGCAATAGGAAAGCAATGTATCAATAACATCCAAAGGCAGACCAAGCCAGTCATGAAAACTGAACAATAAGCTCGTATCCCGCTGGGAAAGGAATTTCCCCAGTTTCTGCTGGGCAGAGTCGAAAAGCCTCTTGACATCCTGATTTTTTGCATACATGGCCAGTTCCGCAGGGGAATAATCAGGACATTCAGCAGAAACAAGGATGCGTTTTTCGGGAGTTTTTTTCGCCCCCTCTTTCTGCATCACCTTTCTGTCCATCCAATAGGCCCAGGCACGAAGCACATCGCTTTCCGTGGCGTTCAGTTTTTCCGCCACCTTTTGGGAATCCTGCCCCACCAACAGCGTCATCAGGTAAATGGATACATACAAAGGAGGCGCCACCGGCAGCTCTGTTTCTATGAAGTTTTTATTCAGTTCGATCTTATCTGCCATAGGGGTTCTCCTTCCGATTTATTTCGTGCATTTTAGTATACCATATTCCCGCCGACAAAAACAGGGGAACAAAGACAAAAAAATCTCCCTGTTCTAGAAACAGGGAGAAAATTCATTTCTTATCGTTATTGTCGTTATCTTGCTTATTTTTGATATGGGCATTGAAATAGTAGATGATGAAGCACAGCACGATGACTGTCAGCGCCACTACCACGATCGTGCCGGAATCCTTGAAGCTGATGAAGATTGCCAAC
Organism: Anaerotignum sp.; assembly: GCF_017483025.1. Lineage (GTDB taxonomy): Bacteria > Bacillota > Clostridia > Lachnospirales > Anaerotignaceae > Anaerotignum_A. The sequence continues at coordinate 23,874 of NZ_JAFUMA010000040.1, read as the reverse complement.
AGACCAAGAAGCAGACTGATGGTATACATGATCAGCACCGCCTGTCTCTGGCTGAAGCCATGATCGATCAGCTTATGATGCAGATGACCTCTGTCCGCCTGCATGATGGGCTGTTTTTTTGCCATACGGCGCAGCATCGCGCAGATGGTATCGAAAACAGGCAGGCCAACGCACAGCACGCTTACGATCATTGCCAGCAGGGCATAGCCCTTGAATACGCCCAGGATACTGGTCACAGCCAGCACGAAGCCCAGGAATGTAGAGCCGGTATCACCCATGAAAATCTCCGCAGGATTGAAGTTTCTAGGCAAAAAGCCCAGACATGCCCCCGCCAGAGCCGCTGTCAGCACAACTGCCGTTGTGGAACCTGTCATGATGCAAAGCACCATCAGGCTCATGGCTGCGATAGAAGTTACACCTGCCGCCAGACCATCCAGACCATCGATCAGGTTTACGGCGTTGGTCACGCCAACGATCCAGACCAGAGTGATAGGAATGCTGAACGCCTGCAGATATGTGGTCACAGGCCAGAGGACCACCTGAATCCTTGTGCCGGACATGATGACGATCAGCGCCGCCAGAAGCTGCACGCAGAATTTCAGCTTTGCAGGCAGGTTCTTCATATCATCCACCACGCCCAGGCCTGCGATCAGCAGAGCGCCCATAAGGAAGCCCGCAAATTGCTTCGGGTTCATGCTCTTATCAAAATGATATACCATCAATACTGTGATAATAAAGCCCAGCACGATGGCTACCCCGCCCATACGGGGCATCGGTTTTTTATGCACGCCTCTGTCCTTCGGATAGTCGATGGCACCGCATTTGACGGAAAGCCACTTTGCAAAGGGTGTCGTCACCAGGGTTATGGCGAAGGCACAGGCAAAGGCTGCAATATATAACAACCAATTATGTTCTATCAATGTAAATCTCTCCTCTTTCGGCTATATAGCCTACGGGAAACTGCTGTTATTTTGTACCGAAGATACGGTCGCCGGCATCGCCCAGGCCGGGCACGATATAGCCGTTTTCATTCAGCTTGCCGTCGTGGGCCGCTGCGTAGATATCCACATCGGGGTGGTTTTTCTGCAGTCTTTCCACGCCATTGGGCGCAGCCAGGATGCACAGGAAGATGATCTTCTTCACGCCTCTTGCTTTCAGGAAGCCGATTGCCGCATCAGCGGAGCCGCCTGTTGCCAGCATGGGGTCTACCAGGAAAACAGTTCTTTCTTCCACATCTGCAGGCAGTTTGCAGTAGTATTCCACAGGTTCCAGTGTCACTTCGTCACGATACAGGCCGATATGACCGATCTTCGCTGTAGGCACCAGGTTCAGGATACCGTCTGTCATGCCGATGCCTGCACGCAGGATGGGCACAACTGCCAGTTTTGTATCGATGGTCTTGCAGATGGTCGCTGCAATAGGCGTCTGCACGGCAACTTCCGTCAGGGGCAGTTCTCTTGTTGCTTCGTAGAACAGCAGAGACGCCACTTCGCCGATGATCTCACGGAATTCTTTTGTACCGGTTTCTTTGCTTCTCAGCATCGCCATTTTTGTATGGATCAGGGGATGCTCAGATACGAATAATTTGCTCATAACAGTTCCTCTCAATCTTCGATCTGGTTGATTCTTCTGATGTGGCGTTCATCGTTGGAAAAAGGTGTTTCCAGGAACGCTTTTACGATTTCCAGAGCCAGGCCGGGGCCTGTTACTCTGGCACCCATTGCCAGGATGTTTGCATCGTTATGTTCTCTTGTTGCTTTTGCAGAGAAAACATCGCCGCACAGGGCGCAGCGGATGCCTTTTACTTTGTTTGCTGTGATGGAGATACCAATACCTGTGCCGCAGATCAAGATACCCTGCTCACATTCGCCGCTGGCTACAGCATTTGCTACAGCCTTGCCATATACAGGATAGTCTACGGAGTCTTCGGAATATGTACCGAAGTTTTTATATTCGATCTTGTTATCTTCCAGATATTTGATGACTTCTTTCATCAGGGGGTAACCGCCGTGGTCGCAACCCAGTGCCAGCATAAATAACACTCCTTTTTATTTGTCCACTTCTATCATCTGGTAGCCTGCCGCCTTATTCAGGCGGTTCATAATAGCCATGCCTTCGCCCTCTTCGGAGAAGACTTCGGAATAGACTTTTTCTGCGCCCAGAAAGTCGAATTTTCTCAATAATTTGAACAGGTTCGCCCCAATTTCCTCGGGTCTTTCCCTGCTGCCCAGGGAAAGGACGATGTCGGCTTTGTAGAGGCCTTTTGTTTCCTCTGTCGCCATGACGCCTGTTTTCTTTCCGCTAACCATATCCAGCGCCGCCAGACGATTGATCTCGTCGGCAACCGCCTTTGTTTCCCCTTTCACCAGAACCACTTCTGCCTTAGGGGAATAATGGGTATATTTCATACCCGGTGCCTTAGGCTTTAAATCTGCCGCAGGCTTTTTCAGGATGGCAGGGTCGATCTCCACCTTCCCTACCACTTCTTCCATCATTTCCTTTGTGACTGCACCGGGGCGCAAAATCATGGGAACCTCGCCGGAAACATCCACGATGGTGGATTCCAGACCCCATTCCGCCGCGCCGCCATCCACGATCATGTCGATCTTGCCATTCAGGTCAAATTCCACATGGGATGCCCGGGTGGGGCTGGGCTTGCCGGAGGAATTGGCGCTGGGCGCTGCGATAGGCAGACCCGCCGCTTTGATGATGGCCCTTGCCACAGGGTGATTGGGGAAGCGCACGGCTACCGTGTCCAATCCGCCTGTTGCCTTGGCAGGCACGATGTCTGCCTTAGGGAAAACCATGGTCAGAGGGCCGGGCCAGAAGGCATCCATCAGTTTTTTCGCCTCGGGGGAAATTTCCCTGACGATGGCGTTCAGTTCCTCAAATTCGGAAATGTGAAGGATAAGGGGGTTGTCCGAAGGACGCCCCTTCGCAAGATAAATTTTTTCACAGGCCGTACTGTCCAGTCCGTTCCCGCCCAAACCGTAAACCGTTTCAGTGGGGAAAGCCACCAAACCTCCCTCCTGCAAAATCTTTGCAGCTGTCTGAATGACTTCCGCAGACTCGGGCTGGCGCAGGTCGACCTTCGCCAGTATCGTCTTCATAGGATTAAGCGTTTGCGCCGCAGCATTTTTTGTATTTTTTGCCGGAACCGCAAGGGCAGGGATCGTTACGGCCGATTTTTTCGCCTTTTACGATCGTTCTTGCTTTTTTCTGTTCCAGTGTCAGGCGTTTTCTTGTTTCTTCATCATAGATGCCATCCCACTGGGGCAGTGTATACAGGTGTTCTGCTTTGTATTCGATCATCAGCTTGAACAGTTTTTCGAAGTTGATGTTGATGCAAACTTCGCTGTCTTCTGTCAGTGTTTCCATATCGAACTGCTCTTCCAGAGAAGCATTCAGACCATCGATGAAAGCAACGATCATTTCTGCTGTCATATCGAATCTTTCTGCCAGTTCGGAAACCTTGCCTTCGATTTTTTCTACTTTTTCGCCGATGATGTATTCATAGATCTTCTGTTCCTTGGGCAGGTATTCTTCCCAAACAGCTTCTACGCTGTGGCCTTCCTGAGAAAATGCTTTTTTCATCCAGTTTTCATATAAGCTCATTGTTGTCTCTCCTTTGAATTTCTTATTTTTTCACAGATTACTCCATTCTTTCAAATCATACTATGAATTTCCCCTATTTGCAACAAAAAATGCTTTTCGCGGGGCAAAAATCCTGATTTTTCCAAGTAAAAAGGGGCATTGGTCAATCCCGCGCCCCTTAAAATTTTTATTCTTCTGTTTCGCCCAGTTCTGCTTCGGGCGCATCTGCGCCGATCTCTACCATGGGCTCGCCGTCTTCGCTGATGGAGAAGGTGAGGTTCTCTTCATCGGCAAATTCCACGCCGTCCCATACCTGCGTTTCGCCATCGGCAAAGGTCATCTGCACCTGCCAGCCATCTTCCGCCACAGGCATCTGACCGCGCATGGAAACGGGCATTTCATAGCTGCTCTTCCATTCTGCTTCTGTCAGGCTGATTTCAGACCAGTCCGCATTGTCTGCATAGCGGATCTCCAATTTGGATGCATCCATGCCGGTCTGGTTTTCGAAGGTCATGTCATATTCCACTTCCTGGGTAGCTACTTCTTCTTTCCCGCAGGCTGTCATGCCAATCATTGCCAAAGCCGCCAGCATCATAGTCAAAATTCTTTTCTTCATTTTCCCAAATTCCTTCCAAACTTACTGCGCTGTATAGCTTTCGAATGTAATGCTTTCGATGATGATATCTTCTACAGGCTTATCGTTTGCATCTGTTTCTGCCGCTGCAATGGCATCGATGACATCCATACCTTCAAATACCTGACCAAAGATGGTGTAAGGATTGCCGAAAACATATTCCAGATGGGCAGAGCCGCCCTGTTCTCTGTAGTAATTCAGCACTTCATCAGGGAAAAGCTGGCTGAATGTGTAATATTCGCCGTCTGTCAGGGTCACGCCCAGTTCCTCTTCATTATTGTCTCTCGCATCCTGCAGAGCTACTAAAGCATCTTCCATAACGTCCTTCTGCTGCACGATGAAGAACTGGCTGCCGTTTGTGCCGGGGCCTGCATTTGCCATGGCTACCGCACCTCTGTAGTAATGCAGTTTTTCAGAAATTTCATCTTCGAAGGGTTCGCCCCAGCAGCTTTCGCCGCCTGTGCCGTTGCCTTCGGGGTCACCTGTCTGCACCATGAAATTTTCGATGACACGGTGGAACAGCAAGCCATTATAATAGCCTTCCTTCGCCAGTGTTTTGAAGTTTTCCACTGCCTTGGGTGCTTCTTCGGGATAGAACATCATTTTCACTACGCCGGCAGATGTGGTGATGACTGCGATCTCGTCGCCTTCCGCGGGCATCTGAGCCTGCAGGATGGCTGTTGTATCTGTATTTTCTGTTGCTGTCTGGTCATTTGCTTCTGTGGATGTTTCTTTGCCGCAGGCCGCTGCGCCGAAGGCCATCACTGCCGCCAGAATCAGAGCAAGATATTTCTTTTTCATTTCGATTTCCTCCGTTTTTCCGATTTACATTCTTATCCAAACGGTATTTTAGCCCATTGGAATAAAACGTGTCAATTTAGAAATTCTTAAGAGTTTATTAAAACTGCTTGAAATTCCGCCATTTTCAGCGCATGAGCGCCTTGATCTGCGTCATAACTGCTTCCACGCCGTCGCCTGCTGTGCTGTTTTCCATAGCGGCTACGTATTTCTCTTTGTTTTCGTACAGAGCGAAGATTTCTTTCTTCATGGATTCTGCTGTCATTTCGTCCTCATCCAGCACACGGGCAAACCCCTGCTTTTCGAAGGAAGCCGCATTCAGAATCTGGTCGCCGCGGCTGGCTCTTGCGCTCAGAGGGATCAGCAGATGGGGCTTTTTCAGGGCCAGGAATTCAGAGATGGAGTTGCTGCCTGCCCGGGAAACGATGAAATCTGCCGCTGCAAACAGGTCGTTCAGGCCATCGGAAACATATTCGAACTGCTTATAGTCTGCTCTGCCAAGCAAAGTTTCATCCAGATTACCTTTGCCGCAAAGGTGGATGATATCGAAGGTTTTTGTCAGTTCCGGCAGAATTTCTCTCAGGCAGTTATTCAGCTTCACTGCGCCCAGAGAACCGCCCATCATCAGCAGAACGGGCTTTTCGCCACGGAAGCCGCATGCCGCCAGACCTTTTGCTCTGTCCCCTTCGAATAATTCTTTACGGATGGGCGTGCCTGTATGCACGCCTTTGCCCTTGGGTACATACTGCAGCGTTTCGGGGAAGGTGGAACAAATCACCCTTGCAGAGGGCATAGCGATCTTGTTTGCCAGACCGGGCGTAATATCGGATTCATGGATAATGACAGGCACTTTATTGGATTTTGCCCCCAGGATAACAGGAACCGCAACGAAACCACCTTTGGAGAATACCAGATCGGGTTTCAGCTTTTTGATCAGTTTTTTCGCTTCGCCGATGCCCTTCACCACACGGAACATATCCTTGATGTTTTCTTTGGAAAGGTAACGGCGCAGTTTGCCTGTGGAAATGCCGTAGTAAGGAATGCCTTCCGCTTCGATCAGGGTACGTTCGATGCCGTTCTGGGAACCGATATAAACGATTTCATAGCCTTCTGCTTTCAGATAGGGCAGCAGTGCCAGATTGGGGGTAACGTGGCCGGCTGTGCCGCCGCCTGTCAGTACGATTTTTTTGCTCATCTATATAACCACCTTTGTTTTTTATTCTTACCATAGAAATTTATTGTTTCACACAATATTTTATTATATCACTAAGTTTTTCCATACGCTATCCTTATTTCCAAATTCTGCGCTATTTTCAAGCAAGAAAGCCAAACTTTCTGCATAGGATGATAGAAAAAAATCCAAAAAGAAGAAAAGGAGAACGACCCATGTATCCATATAACGGAAAAACCCAACTCTACGGCACCCGCACCCGCGCCAAGGAGACCGTCATCCAGCCCGACTCTGCCGCCCTTCTTTCCGCCGACAAACGGCTGGAAGATCTGCTGACCCTGGCAAGGCAGGAAGCACGGCAAATGGCCATGAAATATGAATCCCTGCTGAACAGTGTCGGCATGGAAGATTCCAAAGACATCCTGAAAGCCATGTATCTGGATGGGCTGAAGCATCTGCGGCTTTTGCGGGAGGTGGGCTTTACCATTTTCGGCAGCACAGACGAAAATATGCAGAAAATGGAGCCGGAAATGGCCACCGATACCCGCGCCTTGCTGGAAGAGTTGCTTTTTTCAGAAATAGATGATATCAATTTCTATCGGGATCTGCTTTTTGCCATGCCGGAAGAAGACCTTTGGAACGCCTTTTTCGAAATTATCACTGATAAACAGAACCACACCGCCGCTTTGAACCATCTGTATGCAAAATACTTTCGTTAAACCTCTGGGAATGTCTTTTTTTGTGTGATATAATGACTGCAAAAATATCACCAAAGAAAGGAAGATACCCATGAGCGATTGTATTTTTTGCAAGATCATTGCAGGAGATATCCCTTCTGCAACCATATACGAAAATGACGAATTCAAAGTAATTCTGGACAGATTTCCTTCCGGCGAAGGCCATGCCCTGATCCTGCCCAAAAACCACGTGGCAAATATCTTTGAAATCGACCCCGAACAGGCAGGCAGAGCATATGCACTGGCAGCAAAGCTGGCAAGAGCCATGAAGGAAGTGCTGGGCTTTGAACACATGAACATCCTGCAGAACAACGGCACAGTGGCAGGTCAGACAGTGTTCCATTTCCATATCCACCTGATCCCCAGAAGAGAAGGCGATGGCATCAACCTGACATGGACACCTACAGAACCCACAGATGAACAGATCGCAGAAGTAAAAGCAAAACTGGAAAATCTGATTTAAAAACCAAAAGACTCCTTTGCAGGAGTCTTTTTTTCGTGTATCAATCTTTTTTGCCAAAGGCAGTTTTCGCTTCTTCTGTCAGAGCATTCCAGTCAATGCCCATCTGCGCCTGCACCAGCGCATCGCACTGGGGGCAGAAACGGGCATCGGCAGGCACTGCCGCACCGCATTCCGGGCATTGCTGCGCCAGTTTTACACCACAGTATTTGCAGTAGTTGGAATCATCATCAATATTCTTTTTACACTTGAAACAGATCATATCTTCACGCCCCTTCGACGAAAAATTTTTTATAAGTATAACATAAAAAATGCTCTGACAAAAGTCAGAGCATTTTTATCTTATGTATCAGTCTTCGATTTTAAAAGCAACCTGTTCCACGGAGTGGGGTTTTTTCAGTTTCTTATGATCGTTTGCCTTATCGATATTTCTATTGGCGCTTGCCAGCATCAGTTTGATTCTGTTCAGCTGGTTAACTTCAGATGCACCGGGGTCATAGTCGATGGCAACCACATTACTCATAGGATACTGTTTGCGCAGTTCCTTGATAACGCCTTTCCCTACTACGTGGTTAGGCAGACAGCCGAAGGGCTGTGTGCAGACGATATTGGGAACGCCGCTGTGGATCAGTTCGATCATTTCTGCTGTCAGGAACCAGCCTTCACCAGTCTGGTTACACAGGGAAACGATCTTTTCAGCCTGTTCACCCAGGCTTCTGATATCTTCAGGCTTGTCGAAGCGTTTGCTTGCTTCCAGCGCATCCATCATGGGTTTCTGATACCATTCGATGACTTTTGCCACGATATTGCCGATGATGCGGGCTTTTCTTGTGCCGCCCAGATATTTTTCCTTCTGCACCTGGTTATGGCAGCAATACAGCGCAAAGGTCAGCAGGTCGGGAACGACTGCTTCTGCACCTTCTCTTTCCAACAGGTTTACCAGGTCGTTGTTTGCTGTAGGGTGGAATTTAACCAGGATTTCCCCTACGACACCAACACGAGGTTTCTTGATATCCAACAGTTCCAGTTCTTCAAAATCCTTGATGATGTTGCGGATATTTTCTGCGTATGTTTTTCTGTCTGCTTTCAGCAGGTCTTTTCTCAGTTTTTCTACCCATTTCTGGTGCAGGGCATTGGCAGAACCCTTTACCTTTTCATAAGGTCTTGTGCGGTATACCACGCGCATGAACAGGTCACCGTATACCATAGCCTGCATTACGCGATGCAGCAGAGCAGGTTCATACTTGAAGCCGGGGTTCTTTTCCAGACCGGCAGGGTTGATGGAAATTACGGGAATATTGGGCATGCCCATATTCGCCAGAGCCTTACGGATGAAGGCAATATAGTTCGTCGCACGGCAGCCGCCGCCTGTCTGTGTGATCAGAAGGGCTGTACGGTTCAGGTCATATTTGCCGCTCAGCAGCGCATTCAGCAACTGACCAATGGCGATCAGCGCAGGGTAGCATGCGTCGTTGTTTACGTATTTCAGACCGGTTTCGATGGCATGCTTATCCATGGCTTCCATGATCTCGATCTTATAGCCGGCCTTGCGGAAAGCAGGTTCCAGCAGTTCGAAATGGATAGGCGACATCTGAGGGCAAATGATGGTGTACTCCTTCTTCATTTCCTTTGTGAAGAGCACGCGATGCAGGGAAGCGTCGCCTTTTTTGATCTTCACGTTCTTTTCTTTTCTGTCTTCGATAGCAGCGATCAGGGAACGGATACGGATACGGGCTGCGCCCAGGTTATTTACTTCGTCGATCTTCAGGGCTGTATAGATTTTGCCCGCTGCATTCAGGATGGCTTTTACTTCATCTGTCGTTACAGCGTCCAGACCGCAGCCAAAGGAGTTCAGCTGAACAAATTCCAGATCCTTCTGGGTTTTGACGAAGGCTGCAGATTCATACAGTCTGGAGTGGTATGTCCACTGGTCACGAACGATGGTAGGACGTTCCACATGGCCCAGGTGTGCCACGCTGTCTTCTGTCAGAACAGCAATGCGGTAGCCGGCGATCAGTTCGGGGATACCATGGTTGATTTCAGGGTCTGCATGGTAGGGTCTGCCCGCCAGAACGATACCTGTCATACCTCTTTCGCGAATATATGCCAGAGTTTCTTCGCCTTTTTTGCGCATATCATTGCGGAAGTTTTCCCATTCCTTCCAGCCTGCTTCCACAGCAGCCTTGATGTCTTTTGCATCGCAGCCCATGGGAACGAATTCTTCTGTCATACGTTTGATGACGGTTTCGATCTTATCCAGAGAGAGGAAAGGATTCATGAATTTTACATTTCTTTCCTTTAGATCCTCTATGTTATTTTTGATGTTTTCATTATAGGATGCAACGATGGGGCAGTTATAGTTATTATCTGCCGCGTCGCTGTCGCGTCTTTCATAAACGATACCGGGATAGAAGATAAAATCTACGCCCTGATCAATGAGCCACATCACGTGACCGTGTACCAGCTTCGCAGGGTAGCAAACGGATTCACTGGGGATGGATTCCATACCCATTTCGAATACAGCCTTGGAAGAATAAGGAGACAGAACAACTCTGTAGCCCAGTTTTGTAAAGAATGTGTACCAGAAGGGATAATCTTCAAACATATTCAGCACACGGGGAATACCAACAGTGCCCTTCGTTGCCTGTTCTGCTGTCAGGGGTTCGTAGTCGAACAGTCTGTGGCGTTTGTAATCATACAGGTTAGGTGCGGGATCTTCGATCTTCTCTTTACCCAGACCTCTTTCACATCTGTTGCCTGTGATGAAGCGTCTGCCGCCGCTGAACAGATTCACTGTCAGCAGGCAGTGGTTGGTGCAGCCCTGACATCTTGCCATGTTGGACTGTACTTCCAGTGCATTCATTTCTTCACGGCTGATCAGTGTAGTCTGATAGCCTGCGGTGTATTTATCTCTTGCGATCAGACCTGCACCAAAGGCACCCATGATACCTGCGATATCGGGGCGGACAGCCTGTCTGCCGCTGATCATTTCAAAGCTTTTCAGTACTGCGTCGTTGTAGAAGGTACCACCCTGTACGACCATGGATTTACCCATTGCTTTAGGGTCGGAAATTTTGATTACCTTCAGCAGTGCGTTTTTGATAACGGAATATGCCAGACCTGCGGAAATATCTGCAACCTCTGCGCCTTCCTTCTGGGCCTGTTTTACACGGGAGTTCATGAATACCGTACATCTGGAGCCCAGGTCGATGGGGTTCTTTGCGAACAGCGCAACCTTTGCGAAATCCGCTACGGAATAGTTCAGGGATTTTGCGAAGGTTTCAATGAAGGAACCACAGCCGGAGGAGCATGCTTCGTTCAGCAATACGCTGTCGATGACATTATCCTTGATGCGGATACATTTCATATCCTGACCGCCGATATCCAGAATGAAATCAACGTCGGGCTTAAAGAACTGAGCCGCTTTATAATGGGCAACGGTTTCGATATAGCCCAGATCGATCATCAGGGCTTCCTTGATGAGGCCTTCGCCGTAGCCAGTCACGCAGGAATTGCGGATGACAACATCATCAGGCATCAGGTCGTACATTTCATTCAGGCTCTTCATCACAACATTCAGAGGGCTGCCTTCATTGCCTGCATAGAAGGAATACAGCAGGTCGCCGTCTTTGGAAACCAGAGCTACCTTTGTTGTGGTGGAGCCTGCGTCGATGCCCAGGAAAGCGTCCCCATGGTAATTGGAAATGGGGATGCGTTTTACTTTATCTCTGTCGTGGCGTTCTTTAAATGCTTCGTAATCTGCCTCATCTTTAAACAGAGGATCCATACGGGAAACTTCTGCTGTCAGCTCTACGCCTGCTTCCAGTTTTGTCAGCAGGTTATCGAAATCCAGCGTTGCTTCGCCTTTGTTGGAAACAGCTGTGCCGTATGCCGCGAAAAGGTGAGAATTTTCGGGAATGATGGTTGTTTCATCTGTCAGCTTCAGTGTTTCGATGAAACGACCTCTCAATTCAGACAGGAAATGCAGGGGGCCGCCCAGGAAGGCAACATGGCCTCTGATGGGTTTCCCACAGGCCAGACCTGCGATGGTCTGGTTGACAACCGCCTGGAAAATGGAAGCCGCCAGGTCTTCCTTTTTTGCGCCCTCGTTGATGAGGGGCTGGATATCTGTCTTCGCAAATACGCCGCAGCGAGATGCGATGGGATAGATCACCTTATAGTCTTTTGCCAGTTCGTTCAGACCTGTTGCGTCTGTCTGCAGCAGGCTTGCCATCTGGTCGATGAAGGAGCCTGTACCGCCGGCACAAACACCATTCATTCTCTGTTCTACATTGCCGCCTTCGAAATAGATGATCTTGGCATCTTCGCCGCCCAGCTCGATGGCTACATCTGTCTGGGGTGCTGTTGCTTCAACGGCATTGGCTGTCGCTACTACCTCCTGAATGAATTCCACGCCGATGGCCTTTGCCAGAGCAACGCCGCCGCTGCCTGTGATCATGGCAGAGAAGATCGCGTTACCGATCTCTTCCTTGGCTTCCTTCAGGATATCCTTTACTGTTTTTTTGATTTCTGAGAAGTGTCTTCTGTATCTGCTGAATGCAATCTTGTTATCTTCATCGGCCAGAACGACTTTTACTGTTGTGGAACCAATGTCGATACCCATTTTGTATGTATTGTCATTTTTATGATACTGCACTTGTCACACCTCCATCCATATAATTTTTGATCTCTTCTGTGGAAATATCCTTCCACATCTGGTATTGGATCTTTTCATATTTTTCTTCATCATCGATGTCGTCATCCAGCACTTTCAGCGCCAGGATGCCATCCTGCATAGCCAGGATCATGGTGATGTAATTTTCCAAATCGATATTTTTTGTGATTTCTCCGCGGATCTGTCCTCTTTCAAGGATGCGCTTCAGGATCTGCCCCTTCCTGGCATTGAAATCCTTATAATACTCTGCCACTTCGGGGAATTTTTTCATTCCTTCATAAATCAGGAAATAGAAATTACGAAAAGCGATTTTTTTGCCGATCTTCTCCTGATAATTAGAGAAACGCTGGGGCTGGAAAAAGCCGTACCAGAGCAGTTTTCCCGTAGGGGCATCTTTTTTGCTTGCCTCCCACATCTTTTCCATCTCTTCCAGGGGCTGGCTGAAGAAAGGGTGGATATATCTTTCGATGACCCTCTGATCCAGATCTTCCCTGCTCTTGAAGGAATAGTAGAAACCGCCTTTGGTCAGGCCTGCTGCACGAATCAGCTCATTGGTAGAGATCTCGGAAAATCCCTTTTCCAAAAACATGGCAAAAGCCATTTCCAGTATTTCGTTTTCTGTTTTCAAATGGGATTCCTCCTCTCTGTATTTTTCAGACCACTCGGTCTGATACTCATTTTATTATATTCACCATCCCAAAATTTTCAATATTTTCAGCCGTTAAAATCACGTTAAAAACGCATAAATACGGGAAAAACGGTGCATTTGAGGACTTTTTGTCACATCCCCAATATCCTTCTCTTTTTTGCGCAAAAAAAGAATGCGCCGCTGCCACAATCGGATTTACGCTTAGTGGAAGCAACGCATTGTATTTCATTTTATATCATATTTTCCAGAAAATGTAAACAGAATTTTATTCTGCCGCTGAGATTTCAGCGATCTTTTCCAGCTGATGGGCAATGATCTGATTGCCTGTCTTGATGCAGACCAGATTCACCTGATTCAGGCCGATAAATTCCCCTTCGATGATGTTTTTCTGGATCGTCGTCACTCGGATCTTCATTCCTCTTTTGAATTCTCTGCCCTTAAAGGAAAGAACATCAATGGGGAACAGCTCTGCGCAGCGATCCACTGCCTGCCTGTCCAAAGTCTTGATGACGTATGTCTTTTCGCCCTTTTTCTTTCTCTCTTTCCAGCGTGCGATGGTACGATAGATATAGGTGATGACATAAGCCACACTGGCGGCAAACAGATAATGCTGCCAATTCAGCATAGAAAATCCTTCGATCAATCTTTCCATTTGTCATCGCTCCTTTCCTCGGAAAAATTTCCGTTTATTTCTTTAAAACCTGATAAATATCTCTTTTGGAAACGCCGCGGTCTTTCGCCGCCTGCTTCATGGCATCTTTTTCGCTCATGCCCTGATCCAGATAGCGCTGCACATGTTCCTCCACGGAAATGGATTCCCAGCTTTCCATTTCTTCCTGCCGCTGGGCCTCCAGAGAGAAGCCCTCGCAGACCAGAACGAATTCGCCCTTGGGCGGGTTTTCTGTAAAATATCTGATGTGTCCGCCGATGGTATCTCTGCGGACTTCTTCGAATTTCTTCGTCAATTCCCTGGTGGCTGCCATCTGTCTTTCCTCCCCGAAGATGCCCGCCAGTTCTTCCAGGGTATCCGTCAGCCTGTGGGGGGCTTCATAGAAGATCATGGTACGGTGTTCCCGTTCCAGGGTTTTCAGGATGGCTTTTCTTTCCTTCTTGTCAGGGGGCAAAAAGCCTTCGAATACAAATCTTCTCGTATCCAGACCACTCAACACCAGCGCCACCACTGCCGCAGACGCACCGGGGGCTACGGTCACAGGCACGCCTGCATCATAGCACAGCTTCACCAGATCAGCGCCAGGGTCGGAAATGCCGGGCATGCCCGCATCCGTCACCAGGGCGATGCTTTCCCCTGCCAGCATGCGTTCCACCAGCACAGGCCCTTTTGTCACCTTATTATGCTCATGGTAGCTGGTCATAGGGGTCTTGATCTCGAAGTGGTTCAATAATTTCAATGTATTGCGGGTATCCTCCGCAGCGATCACATCCACGCTTTCCATCAGCTTCAGAACGCGCAATGTGATATCGTCCAGATTGCCGATGGGCGTGGCGCAAAGATATAATGTCCCTGCCATAATTCTATATAAACAGTCGTAAGTTTACGCCTGTCCCTTTCCATAATAGATTTCGTAAATTTCTTCGGTGTATTCATTGGGCGCTTTATAGATGACCAGTGGTGCGTCTACCTTCACCCAGGGCTTGCCACCCCTTGCCGCTTCTACCAGAACCATAGTAGGTTCCTTATCCGCATAGGGCTGCACGAAACGGATGCGTTTGGGCTCCAGTTTATACTGTCTCAGGAGAACCATGATATCCGTCAGACGATGGGGTCTGTGAATCATGTAAAATCTACCCAGAGGTTTCAGGGTCTTCGCTGCCGCAGCCACCACATCCTCCAGAGAACAGAGGATTTCATGACGGGCAATGGCCTTCGCCTCGAAGGGATTCACCAGACCGCCGCCCTCGTTCATGTAAGGGGGATTGGATGTGACAACATCAAAGGTGGAGCCGCCGAAAATCTGCACTGCTTCCTTGATATCGCCCTCTTTGATTTCGACTTTTTCTTCCAGTTCGTTCATCAGAACGCTGCGGTTCGCCATTTCTGCGCTTTCCGTCTGAATTTCCAGCCCTGTGAAATGCTCACCTTTGGTCTTTGCCGCCAGCAGGATGGGGATGATGCCTGTGCCGGTGCCTAAATCCAGCACGGTTTCGCCCTTTTTCACCTTGGCAAAGCCCGCCAGAATGACTGCATCCACGCCGAAGCAGAACCGTTTCGGGTCCTGAATGATAAGATGTCCGTCCCGATGGAGGTCATCTACCCTTTCATGGGGATGGATGGTGATATCAGTCCTCATATGCTTTCAGTTCCTCCGGAATAGGTTCCTGTTTGCGTTTTTTCTTGGAACGGATCAGTTTGATCTCATCTACATGATAGAAACCGATGGTGGGTGGATCGTTTTCCGCTTTTCTCACCGCCGCCTTCACCTGCTGCATCAGCACGTTTGTGGAGAGGATTTCCCCTGTGCCATCGGGCGTGGAGATGATATCGCCAACGCGGGGCAGTTTTTTATTCAGTTCTTCGTAAACATCTTCTTCATATTTCAGTCAGCACATCAGTCTGCCGCAGATGCCGCTGATCTTTGTAGGGTTCAGGGACAGATTCTGTTCCTTCGCCATTTTGATGGATACAGGCTGGAAATCGCCCAGGAATGTGGCGCAGCAAAGAGGTCTGCCACAGATACCGATGCCGTTGAGCATCTTCGCTTCGTCACGGACGCCGATCTGTCTCAATTCGATGCGCATGCGGAACACTGCCGCCAGTTCCTTTACCAGTTCACGGAAGTCTACTCTGCCGTCGGAGGTAAAGTAGAAGATCAGTTTATTTCTGTCGAAAGTCATTTCCACGTCTACCAGCTTCATATCCAAGCCCAGGCGGACGATTTTTTCCAAACAGATATCGAAGGCTTCGCTTTCTTTTTTGCGGTTGTTTTCCACTGTTTTTGCGTCATCCTTCGTTGCCTTTCGCATCACCTGTTTCAGAGGGGACACGATGGCTTCTTCGGGCACCATGGTATTGCCTTTGATTACAGTGCCATATTCCACGCCTCTCGCGGTTTCCACGATGGCGCCGTCTTCTTTTTCCAGTTTCAGGCCTGCGGGGTCAAAATAATACATCTTGCCCGCTTTTTTGAAACGGATGCCAACTACTTCTATCATTCGCTAGTCTCCTTTAAGTCCATCAGCATGACCTCTATGGTCAGCCGAAAATTTGCATTCATTGCCAGCCGCTGTCTTGCCGTACGCACAGCGGCCGCTTTTTTCGCCAGTCTTTCCGCAGGCTCCTTCGCCCCTCGGAAAATGGCATCTTTCTTATCTTTCTGGATGAGGTATCTTTCCTCCCGCAGGCTTTTCGCCGCCAGAAGATCCCGATACCACAATTCCATAATATCCAAAAACCGCAGGTCGTTTTTATAGACCTCCAGATCTTTTGCAAGCAAATAGGCCTCGCCTTCGCTCATGGAAGGCAAAGCTTCCAGTTTCCCCAGGATATCCTGACGCATATCCCGAAAGGATTCATCCTCCATCAATTCCAGCGCCTGACCGATGCGCCCCTGAGCATATGCCGCCAGGGTATGGCTTTCTTCTTCCGAAAGGAAGGCCTTTTTCGTCAGGTATTCTGCAATGGTATCCGCGGAAAGGGGGCGAATTTTCATCGTCACCACGCGGGAAAGGATGGTCTGCAAAAATGCCTCTGCCCGTTCCGCCAGAAGCAGGAACACAGCATGGGCAGGCGGTTCTTCCAGGGTTTTCA
Source organism: Anaerotignum sp. (assembly GCF_017483025.1). GTDB lineage: Bacteria > Bacillota > Clostridia > Lachnospirales > Anaerotignaceae > Anaerotignum_A. The sequence goes on along the minus strand of NZ_JAFUMA010000040.1, from coordinate 7,390 downwards.
GCAGGGCGTTTTGCGCCTGCACGTTCATGGTATCCGCCTTTTCGATAATATAAATTTTTTTGTCATAATGATACGGCTTCAAATCCACCGTTTCCAGAATCTGTTCCCGGATATCGTCCACAAGGAGATTTTTCTTTTCCCCTCTTACGTAAATGATATCGGGATGGTTGCCGTTGTCAAAGGATTGACAGCTGCGGCATATTCCGCAGGGTTTCTCCCCTGGGCTTTCACATTGCAGGGCTTTGGCAAAGGTATTGGCAATCAGCCGTTTCCCTGCCCCTGCGCCCCCCAAGAAAAGATAGGCGTGGGAAGATTTTCCGCCGGCGGCAGCCCGCTTCAGCTGTTCCACCAGGGGCGCATTTCCCCAGATCTCCTGAAATGTATACAAATCCGCCCGCTCCTTTCTTAGTTCTTTCAATATAAACCTAAAGTCTTTGGCCGAGATTTTTTGCTGCGCAAAAAAACGCTAACTCTCGCCGCTTCAGAATTTATGGAACTGTTCCACATCCAGCACAAATACTGTCGCGCCGCCGACCTTCACTTCGATGGGCGCCAGGATAAAGCCATGCATCGCGCCTACGGAAGAGGGCAGTGTCGCATACTGGGTACGCGCTTTGCTGTTTTCTTCGATGATCTTCAGCGCTTCATCCACTCTGGCATCTTCCACACCAGTCATAATGGTAGTATTGCCTGCGCGGAGGAAACCACCCTTTGTAGACAGTCTGGTTACCTGAAATTTTTCTTCATTCAGATGGGAGATCACTTCGCCCGCGTCTTCATCCTGAATGATGGCAATGATGAGTTTCATAAAAGCCCCTCCTTATTTTGTGGCCACAAAGCCGAATACTCTGTCTAAGTGTTTTTTGATATCAGCGAAAACTTCTTCGGCGGGTCTATCTGCGTCGATATCAGCGATACGTCCGTTGCTTTCCTTCACAAGAGAGAGATAGCCTTCGTAGACCTTTTCATGGAAGGCCGCCTTTTCCTGTTCCAGGCGGTCTAATTCGTGTCCGTCCTGATTATTTTTCCGCGCCATGCCCGCTGCAGGGGTGATGTTAAGGAAAATCGTCAGATCGGGTTCTTTGCCGCCGGTGGCGATGCGGTTCACTTCTGCCACCATGCCGCCCAAGCCTCTGCCGAAAGCCTGATAGGCGATGCTGGAATCGGTGAAACGATCGGAAAGCACGGTTTTGCCTGCTGCCAAAGCGGGAAGGATCTTTTCTTCCACATGCTGGGCACGGGATGCGGCGTAAAGCAGCATTTCCGCTCTGCCCGTCAGGGCTTTGTTGGCAGGGTCAAGGATCAGTTCCCTGATTTTTTCTGCCACAGGCGTGCCGCCGGGTTCTCTGGTCAGGATGACTTCCTGCCCCTGTTCCCGTAAGTATGCTTCTATTTTTTTGATCTGTGTGGATTTGCCGCTGCCGTCGCCGCCTTCCACGGAAATAAAATAGCCTTTCATAAAGACACCTCTGTGCGAAAAATACATCTGAAACTTTTCCTGCGCAAAAGGAGAGCCGAAAAATGGGTACACCTTTGCTAATTGTATATTATAACACATCACTTCTCTATACGCAAAGGGGTTGCACAGAAAATCCTATGTTCTCGCTCTAAATTCACATTCTCGATTTCCAAGAAATCAAACTTGCGCCCATTCGGCGCAATCTCGAAAGCCCCCGAAGCCATCAGACTTCAGATAAAACCACCAAAACCCCCTTTTCGAGAACCTTTTCTGCATATCCCCCATTCTCCCTCATATACTTGCATAGAGACAAAGTGTGGAAATCTATGGATGAACAGGAGGGTTTTTATGCCGTTGACATTGGCGAAAGAAACGATGGATATGAACTGGAAGGACACAGCCACAAAGCAGTCCTCTCAGATTTTACTGGAAGGAGACATGATCGTGCCCGACAGCAAGCCTGATCTGCAGGAAATTTTACGCTGCGAAGGGAAAGTGAAAATTCGGGAAAAGCGCATTGCGGACGACCGCCTTTCCTTTTCCGGGGAGATGGAGGTCTCTGTGCTGTACCGGGCAAAGAATGGGGAACGCCCCCTCTATGCCATGCAGGCCAGTCTGCCTCTGGAAGATTTTTTACATATGGATGGACTGGAAAAGGACATGGATGTAAAACTGGAAACAGAACTGGAACATCTGGACTGCCAGATCATCAATGACAGAAAGATCGGCGTAAAAGCAGTCATTCAGGTGATGGCAGAAGCAAAACGCCAGAATCATGCAGAAATTTTGAGCGGCGTAACAGGGGAAGGCATCGAATGTCTGAAAGGGACTCTGCGGATGGAACGGGACACAGCGACCCTGAAAGACCGCTTCACCGTGAAAGAGGATTTGAACCTCTCCGCATCCAAGCCTGAAATTGCCGACGTTCTCTGGGAAAGCATCGACCTGACAGAGCAGGATATGCGGGCCATGGATGGAAAAGTCATGGTGCGGGGAAACCTGAAGATCTGTATGCTTTATTGCGATGGAGAAGGAAATCTGGGCAGCTTCTGCGAGAAAATTCCCTTCAACGGCTACCTGGAGGGAGAAACTATCGAGCCGAAAACGGAACTGAATGGTAGTCTGACCATCGAAGAAGCCAGACTGACCCCTGCGGCCGACGAGGACGGCGAAGCCAGACAGGTGGCTGTAGATGTGACCATCGGGGCAGAAATGAACGGCAAAGAGATGGTGGAACAGGAGATTTTGCAGGATGCCTATGCGCCCAATGGCGCAGTCACCCTGGAAAAAGAGACTATCACCTACCCCATCACCGTAGGCAGCGGAAAAAATCAGTTCATCGTAAAAGAGCGCATCCAGCTGGAAAACGGCGAAATGCCCATGCTGCGGGCGGAAGAGGTCTGGGGGAATGTCAGCCTTTCCGAAGCACGGACAGTAGTGGATAATGTGGAAGCGGAAGGCGTTCTGACGGCGGATATCCTTTACTATTGTGAGGATGACGAAATGCCCGTGTGCATGCTGCAGAGGGGCATTCCCTTCGGGCAGATGATGGAGCTGCGGGGCGTGGCAGAAGGCGACGAAGCAGATGTGACCCTGCGGCTGGATGATATTGATTTCCAGATGCTTTCCGAACGGGAAGGGGAACTGCGGGCCACGGTGACCATGGAAACCGTTGTGACACGGATGGAAACGGCAGAAACGGTAACAGATATCACCATGGACGAAGAAACAGCACGACAGCCTATGGCAGGCGCAGTCATCTATATGGTGCAGAAGGGAGACTCCCTCTGGAAGATCGCCAAAAGATACCGTACCACGGTGAACGATATCCTGGCAGTGAATGATATCGAAAACCCTGACCTGATCTATCCGGGGCAGAAATTGCTCATCATCAAAATGGTAAGATAAAAAGAAAGACATAACCTTTCCCGGTTATGTCTTTTTCTTTTTTATCCGATTTTACCCAATTCCCCAAAAGGATAGATGCGGAAAAACACCTTTCCCTTCAGATCGTCGCAGGGGATGGCCCCCATATTGCGGCTGTCGAAGCTGGTCTGGCGGTTATCCCCCATGACGAATACCGTATCCCTTGGTACCTTCATATCTACCAGACCTTCCGTTTTCCCCTCCACATAGTCCTCCTGCAATATTTCTCCATTCACTTCCACGCCGCCATCCTCCAAAATACGGATGGTATCCCCTTCCGTGGCAATGATGCGTTTTACCACCGTCTTGCTGCCATCGGCATCGTAATAGTGGAACATGACAATATCTCCCTTTTCATAATGCCCCTGCATCGCCGCAAAACGATTCATCAGCACGATCTCACCATCGCCCATGGTCGGTTCCATGGAACTGCCCATGAGCCGCATGGGCCAGCAGAAAAAGAACAGCACGACGATGATAACCGCCGCCCGCAGGATGGCTTTTCCCCATTCTTGTAAATTTTCGTTCAATTATTTCACAACCTTGCTCTTTTTTTCAATCCAAGGCATTTTTTACATGCCACTGATACAAGTATACGGGATTCGACAAAAAGGCGCAAGGTTATTTCTATGGTAATTTATTTCAAACTGTCTGCGGTTCGTTCTTTTTCAGCAGGCCAAGCATCAGCATCCCCGCAATGGCTCCAACGACTACTGCCGCCAGAAAGCCGAAGGGATTCGTAATAACAGGCAGAACAAAAACGCCGCCATGGGGCGCCCGCAAAGCACAGCGGAAAAACATGCTCAGCCCGCCTGCCACCGCAGAGCCCACCACACAGGAAGGGATGACCCGCAAAGGGTCTGCCGCCGCAAAGGGAATGGCACCTTCCGTAATGAAGCATGCCCCCATGATAAGATTCGCTACGCCGGACTGTCTATCTTTTGCACTGAATTTCTTTTTGAAAACCATGACTGCCAGAGCCAGCGCCAACGGAGGCACCATGCCCCCTGCCATGACTGCCGCCATGATCTGAAATTCATCGCTGGCCAGAGAAGCCGTGCCGAATACATAGGCTGCCTTATTGATGGGGCCGCCCATATCCACACTCATCATGCCCCCCAGAACGATGCCCAGCAGCACACGGCTGGTTGTGCCCATCCGCGCCAGAAAATCATACAGGGCCTCATTCAGCCACGCCACGGGAGGATTAATAACGATCTGAATCAATGCGCCGATCAGGAACGTACCAAGCACAGGGTATAGCAAAATGGGCTTAATACCCTCCAGAGAACGAGGCAGTTTATCGAAAATTTTTCTCAGTAATAAAATCAGATAGCCTGCCGCAAAGCCCGCCAGCAACGCTCCAAGGAAGCCGCTGCCGCCGCTATTGGCCAGAAACCCGCCCACAAATCCGGGAGCCAGCGCAGGCCTGTCCCCAATACTCATGGCGATATAACCCGCCAGAACGGGCATCATAAAACCAAAGGCTGCATCCCCGATGCGCTTGAAGAAAGCCGCCTGGGGCAGATTGGAACCGAAATTGGCAGGGTCGATGCTGTAATCATCCAGCAAAAAGGCCAAGGCGATCAGAATGCCACCGCCGATAACAAAGGGCAGCATATGGGAAACGCCGTTCATCAAATCACGATAGATCTTTTTGCCCGTGCCGCCCTTTTCTTCTCTGCCATCGGCCATTTCCACGTCTTTTCCTGCGCCGAACAGCGGCGCTTCCCCCTGCATGATCTTGCTCAGAAGCACATCCGGCTTGCGGATGCCGTCCGCCACGGGCACCTGCAGCACCTTTTTCCCGTTGAAACGAGCCATTTCCACGTTTTTATCCGCCGCAACGATGATGCCTTTGGCTTCTTCGATCTCCTCTGCCGTCAGCACGTTTTTCGCCCCGCCGCTGCCATTAGTTTCCACCTTGATGGTGATGCCCATTTCTCTGGCCTTGTTTTCCAGGCTTTCCGCCGCCATAAAAGTATGGGCAATGCCTGTAGGGCAGGCCGTCACGGCTAAAACATCATAGCCGTATTTTTCTTCTTCCTGTGGCTTTTCAAAGCGTTTTTCTTCTTCTCGAGAAATAATTTCCAGAAACGCAGAAGGATTTTTCGCCTCCATCAGCTTCTTTCGAAAATCCTCATCCATCAGCATAGCCGCCAGCCGTTCCAGTACCTCCAGATGAAAATTCGCTCCATTTTCGGGTACGGCGATCATAAACAGCAAATGAGCATCCTGCCCATCGGCGCTTTCGAAATCCACCCCTTCGGGAACGACCATAGCCGCCAGGGCCGCTTTTTTCACAGCGCTGCTCTTCCCATGGGGAATGGCGATACCCTCGCCTATGCCTGTGGTGGAAAGTTTTTCTCTTTCCAAAATCGCCTGTTTGAATTTCCCTTTATCCTTCAGATTGCCGCTTTTCGCCAGCAGCTCCACCAGATGGTCGATGGCAGCATTTTTGTTTCTCGGCTTCTTCCCAATGGCAATGCTTTCTTTTTGCAGCAGTTCGGAAATCCTCATATTGACCTCTTTCTGCAGCGAGTCAATCGTCTGCTTCGCTGCTGATTTTTATTTTTTCGTCATATAATCTTCGAATTTCTTCCCCCGTTGCCAATGTTTCACAAAAGGCGCTGGCGCTCCCCGCCGCAACGCCCCATCGCAAGGCTTCTTTATAGCTGCCCGTTTTCAGCCAGCCTGCCACAAAGCCGCCTACCATGGAATCCCCCGCCCCCACGGAATTGATTACCTTGCCTCTGGGCGCTTCGCCGAATAAAACATCCCCGTCGGAAGTCAGCAGAACTGCCCCTTCCGCCGCCAGAGAAATGAGGACATTTTTCGCCCCCATCTCCTGCAGCCGTTTTCCCTGGGCAATGATCTCTTCACGGGTAAAAAGCCTGCTCTGGGCCAGTTCTTCCAACTCCTGATGATTCGGCTTGATAAGAAAAGGCTCATAGCGTAAGGTTTTCAGCAGCACTTCCCCCGTGGCGTCTACCACTGTGTAAATGCCCCTGCCTTCCAGCAGGTCTAAAATCTTTTCATAAAAATCCCTGGGCAAAGATGGAGGCACGCTACCGGAAATAATGAGCATATCCCCCTTCTGCAGGGTATTGATCTTTTCGAAAAGCTGCTCCATGGCAGCCTGATCCACCGCAGGGCCGCCGCCGTTGATCTCGCTTTCCTCCTGCCCTTTCAGCTTCACATTGATGCGGGTAAAGCCTTTCGCCAGACGCACGAAATCCGTCTTGCATCCCTGCTCCTTCAGGTCTGCTTCAATAAAATCCCCCGTGAAGCCCGCCAGAAAGCCCAGGGCGCGGTTATTTACCCCCAGATTCTGCAGGATGATGGCAACATTGATGCCTTTCCCACCGGAAAAGACCGCCTCTCCCATGGCACGATTCACCATTCCCGGGCGAAATTCACCCATCTGCACCACATAATCCACCGAAGGATTCACTGTCAGTGTGTAAATCAAATCCATCCCTCCGTTTCCTAAATTGAGGTTAGTATATCCATTTTCTTTTGGAATATCAAGAAAAAGGCCTGCGCCAATTGACGCAAGCCTCGATTATTTTTTACTGCATTCTGTTATTTACTACTGTTACTGTGGACCGTCCCAGCCCATATCATAGCCAAAGCAACCCAATGTCAGGATACCTTTCAAAATCAGTGCCATTCTCTTTTTATAGGAAACCCTCTGTTTTATAGACATTTATCCATGTCCGCGATACAATTATTGTAGCAAACAGTGATTCCATTTGCGAGAGATGCCCTTTAGTATCTCCGCGTTTCCATATTAAAAAAAGGAGCAGTTTTATGAAAATCGAACAATTTGTTATGGCATATCGCGTGGAACAGGATCGTCTCCGCGCTATGCTGCCGGAAGGTTTTATATCTCTCAGACCTGTGCTCCGCATCAATGCAGAAATCCGCATAGAGAAACAGAATACTGTGTATTTGGAATTGAATACACCTGTAGAAGGCTTTGGCAAACGTGGTTGGCTGAAT
>NZ_JAFUMA010000039.1 GCF_017483025.1 Anaerotignum sp. | reverse complement strand
ATGAAAGACGCAGAACTGCCCGATGGTTGCTACTATGAATTCGGCGGTATGACAGAAATGATGAATGAATCCTTCCAGAAACTGGGCCTGGCAATGGTAGTTGCTGTCCTTCTGGTATACATGATCATGGCATCCCAGTTCGAATCCCTGCGTTATCCTTTTATCGTTATGTTCTCCATGCCACTGGCGATCACAGGTGCCATCCTGGGTCTCTTGATCACAGGCAACACCATCACAATGCCTGCCATGATGGGCTTCGTTATGCTGATCGGTATGGTAGTAAACAATGGTATCGTACTGGTTGACTACACAAACCAGCTGATGGATCGCGGTATGACATGTTATGACGCCCTGACAACAGCAGGTCCTCGTCGTCTGCGTCCTATCCTGATGACAACACTGACAACGGTTCTGGGTATGGTGCCTATGGCACTGGCAACCAGCGAAGGTTCCGAAATGATGCAGGCACTGGCCATCGGTGTTATCTTCGGTCTGACTCTGTCCACAGTGGTAACACTGGTATTCATCCCCGTTCTGTATATGTGGATGAATGAAAGAAGAAGAAAAGCAAATGCTCGCAAAACAGCAAAACGCATTGCGAAAAACGCAAAACTGCACGCAGAAGAGCTGGCAAGAGAAAGAGCCGCACAGCAGGCATAAGTTTTGCAATAAATTGAAATAGTAGGATTAAGATGGTAAAATAGTACCGTTGGGGAGCCTCCCCGACGGTACTTTTTTAAAAAAAGAAAATAAATTCTGATATAGAAAAAGCCAAAAAGGAGGTCATTTTATGAAAATCGGTTTGGTTTTGGAAGGGGGCGCCAATCGCGGCATCTTCACTTCCGGTGTCATGGATTATCTGATGGAGCAGGGCGTGCAGTTTCAGTATGCAGTAGGAACTTCCGCCGGCGCGGGCAATGTGATGAATTTTCTTTCCGGCCAGAAGGGCCGCTCCAGAGATATCACCGCCAGCAGGGATAAAAGATACAGATATTTCGGTCTGGATATCCTGTTGCGGACAGGCCACCTCTTCGATATGGATAATATTTACTGGAAAGTGCCTACGGAAATCAATCTCTTCGATTTCGATGCTTATTTTGCAAACCCTACGGAGCGGGAATTTACCGCCACCAACTGCCTGACAGGCCAGGCGGCATATCTGACCGACAGGGGCGCAGACCGCAGACACCTGATGACCATTGGCAAGGCTTCTTCTGCTCTGCCCGGGGCGACGCCCGAGGTGGAAGTGGACGGCGTGCCCTATGCCGACGGCGGCGTTGCCGATTCTATTTCCGTGCGTCGTGCCTTCGAAAGGGGCTGTGATAAGGTGGTCATCGTGGAGACCAGAAGAAAGGAATTCCGCATGAAGCCTTCCAAGAGCACAGCGCTTCTGGCAAAAAGAAACCGAAAGAAATATCCCAATTTTGCGGAGGCCATGCTGCATCGCCCCGTGGTATATAATGAAACCCTGGATTTCATCCACCAGATGGAAGCGGAGGGGAAGGTGTTCTCCATTCGCCCTGAAATGCAGGAAGTAAAGCGTCTGGAAAAGGATTACCATAAGCTGATGAAATTTTATCACCATGGCTATCAGCAGGCCAAAAAGGCTTTCCCCGCACTGCAGAAATTCATGGAGGAAGAATGATGTGGAATAAACTGACGAACCATGTTTTTTATACCAATAACGACCCCGAAACGGACAGACCCTGTATCGGCTATGTAAAAGGCGAAAAAGCGGCTCTGCTTATGGATGCGGGCAATTCCCCCGCCCATGCAGAACTTTTGAAAGCAGGTCTGGCGGAAGGGGGATTGCCCTTGCCGAAATACGTTGCCCTGACCCATGCCCATTGGGACCATACCTATGGCCTTTGCAGCTGGGATGCGGTCTCCTTCGCAGGCGAAAAAACCAACGCCATCCTGGGCGAAATGAAAAAATGGCAGTGGGATGATGCTTCCATGAAAGGGCGCATCGAAAGCGGCGAGGATTCGGAATTCTGCTTTATCCATATCCGCAAGGAATACCCCGACCGTTCCGCGATCAAAGTGGAACAGGCGGAAATTTCCTTCACAGGGGAAATCAACATCGACCTGGGCGGCGTGAATGTTATTTTGAAGGAAGTGGTCTCTCCCCATGCAGAGGATTGCGTAGTGTTTTCCGTTCCCGAGGATGGATTGCTTTTCCTTGGCGACAGCTATTGTTCCGTTCCCGTGGGGGACGACTGGGTATACGATAAGGAATTGCTGGGTAATTTCATCGCATGGCTGGAGGAAGAGGATTTCTCCATCGCCATCAAAGGCCACCATCCGCCCCAGAAGAAAGCAGAACTTCTGGCAGAATTGAAAGCGGACTATAACGCTTTGTAAAAGAAAGGAACCGATTATGGATAGAATCGATAAGATCATTGCATCTCAGGGATTGTATTCCCGCAGTGATGTAAAATATCTGGTGAAGCGCAAACGCATTGCCATCGACGGCGTGGTTGTCACTTCCTCCAGCCAGAAGGCAGACCCCGAAAAAAACGTTATCACCATCGACGGCAAGCCCCTGACTGTGAAAAAACAGATCTACCTGATGCTCCATAAGCCCAAGGGCTATGTTTCCGCCACGGAGGATAAGGAACACCAGACGGTGCTGGCGCTGGTGCCTGCGGAATTAAAGGGGAGAGATCTTTTCCCTGCAGGGCGTTTGGATAAGGATACCACAGGGCTGATGATCATCACCGATGACGGCGTGCTGGCCCACAATATCCTTTCCCCCAGAAAGCATGTGCAGAAGGTCTATCGGGTGGAACTGGATATCCCCGTGACGGAGGAAATGCAGAAGGGCTTTGCGGAAGGCGTAGAGCTGAATGATGGCGTCTGCAAGGACGCGAAATTGGTCATCCTTGGGGAAAAGACCGCAGAAGTGACCTTGAAAGAAGGCAGATATCATCAGATCAAGCGGATGTTTGGCTGTTTTGGTGCCAAGGTGATGGAACTGCACCGCCTTGCCATGGGCGACCTTTATCTGCCCGATGACCTGCCCGAAGGGGAATGCAGGGAACTGACGGAAGAAGAACTGAAAAAACTTCAGCAAATTATATGACAGGAAAAAAGGCATGGGAATACATGCCTTTTCTTTTGCATAAATTTCCCTTTTCTCGCCTATACTAGGAGTAAAAAGGGGGTCTTGCCATGAAACAGGAACGGCTCCTGTCGGAGGGGGAAGCCATCCTTGCCGCCATCCGACAGATCCAGATCCAGCTGGAATGTGCCCGTGCTTCTTTCGAGGATGCTACCGATGAAGCCCTCATCGACAGCTACATCTACGAGATCATCGCTTTGCAGAAAAAATACGAATACTTCCTGAAAGCCGCCAAGGAAATGGGCCTGACCAGCGGATATCAGCGAAGTGCCATTTAGGGAAGGGGGATTTTATGGGGGAATATGTGATGGCCTGTGCCATTTTTGTGTGTCTGTTTGCCCTGGCGCTGATCGCTCTGGCGAAGCCCTTGCGGGTGTTTTTGCGGCTGGGGCTTTCCGCTGTTGCCGGGGGCTGCGTCCTTTTTCTGGGAAAGGGGCTGGGGGCAGCCGTGGGGGTCAATGCCGCCACGCTTCTGGTCTCTGCCCTTTTGGGGATGCCGGGGGTGGCAGGGATGTTTGCGCTCAGTTTCCTGCTTTGAAAATTTTTTTTCATCGCGCGATAAAAAGTTCTTTTTCGACAAGCCTTGCGAATTGACAACAGAGGGAATCTATGGTATGTTAATTGTGTGGATAAGTTTGTGGATAACCACTACTTCCCTGTGTATAACACATGGTTATTCTCAGCATCCAAAAGGAATTTGAACTCCTTTTACGATAAGAAAGATTACCCCATTTCTTATCCTTTCAAAAACCCGCCGAGAGGCGGGTTTTTTACATTTTACGGAAATTTTAAGAGATTTTTCAAAAATAACAGTTGTTCTTATGGTATCATAAAGAAAAAGAAGGAAAGAGGAGGAACCCTCCATGGAATTTTGGATGAATCTGCGGATGCAGTTGGAAAACAAGGGCTTTCGCAGGGTAAAAAATAAAGATAACTGGTATTGGCGGGCAGAAAACCCTGTACTGTATTTGCTGTGTCTGATGGACAAGGAGGATGAGGGCTGGCGGGAGGACCACATGACCTTTGCCGACTTCGGCAGACGTATGGAAGAACAGCTGGAGCAGTTCCATTGCACCCGCGTGGTGGCCTTATCCGTCCTTGTGGATAAAGAGGGGGAAAATGCCCCTGTGGATACTGTGGAAAGCGGGGATATCTCCAAATACAATGCCTATGAGGAAAAATTTTATCGCGTTTTCTGGCAGTTTTCGACAGAAAGTGGCAAGGTTTCTGCGGGGAAAAATGAGCCCGATAAATTGCTGGGCATCGAAAAACTGCTCGTGGCAGCGGCAAAGGGGAAGGAACCGGAGGTACTCATCCTGCGGGATACGAAGGAGCAGAAAAAGCCTGTGGCAACGGTGATGATCTTCGTCCTTTGTGCGGCGCTCTTGGCATGGACGATGTTTTCCGGCCAGCGAAATGAAATCCTGACCGCCTTTGGGCTGAGCAAAGCGGGCATCGAAGCGGGGGAATATTATCGACTGTTGACCAGTATGTTTTTCCACAGCGGGCTGATGCATCTGGCTTCTAACTGCGTTTATTTGTATTATTTCGGCGTGCGGACGGAAAAGCTGATCGGTTCCGGGAAATTTCTTTTGCTGTATCTGGTTTCCGGTCTTTGCGGCGTCCTGCTGAGTATCCTTGTGGGCAATGGTGGCGGCGTTTCCATCGGCGCATCCGGCGCCATCTATGGTCTTCTGGGGGCAATGCTCCTGCTGACGAAGAAAAGAGGCCCCCGCTATACGGGCATGAATTACGCCACCATGCTGCTCTTGGCGGCAACGGCTATCTGTATCGGTTTCCTGATGCCCGATGTGGATAACATGGCTCATAT
>NZ_JAFUMA010000038.1 GCF_017483025.1 Anaerotignum sp. | reverse complement strand
CTGCTATTACGGATATTGTGGTGACCTTTGCCAGCGATGCGGATATCGTCAATCTCCATAACTGGTCTATGGGCAGTTTTTCCGGCATGAACTGGGATAATCTGAAAGGAATGTCTTTGGTGGTTCTGGCTTCAGTTCTGGGGGCATTCCTGATGTCTAAGCCCATTTTTGCCTATCAGCAGGGGGAAGACTATGCAAGAAGTGTTGGTGTGAATACGAAAGCATTCTGTATCTGTCTGATTTTGCTTTCAGGGCTCCTTTCTGCCTGCGTCACAGCCTTTGCAGGCCCTATTTCCTTTGTTGGTATTGCAGTGCCTCATCTGATAAAAAGTCTTTTGGGTACATCGAAACCCATTCTGGTGATTCCCGGTTGTTTTCTGGGCGGTGCGGTGTGCTGTCTGTTCTGTGATTTGATCGCCCGTACGGTTTTTGCGCCGACAGAGGTGAGCATCAGCTCCGTTACGGCGGTATTTGGTGCGCCAGTAGTCATTTATATATTGATGAAACGGCAGAAGGAGCGCTGATATGAAAGAGATGAATATCATTAAAACGAAAAAATTATCAGCGGGTTACCATGGCTATGCGGTGGTGCATGGGGCAGAAATTGAACTGTGTGCCGGAGAAATTCTGACACTGATTGGCCCCAATGGCAGTGGTAAATCCACTTTACTGAAAACCATCGCGGCACAGCTTGCCCCTGTGAACGGGTCGGTTTTTCTGTTGGGAGAATCTATGCAGACCCTTTCCGGGAAGGAAATTGCACAAGAGATGGCATTGGTGCTGACTATGCATCAGAAAACAGATCGTATGACCTGTTGGGATGTGGTTTCCGCAGGGCGGTATCCTTATACGGGCAGACTGGGCATTCTTTCGGAGGTAGATAAACAAAAAGTGACGGAAGCTATGGAACTGGTACATATACTGGAATTGCAGGATGTGGATTTCAATGCCATCAGTGACGGACAAAGACAGAGGGTGCTTCTTGCAAGGGCAATCTGTCAGGAACCGACGATCATCGTGCTGGATGAACCCACCAGTTTTCTGGATATCAAATATAAGCTGGAATTGCTGTCCATTCTGAAACGAATGGCAAAAAAGAAGAACACAGCCATCCTTCTTTCTTTGCACGAATTGGAACTGGCGAAAAAAATCTCTGACAGGGTACTCTGCGTAAAGGATGGGAAAATTGAAAAGAGCGGCCCACCCAAAGATGTACTGACAGAGGAATATATCTGCCAGCTGTATGATCTGGAGCAGGAGGAATACAGAGCATTTTTTTGCAGAGAGGAACAACCAAAGTTCGCTCATTATATTGAAACGGGTGGCAAGCGTCTGCGCTGTGGTTATACCACAGGTACCTGTGCGGCATTGGCAGCAGCGGCTGCAACGGAACTGCTTCTGACAGGAACTGTACCGAAAACAGTACGGCTCATGACGCCGAAGGGCATCCCTGTGGAAGTGGTACCCCAGGAATGTTCTTTGGAAAATGGTGTGGCTCGTTGTGCCGTTATCAAGGATGCAGGGGACGATATTGATGTAACAGCAAATCTGCCTGTTTTTGCGGAAGTAACGAAAATGGCAGAAACAGGCATTGTTATTGATGGCGGTGCAGGTGTCGGCAGGGTGACAAAGGCAGGTCTGGATCAGCCTGTTGGGGCGGCAGCGATCAACCGTGTACCGAGGGAAATGATAAAAACAGCGGTGGAAGCGGTCTGCGAGGTGCTGGAGGAAAAACCAAATCTGAAAGTAACGATTTCTGTTCCTAATGGAGAAGAAATAGCGAAAAAGACCTTTAATCCCAATCTAGGGATCGTCGGCGGTATTTCCATTATCGGAACATCGGGTATCGTAGAACCCATGAGCATACAGGCTCTGATCGAAACGAAAAAAATAGAACTCCATCAGGCGGCATTGACCAATCCCCGTCAGGTGATCCTGACACCGGGGAATTACGGTATGACCTTCCTGCAGGAAAATGCCTTTGCGGGAACGAAAGATGTGCCTGTGGTGGTCTGCTCTAATTTCATCGGGGAACTGCTGGATGCCTGCGGTGCAGAAAAGATGCAGGAGGTACTTCTGGTTGGCCATGTAGGCAAACTGATCAAACTGGCCGGCGGCATCATGAATACCCATAGCAAATGGGGCGACTGCAGAACGGAACTTTTTTGTACCCATGCAGCCATCTGCGGTGCAGACAGGGCATTGTGCGAAAAACTGATGGATGCAGCAACGACGGATGCCTGCATTGAAGTATTGATGGAAAATAAACTTTGGGATGCAGTAAGGGAAAGTCTTCTGAATGCCATTCAGAAGCATCTGGATCGCAGAGCCAATGGAAAATACAGCGTGGGTGCTGTTCTGTTCTCCAATGTGTACGGAGAACTGGGAAGAACCAAAGCGGCAGAAAAATTATTAGGAAATTGGGCACAGAAGGGAGAAAAGTAAAATGGTACATTTTGTGGGAGCAGGCCCCGGTGCGCCTGATTTAATTACAGTACGAGGTGCGGAGTATCTGAAACAGGCAGATGTGGTCATCTATGCCGGCAGTCTGGTGAACCCTGTCCTTCTGGGCATGTGCAGGGAAAACTGTAAAATCTATAACAGTGCGGAAATGACGCTGGAACAGGTCATCGAAGTGATGAAAAACGCAGAAGCGGAAGGAAAAACGACTCTGCGGCTGCATACAGGTGACCCATGTCTGTATGGTGCCATTCGGGAACAGATGGATCTTCTGGATGAATTGGGCATTGCCTATGATGATATCCCCGGCGTTTCCAGTTTCTGCGGTGCAGCAGCGGCTATCCGCGGGGAATATACTCTGCCCGGTGTCAGTCAGAGCGTCATCATTACCCGTATGGCTGGTCGTACCCCTGTGCCGGAAGGGGAAAGATTGTCCAAGCTGGCAGAGCATGGGGCGACGATGGTGCTGTTTTTATCAGCAGGATTATTGGAAGAAGTAGAACAGGAACTGCTGCAAGGGGCCTATACGAAGGAGACTCCTGCAGCGATCGTATATAAGGCAACATGGCCTGAAGAAAAAGTGCTGTACTGTACAGTGGGCACACTGGCGAAAAGTGCGGCGGAAGCAGGCGTTCGAAAAACAGCATTGATTTTAGTGGGGGATTTTCTGCAGAGCAGTTATGAGCGCAGTAAACTCTATGATCCAACCTTTACAACGGAATTTCGAGAGGGGACTTCCAGATGAAACTGGCATATCTTTCCTTTACAGAAAAGGGGACACAGATTGCAAACAAAATAGCGGAGAGTTTCGGTGGCACAGTCGAAAGGTGCAATGTAAATTATAGTCTTTCTGGCTGGACAGAAAAATATTTTCACGAGGCAGATGGGTTGATTTTCGTGGGGGCGGCAGGCATTGCCGTTCGTGCTATTGCTCCTTTTCTGAAAAGCAAGGTAACAGATCCTGCGGTCATTGTGGTGGATGAGTGCGGAAAATATGCCATTCCTATCCTTGCGGGACATTTAGGCGGCGGAAATGATCTGGCGAGAAAAATCGGAACAGTTTGCGGTGCTTTGCCTGTCATCACAACGGCAACAGATATCAATGGTGTGTTTGCCGTAGATGAGTGGGCGAAACGACAGAATTGTCATTTGGATCATATCCATAAAATCAAGACTGTTTCGGGAAAATTGCTGGCTGGGAAAGAAATTCGCATCAGAAGCGAATGGGAAATTACAGGAGAACCCCCTGAATATGTGATTTTTGTGGATGACGAGATATATGATGTTTGCCTGAGCATTTCCCCAAAAAAAGAAGATGCGCTGCATCTCATTCCGAGAATTGCCGTTTTGGGCATTGGCTGCAGAAAAGGTACGCCTATGGAGAATATCGAGGAAACTTTTGTCGCTTTTTTGGAACAGGCAGATATCCATGAGAAATCCATTTGTATGGTTGCCAGCATTGATTTGAAAAAAGAGGAAACGGGCTTACTGAAATTCTGTGAAAATCATGGATTTCCCTTTGTTACCTATACGGTGGAAGAACTGCAGCAGGCAGAAGGGGACTTTACACCCTCTGCCTTTGTGAAAAGCATTACAGGTGTAGATAATGTATGTGAAAGAAGTGCCGTTTTGGGCGGCGGCGTATTATATCAGAAAAAATTTGTGGGCAACGGCGTGACCATGGCATTGGCATTGCGTCCTTTTCAGCCGAACTGGAGGTGGCAGGATGAATAAAGTATTTATCGTGGGGATCGGTCCCGGCGGTGTGGAATATATGACAGCGGAAGCCATGCAGGCGATGGCGCAGGCGGACGTGTTGTGCGGATATACAGTTTATATTGAATTAGTAAGAGAACTGTTCGCAGAAAAAGAAACCTATACCACACCCATGATGCAGGAAAAGGAACGATGTCTCTGGGCTCTGGAAAGGGCACAGGCTGGAAAGACTGTCGCTATGATTTGCAGCGGTGACGCAGGGGTATATGGTATGGCTGGTCTGGTGCTGCAGTTGGTGGAGGATTACCCTGATGTAGAGATCGAAGTGGTCGCAGGGGTAACGGCGGCATTGTCTGGCGGTGCATTATTAGGTGCGCCTTTAGGGCATGATTTTTGCGTCGTTTCCCTGTCCGATCTGCTAACACCCTGGGAAATGATTGAAAAACGCCTGCGTTGTGCGGCGGAGGGGGATTTTGCAGTTTGTCTTTATAACCCTTCTTCTAAAAAGCGTGCGGATTATCTGAAAAAAGCCTGTGACATTTTGCTTTCGGCTGGGAAATCTCCCGAAACTGTCTGTGGCTGGACAAGAAATATTGGCAGGGAGGGGCAGAAGAAAAAACTCCTTTCTCTGCAGGAATTGAGGGAAGAGACGGTAGATATGTTTACCACAGTATTTATTGGGGCGGAAAGTACGAAAAATCTTTCTGGCTGGATGGTAACACCACGGGGGTATGAGAGAAAATGCAGATCCTGATTTTTGGAGGAACCACAGAGGGCAGAAATCTTTCCTATGCTTTGGCGGAAAAAGGGGCTGAGATAACAGTTTGCGTTGCAACAGCCTATGGTACGGAAGAGCAGGGAGAGCTTGAAAACATTACTGTTCTGGAGGGTAGAAAGGATATTTTTCAGATTAAGGAACTTCTGCGTAAACAGGATATCTGCATTGATGCAACACACCCTTATGCGGTAGAAGTGACGAAAAACATAAAGGCTGCCTGTGAAGGTGCGGGTATTCCTTACCTTCGCCTTCTGAGAGAAGAAAGCGATGCTGTGGCAGGTGCGGTTTATGTTTTTTCTGCATTACAGGCGGCGGAATTTCTGAAGGATACAGAGGGAAACATCCTTCTGACAACAGGAACGAAGGAACTGTCTGCGTTTGCCTCTCTGGAACGGGAGCGGCTCTATCCGAGGATTCTGCCTATGGCGGAAAACCTGACAGTCTGCGAAACGGAGCAGATTCCCAGAAGGAATATCATTGCCATGCAGGGGCCTTTCGGTCAGGAACTGAATGAAGCCCTGATGGGACAATTCAACATAAATTATATGGTAACGAAAGATGGGGGAAAAGTCGGTGGCTTTTCTGAGAAAATAGAAGCGGCAAAAAACAAAGGCGTGCAGGTGGTCATTATCCGCCGTCCGGAAGAAGACGGAAAATCCTATGAGGAAATTATTGAGGTGTGTGAGGAGATGATGAGATGCAGGTGATTTTAACAGCTTTAGGCGGCGGGACAGTAGAAACCATAACAGCAGAATGTATGTCTGCGCTGCAGCAGGCGGATCTCATCATTGGTGCGAAGCGCCTGCTGGAACATCTGCCGGAAAGCTGCACGGGAAATCGAAAAGCTGCAGTGAAGGCGGAAGAAATTCTGGAAATTATTAAAGACAGCGGTGTGGAGTATGTTTGTGTGATTTTTAGCGGGGACACAGGTTTTTATTCCGGTACGAAAAAACTTTTGACGATGTTAGATGGTTTTTCCGTGAAAGTATTGCCTGGCATTTCCAGTGTGCAGCTCCTGGCAGCAAGATTGGGCAGGCCCTGGCAGGAATGGCATCTGGTTTCTGCCCATGGGGTGGATTGCAATGCCATCCATGCAGTAATGGAAGGGAAAGAAGCCTTCTTCCTGACGGGAGGCACATGGACACCTGCGGCCATTTGCAGACAGCTGACGGAAGCGGGGCTGGGTGGTTTGCAGGTGATCGTGGGTGAAAATCTTTCCTATCCTGATGAAAAAATTACATGCGGTACAGCAGAAGCATTGGCAAAGAAAGAATTTGCAACACTTTCCGTGCTTTTAACAGAAAAAATCCCGGAAAGAAAGGTTCGTGGTGCAGGATTGCCCGATGATATGTTCATTCGCGGCAATGTGCCTATGACGAAGCGGGAAGTGCGTGCGAATATTCTGGCGAAACTGGCAGTGCAGCCGGAAGATATCATCTGGGATGTTGGTGCAGGGACAGGCAGTGTCAGTGTGGAACTGGCGTTGGCAGCATCCAGAGGATGGGTCTATGCAGTGGAATATAATCCGGAAGGCTGTGACCTGATCCAGAAAAACAAAGAAAAAATCGGTGCGTGGAATCTTTCTGTAATAGAAGGTAAAGCGCCTCAAGCGTTGATAGACCTGCCCATACCACAGGCAGTATTTATCGGCGGCACAAAAGGGGAAATGGATACAGTCATCAAACTGGCGCTGGAGAAAAATCCTGCAGTCCGTATCTGCATTTCTGCTATTGCTGTGGAAACCCTGACAGCGGCAGTGGAAACGCTGAAAAAATACGGCATGGAGCCTTATGTGACACAGATCAGCGTCAGCAAGACAAAGGCGATAGGTGATCTGCATCTTCTGATGGCAAATAATCCCGTATTTCTCATCACAGGAGGCTGCCATGAATAAATTACTCATTACAGCGGCGGCTTCCGGCAGCGGCAAAACGGCGGTGACCTGTGCCCTATTGGCAGCACTGCAGAAAAGAGGAAAGAAGGTATGTGCCTTCAAGTGCGGACCTGATTATATCGACCCCATGTTCCATCGTTCCGTTCTGGGGGTGGAAAGCCATAATCTGGATCTGTTTCTTTCTACTGAGGAAGCGGTGCGGAATCTGTTTGAAACGTACAGTGCAGGAAAGGATGCGATGATCGTAGAAGGCGTTATGGGATATTATGATGGTCTGGGCGGCTTGACGGATCGTGCCAGCGCCTATCATGTGGCAGATACACTCCATTTACCTGTTCTTCTGGTGCTTCGTCCAAAAGGGACAAGCCTGACACTGGCGGCACAGGTGAAAGGTCTTTGTGACTTCCGTGTGCCTCATCATATTGCAGGAATTTTGATGAATGACTGTTCTCCTATGCTGTATCAGAGCCTTGCACCTATGCTGGAAAAGGAAACAGGATTGCCTGTATTTGGCTATTTGCCTCATATGGAGGAAGCGGCCTTTGAAAGCCGCCATTTAGGTTTATATACAGCGGCGGAGATTGATGATCTGGCTGCGAGAATCGAAAAACTGGCAGAGCAGATGGAAAAAAGTGTGGATCTGGAAAAACTTCTGTATGTCTGTCAGTTTGAAGAAAATATTTTGGAAAATAGAGCGGAAGAAAAGAGAGAAAGTTATGTTCGTCTGGCGGTGGCAAAAGACGAAGCATTCTGTTTTTTATACGAGGAAACACTGGATATACTGCAAAAAGCAGGAGTAGAAATCGTATATTTCAGCCCTTTGCATGACAATTGCTTGCCGAAGAATATAGATGGTTTATATCTGCCAGGTGGTTATCCCGAATTGTATGCGAAAAGGTTATCTGAGAATGAAGTGATGCGAAATACTATCCGAACTGCAGTAGAAAATGGACTGCCAACGGTAGCGGAATGCGGCGGTTTTCTGTATCTGTGTCAGACTTTGCAGGACGCAGAGGGGGTATTTCATCGCATGGCAGGCGTTCTGCCTGTGAATGGTGTGAAAACGGAAAAACTGGTGCGGTTTGGCTACGCGGAATTGAGAGCGAATGCAGACAGTATGCTGTTTCGAACGGGCGAAACTGTCCCTATCCACGAATTCCATTATTGGGACACCACGGAAAAAGGAGAAGCATTCACGATGGTAAAGCCCATCAGCGGACGCAGCTGGCAGTGCGGTTTTGCCAATGAAACTTTATATGCAGGGTTCCCCCATCTATATTTTGCGGGGAATGAGAAACTGGTGCAGCGTTTCGTTGCAGCTATGGAAAAACGAAGAAAAGAGAATAATCATGAATCATTATGAAGCCCTCATCAAGGAAAATCTGAATAGTATTCCCCCTGCTTCGGAAACGGCTGGAAAACAGGCGCAGGCAAGATGGGAAAACTGTGCCCATCCTCTGGGCAGTCTGGGACATCTGGAAACAGTCATTACGGAAATAGCTGCACTGACAGGAAAGGCAGAATTTGATCTTTCTAAAAAGGCACTGCTGGTGTTCTGTGCTGATAACGGCGTAGTGGCACAAGGGGTCAGCCAGAGCGACAGCAGTGTGACCACCAATATCCTGTGTGGATTGGCGAAGGGACAGACTGCAGTCTGTAAGATGGCGGAAATTGCCCATTGTAATGTTATTCCTGTGGATATGGGCGTAAAGGATTTCCATGGTATGGATTATGTTCATTCCTGCAGAGTGGGTAATGGTACAGCAGATTTTACCGAAGGTGCGGCCATGACAAGGGAACAGGCGGCACAGGCTATTTTTGTAGGTATGGAACTGGTGCGAATGCAAAAGGGAAAAGGGATTTCTCTTCTGGCAACGGGAGAGGCAGGTATCGGAAATACCACAACAGCTACAGCAGTTGCCTGTGTGCTTCTGGAAAAAGAGCCCTCAGAGCTGGCAGGCAGAGGAGCTGGGCTTTCCGATAAAGGGCTGAAAAGAAAAATCAGCGCCATTGAAAAAGGGATTTTGCAAAATTATCCTGACAGAAACGATCCTCTGGATGTACTGACAAAGGTAGGCGGTTTCGATCTTGCCGCTATGTGCGGTGTATTTCTGGGTGGTGCGGTTTATGGTGTGCCTGTGCTGATGGATGGGTTCATCAGTTCTGTGGCAGCATTGTGCGCAGTACGGCTTTGCCCTCTGGCCAAACAGGCAATCTTTGCCAGCCATGTTTCTGCAGAGCCTGCAGGCGAACTTCTGCTGAAGGAACTGGGCAAACTGCCCCTTCTCACCGCTGGGATGAGGCTGGGAGAGGGCACAGGAGCGGTGGCGGCCATGCCTTTGCTGGATATGGCACTTGCGGTATATCGGGATAGTTATACCTTTTCGGAATGCGGCATTGATGCCTATACACCACAGGAGGGATGATGATGTTTACTTTGGTGATTGGCGGTGCGGCATCAGGCAAAAGTGCCTATGCGGAAGAATTGATATTGAAATACCGCGAGAAACGCCGTACTTATATTGCGACTATGGAGCCCTTTGACGATGAATGCAGGCAGCGGATCGAAAAACACCGTATACAGCGAAAGGAAAAAGCCTTTGAAACGGTGGAGTGCTTTACGAATCTTTCATCTGTGAAACTGGCAGAAAAAGGTGCAGTCCTGCTGGAATGCATGGGTAATCTGGCAGCCAATGAGAGATACAGCCCTAAGGGGGCAGGAGCGGATGCCTATGATGCTATTCTGGCAGGGGTAGATGCTTTACTGGAACAATGCGATGATCTTGTGATTGTTTCCAATGATGTTTTTGGCGGTGGTGCGCAGTATGAAGGGGATACCCTTGCTTATCTGAAACTTTTGGCAGACATCAATCGGACACTGGCGGCGAAGGCAGATGCAGTCTGTGAAGTGGTCTGCGGTGTACCTGTGTATTACAAAGGAGGCGAACGGGATTGAAATGGGTATTTGAAACCATTGCAGTGGCTTTCGCTATGTTTTCAGCGGTTCCTGTTCCTCAACCTATCTGGAATGAAAAAAATATGCGCTATGCCCTGTGTGCTTTTCCACTGGTGGGCGTGGTTTGCGGAGTGGCTTGGTTTGGATGGTCGGCATTGGCGGAAAAACTGGCATTTCCATTGATTTTTCGGGCGGCGGGTTTCTGTTTGCTTCCTGTATGGCTGACGGGCGGTATCCATCTGGATGGCTATGCCGATACCTGTGATGCGCGTTCCAGTTATGGAGATATGGAAAAAAAGCAGAAAATTCTGAAGGATCCTCATTGTGGGGCCTTTGCAGTGATCCGTCTGTGTATGTATTTTGTGCTGTGGTTTGCTCTATGCTGTAGTTTTCAGCCGGCGGAGAAAGGGCTTCTTTGTATGGGACTGGGATTCGTCCTTTCCAGAGCCTTATCTGGTCTGGCGGTTGCATCCTTCCCTTTGGCAAAGAACACGGGACTGGCTCATACCTTTGCATCGGCAGCGGATAAAAAAAGAGTAAAAGAAATCCTGCTGTTTCTGACGGGATTTCTGATGATCTGGCTGGTGAAATTCGGCGGTTGGAACGGTGCAGCAATGATTTTTGTGGCACTGGCGGTATTTTGGCACTATTATATTGTTTCGAAAAAGGAATTTGGCGGTATTTCCGGCGATCTGGCAGGGTGGTTCCTGCAGCGGGCGGAAATCTGGATGCTGGCGGCACTGGTGATTTGCCAGCTTTTGGAGGCAAAACTATGATTTTTGTGATTGGACCGCTATTTAGCGGAAAAAAAGCCTTTGCCATGGAGAGCCTTGGCTGCGGGGAAGAAGACCTTGCAGAACATGTGCAGGACATGGTATGGGCAGATATGACAGAAGAAAACATGACGACACTGGCGGATAAGCTTTCACAGTACAAAGTTGTGATCGCTACGGAAGTTGGCAGCGGTGTCGTTCCCATAGATGCAGAGGAGAGAGCAAAGCGGGAACTGGCAGGCAGACTGAACTGTTTGCTGGCAGAACGGGCGGAAACCGTTGTCCGTGTTTTCTACGGACTCCCTCTGGTTTTGAAAGGAAGGCTGTAAGATGAAGATTTATCTTTTACGCCATGGAGAAACAGAATATAACATAGATAAACGCTATCAGGGAACGAGAGATATTCCTCTTTCTGAAAAAGGCAGGACTGAACTGCGACAGGCAGATATTTCTCCTGAAATGGTTTATGTTTCCCCTTTGTGTCGTGCGACGGAAACGGCGGAGATTTTATTTCCTGATAGTAAACGGATTGTGGAATATGATCTGCGAGAAATGTGCTTCGGCATTTTTGAAGGAAGAAATTACATAGAAATGGAAAAAGACCCCGACTACCTTGCATGGGTTGGGGAGGACTGCATGGGTCGCTGTCCCGGTGGTGAAACCCGCAGAGAATTTACGGAACGCACCTGTGCCGTATTTGAAAGACTGATGCAGGAAGCCTTTGTGAAGGAGGAGAAGAAACTGGTGATCCTTGCCCATGGCGGTACACAGATGGCACTGATGGAGCAGTATGCCTTGCCCAAAATGGATTACTACCACTGGTGCGGCCCTAATGCAGGGGGATATGTTCTGGAAACAACGAAAGAGGAATGGAGTACTTCTCACACCATGCAGTATGTGGGGAATGTGCAGTACACGAAAAATGAGGTGCAGAAATGATCAAATATGCAGTCTTATTTGGATTTTTACTGGATTTCTTGCTGGGTGATCCTGCATGGATGCCTCATCCTGTGGTCTATATGGGTAAAGCTATTACGAAACTGGAAGCCTTTCTTCGTCCGTGCTTTCCCAAAACGGAAAAAGGTGAATTTATAGCAGGGTGTATCCTTGCGGTGGTACTGCCTGTTGGTTCGCTGGTGTTTTTCGGCGGTGTGTGTTTGATTGCATATCGTATCAACCCTGTGTTTGGTTTTCTCCTGCAGACTTTTTGGTGTTGGCAGGCACTGGCCATGAAAGGTCTGGCTCAGGAAAGCAGGAAGGTTTATCTGGAACTGGAAAAAGAAGATTTACCCGCAGCCAGAAAGGCGGTCTCTCGTATTGTTGGGCGGGATACAGCAGAACTGACGGAAGAAGGCGTGACAAAAGCGGCGGTGGAAACAGTGGCGGAAAACTTTTCTGATGGGGTTCTGGCGCCGTTATATTATATGCTCATCGGTGGTGCACCTCTGGCAATGATCTATAAATCCATCAATACCATGGACAGCATGGTGGGGTATAAAAATGAGAAATATCTTTATTTCGGCAGAATGGCGGCGAAACTGGACGATGCAGCAAATTATCTGCCGTCAAGGATTGCAGCACTGTTCTGGATCTTATCGGCGGCAGTAACGGGCTTTGATGGGAAACATGCATGGAAGATCTGGCGGCGGGATTGCCGAAACCATGCCAGCCCCAATTCTGCCCAGACAGAATCTGCCTGTGCAGGGGCTTTGGGTATTCAGCTGGCAGGTCCTGCTTATTACTTCGGGAAGAAATATGAAAAGCCTTATATCGGGGATGCTCTGCGACCTATGGAGCCAAAGGACATCCTCCGAGCGAACCGCATGCTGTACGGGGCAGGATTTCTTTCTCTGGCTGTCGGCCTGGTGATTCGGACGCTGTTTTTTTGAAATTGAGGTGAAAACATGGAAAAAAAGAAACTCCTTACCCATGGCGGTGACTGGGCGGGGTATCAGGCGGAATATGGCTGTCAGCCTTTGGATTTTTCGGCGAATATCAGCCCTCTGGGACTGCCTGAAAGGATACAGAAAGCCATTACGGAAGCAATTCCCATGGCAGACAGATATCCCGATCCTTTGTGCAGAGAACTGACGGCTGCCATAGCAGAAAAAGAGAATGTTTCCGAAACTTGCTGCCTTTGTGGGAATGGTGCGGCAGACTTGATTTTCCGTGTGGCTGCGGCGGTAAAACCGAAAAAAGCCCTGCTGACAGCCCCTTGTTTTGCGGAGTATGAACAGGCATTAGATACAGTGGGTTGTCAAACAGAACATTACATTCTGCAGTCGGAATGGGATTTTCGTTTGAATGAGGATTTTCTGGAATATATCACGAAGGATACAGATATGGTATTCCTCTGCGAACCCAATAACCCCACAGGGGTAACGACAGACAGGAAGTTCCTTCTGGAAATATTGGAAAAATGCAGAGAAGTCGGTGTCATTCTGGTTCTGGATGAGTGTTTTAATGATTTTCTGGATGAACCGCAGGAGCATACTTTGAAAATGGAGCTGGCAGAGTATCCAAATCTGTTGATTTTGAAGGCATTTACAAAGATGTATGCCATGGCTGGGATACGACTGGGGTATTGCCTGTGTTCGGATGAAAAATTGCTAGGAAAAATGCGGCAGGCAGGACAGCCTTGGGCGGTTTCTTCCTTGGCGCAGGCAGCAGGTCTGGCAGCGTTAAAGGAAGATGCTTATGTGGAACAGGTCAGAAACCTGATTCAGAAAGAACGATTCTGGCTGAAAGAAGAACTGAGAGGCTTTGGTTTGCGTGTGATCGACGGCGAAGCGAATTATGTTTTATTTCAAAGCAAAAAGGAACTGGTGCAGCCTATGCGTGAAAAGGGGATTCTCCTTCGCAGCTGCGGCAATTATAAAGGGCTGGATGACACATGGTTCCGCATTGCTGTGCGTACTCATGCGGAAAACGAACGACTGATTCTGGCACTGAAGGAGGTGCTTTCATGAAAAAAGCAAAAGCCATTATGATACAGGGGACCATGTCCGGTGCAGGGAAAAGCCTTCTTTGTGCCGCTTTATGTCGTATTTTCAGACAGGATGGCTATAAAGTTGCTCCCTTCAAAAGTCAGAATATGGCCCTGAATAGTTATGTGACAGCCGCTGGACTGGAAATGGGTCGTGCCCAGGTGATGCAGGCACAGGCGGCAGGCATTGAGCCGGATGTACGGATGAACCCTATTTTGCTGAAACCCAGCAGCGATACAGGGAGTCAGGTCATCGTTAATGGGGAAGTCAGAGGGCAGATGTCGGCAGTTTCTTATTTCAAGATGAAGAAATCTCTGATTCCTGACATTCTGGAAGCCTATGATTCTCTTGCAGAGGAAAATGATATTATCGTCATTGAAGGGGCTGGCAGTCCTGCAGAGATCAATCTGAAAGACGATGATATCGTCAATATGGGTCTGGCGAAACTGGTGGATGCACCGGTTTTACTGGCGGGCGATATTGACAGAGGCGGGGTTTTTGCCCAATTGTACGGCACCGTTGCTTTGCTGGAAAAGGAAGAAGTAGACCGCATCAAAGGCCTCATCATCAATAAATTCCGGGGCGATGTTTCTATTCTCAAGCCAGGATTTTCCATGCTGAAGGAAAAGACAAATATCCCTGTTTTGGGTGTCGTGCCCTATCTTCAGGTGGATGTAGATGATGAGGATTCTCTTGCTCCCTGTCTGCTGCAGAAAGAAGGAAAAAAGCCTTTGGATGTGGCGGTGATTCGTCTGCCGAAAATTTCAAACTTTACGGATTTTGCACCTTTGGATGCGCATGTTATTTTGGGAGTGCGTTATGTGAAACAGGTAAGAGAGCTGGGGAAACCAGATCTGATTATCCTGCCTGGCACAAAAAGCACTATGGCAGATCTTTTGTGGATGCGCCAGAATGGTTTGGAGGCCGCGGTGCAGAAACTGGCGACAAAGGGGACTCCTGTACTGGGGGTTTGTGGCGGCTATCAGATGCTTGGCAGAACTCTTTCCGATCCTGATGGTGTGGAAGATGGGGGTGAAGTGCGAGGAATGGCACTTTTGCCGATAGATACTGTATTCGCAGGGGAGAAAATCAGAACAAGAGTATCTGCTGTTGTTGATGCAGAACCATTCTGCGGAGCCAGATTGGAAGGATATGAAATTCATAATGGGCAGACGAAGGTAGAAGGGGAAGCGTTCTGCCATTTTTCTGGCGGAAAAGCTGATGGTTGTGTAAACGGCAATGTTTTTGGCACCTATCTTCATGGTCTCTTTGACAGTGGAGAACTGACGGAAAAACTGGCTCAATGGTTATGTAATAGAAAAGGCATTTCCTATGAACAGGCAGAAGCACTGGATTATAATGCCTATCGGGAAGAACAGTATGATAAACTGGCGGAAGGCGTGCGCGCCACATTGGATATGGATGCGATCTATGCCTGTATGGGGATGGTGAGAAAATGACGGAACTGGGATTGATACATCTTTATTATGGCGACGGGAAAGGGAAAACCACTGCGGCCATGGGGCTTGTTCTGCGGGCAATTCATGCTGGTAAAAAGGTCGTGATCGTGCAGTTTCTGAAAAATAGTGCTACGGGTGAAATTTACCTTCTGGAGCAGCTGGGAGCAAAAGTTTATCGTGGTAAGTGCGGAGATAAATTCCTTTCAGGGATGACGGAAGAAGAAAAGGCTGCTACAAAAAAGATGCAGACGGAAAACCTTCAGGCGGCCGTGAAGGAAGATGCAGATGTACTGATTTTGGATGAAGTCTGTGCGGTCTGGCAGAAAGAAATGATAGACAGAGAACTACTGCAGAAAGCAGTGTTGGAAAAACCTGCGAAGCAGGAGCTGGTATTGACAGGCCGAGTGCCTGCCGAATGGATGATTGGAATGGCAGATTACTGTACGGAAATGAAGTGTCAGAAACACCCCTTTCAGAAGGGGATCAAAGCAAGAAGGGGTGTGGTATTTTGAACCAGAAACATAGTCAGCCTGCGGATATTGAAAAGACCAGTATGGCGATCATTGAAGCAGAACTGCAGGAAAAAGGGATCGTATTGCCTGAAGAAAACGCGGCAGTGGTAAAAAGGGTCATTCATACAACGGCGGATTTTGAATACGTGGAAAATCTGTATTTTTCAAAAGGTGCGGTGAAAATGACAGCAAAAGCTCTAAAAGAAAATGCTGTGATTGTTACAGATACCAATATGGCAAAAGCAGGAATCAGTAAAGTGGCTTTGCAGAAACTGGACGGAGCGGTATATTGTTTTATGGCAGATGACGAGGTGGCTGCAAAAGCAAAAGAAACGGGGAGTACCCGGGCTGCAGCTTCTATGGAAAAATCGGCGGAACTATATCCAGCGGCGGTCTTTGCAGTGGGCAATGCACCTACGGCACTGCTTAAACTGTGTGAATTGATGGAGAACGGTCTGCGCCCTGCATTAGTCATTGGGGTTCCAGTTGGTTTTGTGAATGTAGTGGATAGTAAGGAACGATTGATCGAAATCTGTGAAAAATATAGTGTGCCTGTAATCGTTGCCAGAGGACGTAAGGGGGGGAGTAATATTGCGGCAGCCGTTTGTAATGCCTTGCTTTACACAGCGGCAGACATGCTGGATCCTGTGGCAAGGGGATGGTGAGAGAAAAAACAATAAATAATTAATCTTAGTATGACATTGAATATTTCTGATTGAACTGCAGAGCAACTGATATTATAATAAATTGTGTATGAATACAATCAACTCAAATTTGTTATGAAATAGTAATCGTGGTAAGCAGCAAGAGAAAGAACTTGATAATTGATGAAACCAGAAAAGAGAGCCTTTAAAACTTGGGCAGAGATAGTTGACACAACTGGTTTTATGACTTATACTGATAAATAATAATTAAATATTTCATCGCACAATAGGGTGTGATGTGGCAGCAATAAGGCTCAGAGCAAGAATAATTCTATTCTTGTTCTGGGCTTTTTTTGTCTTTTGGGGAAAGGAGGAGGATCTTGGATAATAAAACTATGTTAAGTGTAGGGATTGATATTGGAACGTCAACTTCTCAGGTAATTTTTAGTGAATTAACGGTTGAAAATACAGCAGGATATTTTTCGGTTCCTTCTATATCTATCATTGATAAAAAAGTGGTTTATCAAAGCCCGATTTATCGAACTCCTATGATTGATGCATCTTTAATCGATGGAGATACATTGGAACAAATTGTTGAAAAGGAGTATAACCTCGCTGGCGTGAAGGGCTCGCAGGTAGAAACTGGTGCTGTAATTATAACTGGAGAATCGGCCAGAAAAGAAAATGCCAGAATGGTTTTAGGAAAAATGAGCCATTTTGCAGGAGATTTTGTGGTATCTACTGCAGGCCCGGATCTGGAATCTGTGATTGCAGGTCAAGGAAGTGGTGCGCAGCAATTTTCTGAAGAAAATGGTGCGGTCGTTGTAAATTTGGATATTGGTGGAGGAACAACCAATGTAGTCCTTTTTGACAGCGGAGAGGTCCGTGCCAGAGGTTGTTTGGACATTGGTGGACGCCAAGTGACAATAGATCGATCAGGGAAAATTAATTACATAAGCTCTAGTGCTACTAAAATTGCCAAAGCATTCCGTGCAGACTTAAAAGTTGGTGAGGTCCCTTCTAAAGAAATGCTGGAAAAACTTTGCGATGGGATGAGCCAAATTCTGGAGCAGATGCTTGGATTGGAAGAAGAGACATACCTTTTGAAAGAAGTACGAACAGCCGGTTCGCAGCAGTTTCAGAGAATACCTGATAGACCGATTCAGTATATCTGTTTTTCTGGTGGCGTGGCAGACTGCATTTATCACACAGGTCAAGATAGTTTTGCCTACGGAGATATTGGTGTACTTTTGGGTGAAGCCATTCGACGGGGAAATCTTTTCCATGCTTTTAAAGTGATTGATGCTGCTCAAACGATTCGAGCTACGGTTATTGGCGCTGGGAATTATACAACTACTATTTCTGGAAGCACTATTGCATATTCCGATGGACTATTTCCTATGAAAAATATTCCAGTGTTGAAACTGACTGATAATGAGGAAGAGCAGTGTTGGATTGGTAATAGAAGATTTTTAGAGAATAAGGCAAGATGGTTCCTTTCTCAGAACGATAGTGAACAGATGGTTCTAGCATTAGAGGGTCGGTCGAATCCAGATTATCAGGAGCTAAAACTTTTGGCAGAAACCTTGATAGAAGGGATGGAACCTGTTCTTCGAGAAAAAGATCCACTGATTATCATTGTAAAAGAAGATATCGCTAAGGCGCTGGGACAATTGATGAAGCAGCAGCTGCGGGGTAGACGACCAGTGGTTTCTGTGGATGCGATAAAGGTTCAACAGAATAATTTTGTTGATTTTGGACGTCCAATTATGAATGGTCTTGTGATACCAGTCATTGTAAAAACGCTGATTTTTGGCTAAAAGATGTGAAACGAATGCAGTAAGTAGGAGGGATATATGAAATACAGTACAATTTTATCCGGACAACATTTTGTCTTTGATTCCGTTAAAGAGGTTTTAGCGAAAGCAGGGGAGCATAAGTCTGGTGATATTCTTGCTGGGGTAGCAGCGAAGTCAGATATTGAACGAATTGCAGCGAAAGATGTTTTGGCAGGAATGACACTGAAAGAACTTTATGAAAACCCTGTTGTCTCTTATGAAGAAGATGAAGTAACTAGACTGAATGTTGATGGTCTAAATCAAAAAATCTATCAGGAAATTCAGAACTGGACAGTGAGTGAATTAAGAGAATGGCTTCTTTCCTATAAGGCAGATAATGCCAGTATTCACCGCATTTCCAAAGGACTGACAGCAGAAATGATTGCAGCGGTTTGCAAACTCATGACAAACCTCGACCTGATATATGTGTCTCAGAAAATCAGGGTCATTGCTACCTGTAATACGACTGTAGGTGAAAGAGGCATTATGGGCACCAGACTTCAGCCTAATCACCCTACAGATAATGTGGAGGGGATCACAGCATCTTTGTTTGAAGGTCTTTCTTATGGTTGCGGGGATGTACTTATCGGGCTGAACCCGGTAAATGATACCGTTTCCAGCTTAAGCGAGGTTTTGAAGAGATTTGATGAAGTAAAAAATACTTTTGAAATTCCTACGCAGATTTGTGTCTTAGGACATATTAATGACCAGATTGAGGCAGTAAAACGTGGTGCTCCCTGTGACATGATCTTCCAGTCGATTGCAGGTAGCGAAAAAGGTAACAGAGCATTTGGTTTTTCGGCAGAAACAGTAAGAGAGGCGCAGGAACTTTTGCGCACACAGGGAACTGCAGCAGGGCCTAATGTACTTTATTTTGAAACAGGGCAGGGGAGCGAATTATCTTCAGACGCCCACTGGGGAGCCGATCAGGTTACGATGGAAGCAAGATGCTATGCGTTTGCCCGTCCTTTTCAGCCATTTATGGTTAATACAGTAGTTGGCTTTATTGGTCCAGAATACCTGTATGATTCCAAGCAAGTGACGCGAGCAGGTCTGGAAGATCATTTCATGGCGAAATTGTCGGGGCTGCCTATGGGGTGTGACTGCTGTTATACCAATCACATGATGGCTGATCAGAATGATATTGAAAATTTGGCGCTTCTTTTGGGGAGTGCTGGTATCAATTACATTTTGGGGGTACCTTCAAGCGACGATATCATGCTGAACTATCAGACCAATGCATATCACGACATCAATGCAGTTCGTGAGATCTTGGGTCTCCGTCCTATTCCCGCTTTTGAGCGTTGGCTTGAAAAAATGGGGATCATGGAAAATGGCAGACTGACCAGCAGAGCCGGAGATCCTACAATTTTTATGAAGAAAGGACGGTGATGATATGCTTGGTAAGGCGGAAATCGACCGTATCGCTGAAGAAATTATTGTTCAGATGCAGCAAAAACAAGATGGGAAAAATTTTGATTTTGAGATGAGCTCTAAAGTTGCAGTAGGAGGCTCTGGGATAAAAGGAAGCAGAAAAACGGATTGTGCGGTAGAGGTGATAAAGAAAAATATCGATGCCGCAGATCTTCAATCCGCAGAGGAAAAAGATAATAACGAACCTCTGTTGGAAAAACCTGAAGATCCAGATGCCTTGCGTCGTATGATGACGAAAACGATCGCCCGAATTGGGGTGGGTAAATCTGGTCCTAGGTTAAAAACCAAGACTATGCTTGCCTTGCGTGCGGATCATGCAGCTGCTAGGGATGCAGTTATGATGGACGTATCCGAAGAACTGGTGGCACAGCTTGGGCTGCTGCCATTGGTAACAAAATGCTCTGATAAGAACGAATTTCTTACAAGACCTGATTTGGGAAGAGATTTCAGTGATGATATGAAAAAAAATATCGTTGAAAAATGCAAACCTCATCCTGATGTGCAGATTATTGTAAGTGATGGCCTTTCTTCCACAGCCATTGAAGCAAATGCAGCCCGTATTCTTCCGGTTGTGATGGATGGCTTGCAGGAAAAAGGCATTACAGTAGGGACGCCGGTGTTTGTAAAGTTTGGCAGAGTTGGCGCGCAGGATCGTATATCTGAGCTTTTGGATGCAAAAATCGTATGCTCT
Organism: Anaerotignum sp.; assembly: GCF_017483025.1. GTDB lineage: Bacteria > Bacillota > Clostridia > Lachnospirales > Anaerotignaceae > Anaerotignum_A. The sequence continues at coordinate 18,081 of NZ_JAFUMA010000038.1, read as the reverse complement.
TTTATCGGTGAGCGTCCCGGTCTGGCTACAGCAGAAAGCATGAGTGCATATATCACTTATCGCGCGGAAGTCGGCATGCCGGAAGCAAGGCGTACAGTGGTATCCAACATCCATAAAAATGGCGTGCCGGCAGTTGAAGCGGGTGCATATATTGTGGATCTTTTGCAGCTTATGTTAGAGCAGAAGGCGAGTGGGCTGGATTTGAAAAAATAGGAGGCGGGTATGATCGGAAAACCGTTAAATACACAAGTGCTCAGTGTTCGTATTATTCCTAATGCAGACAGTATGCTGCTAAAGCATTTGGGTGTTCAGGAAGGGGATCGCAGTCTTGGAGTATTTACAACAGATTGTGATGATGTTTCCTATACAGCTTTGGATGAAGCGACAAAAAAGGCGAATGTTTCTGTGGTTTATGCTAAGAGCATGTACGCAGGATCTGCCAATGCGAATACGGCTTTGGCAGGAGAGTTTATTGGAATTATCGCTGGCCCAAATCCGGAAGAAGTGAGAAGTGGTTTGGAAGCGGCAATTTCTCTTATAGAAAATGATGCACATTTTTATACCGCAAACGAAGATGAAACAGTAGTTTATTATGCCCATTGCATATCTCGAACTGGTTCCTACTTATCAGAACAGGCGAAGGTAGAAGAAGGGACGGCTATGGTATATCTGATTGCACCACCTTTGGAAGCGACCGTAGGTTTGGATGCGGCGCTAAAAGCAGCAGACGTTGAATTGAAGGTTTATTATGGACCTCCAACAGAAACAAATTTCTCCGGAGGGCTTCTTGTGGGAAGCCAAGCTGCTTGTAAGGCTGCTTGCGAAGCATTTGGAGAAACAGTTTGTCAGATTGCTGGCAATCCTATGGCGTATTAATAAAGACAATGCAAAGAAAGGACGTGAATATATTGACATTGGATCGTGATTTGCAATCCATTCAGGAAGTGAGAAATCTGGTGGCGAGTGCTAAGAAAGCTGAACAGGAACTGAGCACATTTACTCAGGAAAAACTGGATGCCATCTGCCAGGCAATCGCGGATGCTTGTATGAAGCATGGAGAAAGACTGGCAAAAATGGCTGCTCAGGAAACTGGTTTTGGGCGATGGGAAGATAAGGTGCTCAAAAATAAACTGGGAAGCCAGATTACCTGGGATTATGTAAAAGATATGAAAACAGTAGGTTTGTTAAGAGAAGATAAGGAAAAGGGGATTATGGAAATTGGTGTCCCCATGGGTGTAGTGGCTGCGTTGATTCCTTCCACAAACCCTACATCCACTACGATGTACAAAAGTATCATTTCCATCAAAGCAGGTAATTCCATTGTAATTAGCCCACATCCCGGTGCTAAAAATAGCATTTTGGAAACATACAAAGTAATTAAAGAAGCTGCTGAAGCCGCAGGTGCTCCTGAAGGGACAGTAAACTGCGTTAGCCTTACTACAGTTCAGGCTACAGATACTCTTTTAAAACATCCTGATGTAAGCATCATTCTGGCTACAGGCGGCGAAGCGATGGTAAAAGCTGCTTATTCGTCTGGTAATCCTGCGTTAGGCGTAGGCCCGGGTAATGGTCCTTCTTACATTGAACGCACAGCGGATATTCCTGCAGCAGTTCGTCGTATTATGGCATCTAAAACTTTTGACAATGGTACAATTTGTGCTTCTGAGCAGTCTATCGTTACAGAAAAAGAAATTGCAGATAAGGTGGAAGCTGAATTAAAGAATCAGGGCGGTTATTTTCTGACGGATCAGCAGTCTGAGCAGCTGTCCAGTTTCCTGCTTCGTGCAAATGGCACAATGAATCCCAAAGTCGTAGGTAAAACAGCAGAAAACATTGCTGCAATGGCTGGTATTACTATTCCATATGGAACAAAACTGCTGATTTCAAGACAGTATGCAGCGAATGTGAATAAGAAAAATCCTTATTCCAGAGAAAAACTGTGCCCTATCATTGCATTTTACGTAGTAGATGGTTGGGAAGAAGCATGTGATCTTTCTATTCGTATCCTTAAAAATGAAGGTGCTGGCCACACAATGACACTGCATACTCAGAATAAAGATGTCGTTAGAGAGTTTGCGCTGAAAAAACCTATTTCCAGAATTTTGGTAAACACTCCGGGTGCTCTGGGTGGTGTTGGTGCTACTACAGGAATTGCCCCTGCATTGACTTTAGGCTGTGGTGCAGTAGGTGGCAGTGCGACTTCCGATAATGTTACACCAATGAATCTGATCAATATTCGCCGAGTGGCATATGGTCTGTGTGAAATGGAAGATTTACGTGGTGAAACAGTAACAGAATGTGCAGACGCTTGTTGTGAAGTAAAAGAAGATCTTAGCGAGGCAGATATCGAAGCTATCACAAAAGCGGTGATTGCAAAGCTTCGTGCAAAGAGCAATTGATTTAATATCAGAATCATAAGTTATGTGCATCTGTTTTTGGACAATGGATGTATCTATAGGATAAACAGACAATATTTCTATGATAAAAATATTAGGAGGAAAAGATTATGGCAAACTTACAGGCACTTGGTATGGTAGAAACAAAAGGTTTGGTTGGCTCTATTGAAGCGGCGGACGCAATGGTAAAAGCAGCAAACGTTACACTGATTGGCAAAGAACATGTTGGCGGCGGTCTGGTAACAGTTATGGTACGCGGCGACGTTGGCGCTGTAAAGGCAGCAACAGATGCAGGCGCAGCAGCGGCAGGTGCAGTTGGTGAACTGGTATCTGTACATGTAATCCCTCGCCCTCATGTTGAGGTAGAATCTATTCTGCCTAAACTGAACGTAAAGAAGTAATGTGAGGAAAAATAAGAAAATTAGAAGAGTAAAAAATGGTCAAATGAAGGAGGTCATATATATGGCAGCACTGCAGGCACTTGGTATGGTAGAAACAAAAGGTTTGGTAGGTTCCATTGAGGCAGCGGATGCAATGGTAAAAGCAGCAGACGTTGTTCTGATCGGTAAAGAACATGTAGGTGGCGGTCTGGTAACAGTTATGGTACGTGGCGACGTAGGTGCTGTGAAAGCAGCAACAGATGCAGGCGCAGCGGCAGCAGGTCGTGTAGGCGAACTGGTATCTGTACATGTAATCCCTCGCCCCCACGGCGAAGTAGAATCTATTTTGCCCAACATTGTTAAAGGTGCAGAATAATAAGATTGTAAGATAGAAGGAATAAGATATGAAAGTATTGACAGAGGCTGATTTGAGGACATTAAAAATTTCAGAAGCCCATGGAGAATTTCACGTGGAAGAAGGGACCTTTGTGACGCCTTTGGCAAAGGAGTTTTTACGTGACAGAAAGGTAAACCTTGTGGTTGACCATCGTAACGTAGTTGTAGAAGGCTCTCAGAAAAAACGTGCTTATCAGACGATGACTTATACTCCTATTCGTGAGGCAGGGAAACATACTTATATTGATGCAATTACAGGAGAGGGATATCAGGAAAAGCCTGAGGATATGACTCATCTTTATGGCAATCGGTTGATTCCCAAAACCCATCCTCGCATTGCATTAAGAGGTAAGTTGGATAGCCTGGAGGCGCAGGTGCTTTTGATGCAGGTCAAATTCCAAGAAGAAAAGAAATTGTGCAAGGATTTAGATAGTGTACTTTTCTATTTGCAGGTCATTCTTGGAGCAGAAGTGAAAAATGAGGCTTTAGACGAAGTCTTACTTTTTGGATTGAATCATGAAGAATTACGACATGTGTCCCATAACGTGCGTGAAGAATTTGGCATGAATCATCCTATACCAAATCCCTCAATGGGTGCTGTTGCTATGGAGTTAAACTTTTTACGTACTCAGGTACGAGAGGCAGAACTTTGTGCAGCACATGCATTTGAAAGGGGGGATGAGCTGAATATCATTCAGCATTTAAATCGATTAAGTAGTGGTATTTATATACTTTTTTGTCGGATTCTCTCCGGCTATTATGAAAGATAGAAGGGAAGCAACATGAATAAACAACAAATTGAGGAAATCATTTTCCGCGTCCTTTCTCAATATGGAGAGGAGGAAATGCAGGAATTGCCTCTGGAATTTCCGGTGGAAGTTTCTGCCAGACATGTACATCTGACAGAAGAGGCTGTAGAACAGCTTTTTGGTACGGGGGCTAAGCTTACACCAAAGCGTCCATTATCTCAGCCAGGGCAGTTTTTGAGCGAAGAGAGAGTTACTCTGGTAACTTCCAAGGGGCGAATTGAAAATGTAGCGGTTTTGGGTCCGGCACGTTCGGCAATACAGACAGAATTATCCCTTACAGATTGTCGAGCATTAGGGCTTCAGGCACCTTTACGCATGTCCGGTGATCTGGAGGGAGCGGCAGATGTATATATTTTTGGACCTAAAGGGGTAGTCTTTGCAAAAGAAAGTGTTATTATTGCTCAGGCGCATATTCATATCACTCCGGCAGATGCAGAAAAAATTGGTATCGTAAACGGACAGAAGGTTTCTGTGGATTTACCAGGAGAACGGTCTATGGTAATGGATGATGTTATTTGTCGTGTTAGTGAAGAAGCGGGACTTGCTATGCATATTGACTTCGATGAAGCCAATGGTTGTATGTTGAAAAAAAATGCTATGGCAAAAATGCGAGTATCAAGGAAAGTGCATAGCCCCAAAGAAGCTGTGCAGGAGAATGTAACAAAGGGTGCTAAGCCTTGTACCACAGATGGCAATGGGGCTAGCAGGATTGCTACAGGGACAAGTAAAGATTCTGTGAAAGAATTTGATGGAAAGTTGATTACAGAAGCCATTGCGCGGCAGATGATAGCAGAAAAAGTAACTCAAATTGCAATGAAAAAAGGGATCATTATAACGCCGGCAGCGAAGGATGTTCTGCGTCAGGCGGGGGTAAAACTATTATGGTAGAAATGGAGGTAAGCCCATGTTAATTGGCTTGGTAGTTGGGCATGTCTGGGCCACTAAAAAAGAACCGGCTCTAAATGGACATAAACTGATGATCGTACAAGAAATTTTGACAGATGAAAAAAAGGGCTCTACCTTTGTTGCAGCCGATTCAGTAGGGGCCGGAATCGGCGAAAAAGTGCTGGTGGTTACGGGTAGTACAGCGCGCCGCGCAGCCGGTTCCGATGAGAGCCCTATCGACAGTGCCATCGTAGGTATTATTGACTCTTTAGAAATTGTAAAGGATGGTGAGTAATATGGGACTGACAGAGATGATATGTCAGGCTGGCATCGTAGGCTGCGGTGGTGCAGGTTTTCCGACTCATGCAAAATATAATGGAGGTCCCGTTCAAACCATTATTATTAATGGTGCAGAATGCGAGCCTCTTTTGCAGAATGACTGCTATCTTATGCGCAATAGAGCAGAAGAACTGATTGCAGCAGCAGATGCGCTGAAAAAAGAAAGCGGTGCAAATGATTGCGTAATCGCATTAAAACGTTCTTATACAAGAGAAATTGAAAGTCTGAATAAGGCGATCCAAAAAGCAGCTTCGTCTGTACATATCCATGAGATGGAGTCCTTTTTCCCGGCAGGGGACGAACAGACGATTGTATATGAAGTAACAGGAAAGGTTGTTCCTCCTGCGGGCATTCCTATGAATGTAGGGTGTGTAGTAAGTAATATTGCTACTTTGTATTGCATTTATGAGGCCATGAATAATAAGCCGTTTACGAATAAGTATCTTACTGTAACGGGAGAGGTGCGTAATCCGGTTATTGCAAAAGTTCCTGTAGGCACTCCGGTAAAACAGTGTCTGGAGTTGGCAGGAGGAACTCTTATTTCCGATTATATTGTAGTGAATGGCGGACCGATGATGGGAAAAATCATGACAAAAGAGGAAGCGGATGAGGCATTTGTAACGAAAACCATGTCTGGACTGATCGTGCTTCCAGTAGATCATGCCCTTGCAAGATCCAATAAAATGAAACAAAGTCATATGTTAAATAGAGCAAAATCTGCATGTATTCAATGCACATTCTGTACGCAGTTTTGCCCCAGAGCATTACTGGGGCATCCGATCCAGCCACATCGTGTTATGAGAAAACTGGCTTCTGGAATGGATGTTCAGGAACTTTTAGAGGATAAGGATATTCAGAATGCGGCACTTTGTTGCGAGTGCGGTATCTGCGAAACTTATGCTTGCCCTATGGGTCTGCAGCCAAGAAAAATGAATGCTATGGTCAAGAGAGAATTGGCGAAGGCGGGTATCCGCTATAAAACAGAGGAGAAAGAGCGGTATGCTCTTCCAGAAAGAAAACTGCGTAAAGCACCTACTAAGAAGGTTGCGACCAAAGTTGGTGTAGGAAAGTATGAAGATATTCAGATTGATGAGCTGAAGGAACTGAAAGCAGATGAAGTTAGGACTGTTCGATTAGCACTTCGTCAGAGCATTGGTGTGCCTGCACAGCCTCTTGTGAAAGATGGCGACATTGTCAAGGTTGGTCAGGAAATTGCAGTGTGTCCAGATGGAACATTAGGTTCTATACTGTATGCTTCTATTGACGGTAAAGTTAAAGTGGCAGAAGCATACATAGAAATTGATTCCGGGAAAGGAGCGTGAAAAGAATGGAATCCATTGGGATTTTAGAGAGCAATAGCATTGCAAAAGGAATTCAGGCGGCGGATGCTGTTCTGAAAGCAGCGGATACTACATTGTTGTACGCAAAACCTGTTTGTCCGGGAAAATATACCATTTTGTTTTATGGAGATGTGGCTGCAGTATCTGCAGCTTTAGATGCTGGAGCAAATGTGTTAGATACAAATATGGTAGACTCTGTGGTGATTCCGAGAATTCATCCACAGGTTATTGAGGCTATCAATTTGTCTTCAGAACCAGAAGGCGTAAATGCAATTGGTGTGATGGAATTTTTCAGTATCACTGCAGCTATTTATGCAGCGGATACAGCGGCGAAAGCTGCAGACGTAACGCTAATGGATGTGCGTCTGGGAATTGGGATCGGCGGTAAATCTTTTGTCGTTCTTACTGGCGAAGTGGCTGCTGTGGAAGCTGCCGTAAGTAGTGGTATGGCAGAAGGTGAAGAAAAAGGTCTTTGCGTGACAAGTGTAGTGATCCCCAGTCCTAGAAAAGAAATTTTTGAGTCACTGATGTAAAGGAGTGTAAGAATGGCAGAGAACAATCCTTTTGATTCAAAACAGCGCGTAATTCAGGAATATGTTCCTGGCAAACAGGTAACGATGGCACACTTGATCGCTAATCCAATTGATGACTTATATAAGAAACTGGGGGTTCTCAGTGAAAGACGCGGAGCTTTAGGTATTCTTACGATTACCCCTAGTGAAGCTGCTATTATTGGTGCTGATGTGGCTACAAAGGCGGCAGAGGTAGAAATTGTGTTTGTTGACAGATTTTCTGGTTCTTTGGTTGTCTGTGGGGATGTGTCAGCTGTAGAAGCGGCATTAAGAGATGTGCTGAGAGTTCTAGGTGAGATCCTTCATTTTACGATGACAGAGATTACGAGGTCATGAAAGATGAAAAAAATTATGATGATCGGGAAAATTGGATGTGGTAAGACTACATTAAGCCAAAGGCTCTTAGGTGAGGATATTCGCTATCAGAAGACACAAGCTATTCAGGTTATGGGGACTGATATCGTAGATACACCAGGGGAGTATTTGGAGTTAAAACAGTATTATAATGCCCTTACGGTTACAGCTGTAGATGCAGATGTAATACTTTTTCTTTTTTCTGCGATTGATGAACAAAATGCTTTTTCTCCTAGAATGAGTTCTATGTTTGGCGGAAAACCAATTATTGGAGTAATCACTAAAATGGATATCTGTGAAAGCTATGAACTAGCGAAGGCTGGTCAAGAAATTTTAAAAATGGCTGGAGCGTGGGAAATAGTAGAAGTTGGATTTGGTGATGATACTGGAATTGAAAAATTGCTGGATAGAATTGAACATATTGGCGAGAAATAATGGGGGCTGCAAGCTGTATTTATCTCTATATATAGTTTCTGAACAAGGATTTTTTTGATTTGGAAAGAATGATATATAAGAGAAAAGGAAATACGTTACTACATACCAATACTATTAGGAAAAAATTCTGAAATACAAAAGATAAAAGAAAAAAGATGAAGGCGGAGCTAGAGTGGTTTGTGTTTAAGATCATGTTATAACACGATATATGAACTATTCTAGCTTGTTTTCTAAGAGAAATGGGAACAGGAGGATCCATAACCAATATACAGCAAGGCGTTATAGGATGAGGAGGGAGTGGAAATGTCAATAACAAAGATTTTACAGCGTGAATTATGTGATAAATTAGTTCAAAGTATCAGTTTGATTATTGGCCATGATGTATTGATTACCGATAAAGTTGGCGTTGTTGTTGCGAGTAGTGATCTGACGCGAGTTGGCACTGTTCATGAAGCGTCTGTTCAAGTTATAAATGATGGAAAAATGGCTTATCATGATAGCCGTGCGGTTGTTAAATTAGCGGGGACAAGACCTGGTATGACAATTCCATTTTATGTAGAAGACGATGTTGTAGGAACCATTGGCATTACAGGTGCGCCGCAGGAGGTATCTCGTTATGTTATGCTGATTCAGCAGATGTCTGAAATTTTTTTGGATTTTCGTAATCAGCAGCAAATTTCTGCAAGAAAGACCTTGAAAAAGCAAAGTCTTTTGCGAAAGATCATTTCTTTTGATAATCGTATGTATCCTTCTTCAGAAATATATGAAGAAGCATATAATATGGAAATCGATTTGAATTTATCACGAATAGTAGTGTTTATTGAGCTTTTATCAAAAGAGGGCAGCAATATTACTATAAAAGAATCCACTTTTATCAATAAGAAAATAGATGAAAAATTTTCTGGAATATTTAAAAATCCACAGGATTTTATTTGTCCTCAGAATAACGTAGAGTATGTAGCTTTTATATGTTGCGACAAAGAAAATTTACAATCCGATCAAGGTGTGATAGAGAAGTGCAAAAAGTTCGAAGTTGAATTGCAGAATTTAGGATATTCCATTCGCATGGGGATTGGATCGCTGGCAGATTCGATAGAACTGCTGAGAAATTCTTATGAAAATGCGTGTTTTGCTTCCCGTTTATTGGAAAAAGAAATACGTCAAGGGAGTAGTCTAGCAATTAGCGATGCACTTTTAGAAAAGATAGCTGTATACCTTCCCGAACATATTTGTACGGAACTTGAATCGGAATTTCCTGACGAAATTTTTAAAAATGAGGAAGTATTTTTACTGATCGATCATTGGTGCAGATCAAGATTTAATTTTACTCAGACAGCAAAAGAGATACATGTTCACAAAAGTACATTAGTATATCGTTTTCAAAGACTTCAAGAGTTATATAATTTAGATTTATATGACTTTGATCGTATTTGTGCACTCTATCTTCTATTGATTAAAAAAAGACTTTGTTAATATACTATATAAAAAAGAAAAATCATTTTGTTGATTTTTCTTTTTTAATTAGAATTAAAGCTGGATTTCAAAATTACGAAAAATTTTATGTAGAAAAAATTGTATGTTTTGTATAGGTTTTTTTGATTTTTCGTATTGTTCTTATGAGTTTTTTTGAATTTTCAGGCAATAAGTTCCTGTTTTTCGCGCGTGGTTTTCGTATTTTTTCAGTGGCATAATGTATGTATAAAGAAACATTACACTTTTATTCAATGAGAAAGGATGAATGAATTATGGCAATGAAAGTTACAAATCCTAAGAAAATCGCGGTTCTGGGCGGCGGCAATGGTGCACATACTATGGCTGCAGAAATGACACTGAAAGGTCATACAGTAAACATGTACGAAATGCCTCAGTTCAAGAAAAACATGCAGAAAGTTTTTGACACAAAAACAATCAAACTGGGCGGCAACATCAAAGAACTGCAGGGTGAAGTTACTCTGAACATGGTAACAGACGATATCGCAGAAGCAGTAGAAGGTTGCCACTACATCTGTATCGTAGCACCTGCATTCTCTCACCTGGGTTATGCAAAACTGCTGAAAGGCCACCTGCATAAAGATCAGATCGTTGTTACATACCCCGGTGCATTCTCTGCTCTGGTACTGAAAAATGTATTTGGTGACGACGAAGATTGCCCTGTATTCGCAGATGCAAACAACCTGCCTTACGACGCAAGACTGACAGCTCCTGGTTCCGGTGAAGTTAACGTATTTGGTCGTAACCCCATCAACATTGCGTTCCTGCCTGCAGAAAAAGGTTCCGAACTGATCGACGAAATGCGTGAAGATCTGTTCCCCTTCGAAAGAATCTATACAGACGTTCTGGAATGTGGTCTGGCTATCGTAAATCCTGACTGGCATGCAGGTCCCGTTCTGTTCAACATCTCCAGCATTGAAAGCCCTCAGGTTAACTTCTTCCTGTATGAACATGGTTGGACACCTTCCGCTTGCCGTCTGAACATCGCTATGGATAAAGAACGTAAAGCAATCGGTGAAGTTCTGGGCTACAACCTGCGCCCTATGGAAGACTTCGCTGGCCGTCCTGATGATTATGAATGGACATGGCAGGATCTGTACAAAGAAGGTCATGGTTCCATCGGTCTGACACCTATCTGTGGTCCTAACTCCCTGAGCAGCCGTTACCTGACAGAAGATATCCCTTATGGTCTGGTTCCTTGGGCAGCAATCGCAGAAGTAATCGGCGTTGAAATGCCTCTGACAAACGGCTTCATCGATATCATCAATGTTGTTCATGAAACAGACTGGAGAGCAAACGGCTGTGGTCTGGATGAACTGGGTATTGAAGGCATGGATAAAGACACACTGCTGAAATACGTTCAGACAGGTAAAAAATAATTTTAATCACAAAGGATATTATAATGAAAGGAGCTTTTAGAATGACGAAAATGGTTCGCAACTGGGGATATATGGGTCCTAATACCCCAAATAGAAGATATGACACAACTGTAGGACAGCTGATGAATGGTTTTCCTGTAGGTATTTTGCAGCTGTGGGCACATTTGCCTTTCTTTCCTGGCAATGTTTCCAACGCATACACATATGATTTTCCTGTAAAATTCATTGAAGTCAAAGGCTCCGGAATTGACAACATCCTGGCCGGCGACATGTCTCTGGTAGAGAATATCGTTGAAGCGGCAAAACAGTTGGAAATGGACGGTTGTCGTGTAATTTGTGCAAACTGCGGTTTCTTTGGTCATTATCAGAGACTGGTTGCAGATCGTCTGGACGTTCCCTGCTATCTGTCTTCTATGGTACAGGTTCCTTGGGCGCTGGTAGGTCTGAAATCTAATCAGAAATTAGGCATTATGACTGCAAACAAAAACACACTGACAAAATCCCTGTTTGAAGCTTGCGGTATCAGCGAAGAAATGCAGGCACGTTGCGTGGTTTATGGTATGCAAGATGAGGAAGAATTCCCTAATATTTTAACTGGTGAGGGCGGTTTGGATTATGATAAAGTAGGCGATGAACTGTCTGCAATGGCTCATAAAATGATCGAAGAAAACCCTGATATTGGTGCGGTTCTGCTGGAATGTACTGATATGCCCCCTTATGCACATCGTCTGCAGGCTGAACTGAATATGCCTGTATATGATGCAATTACTTTGATCAAGTATGCAAAATCTGTTGTAACACAGACACCATATTATGGATTCCTTTAATATACCGAGGATGAAGAAAGGATGAAATAACTATGGAACAAACTTCTAAAATTAACTGGATAAATGTATTTAAAATCGGTGGTGCATTTACAGCTTTCCAGATTGGTGCTGGTTTTGCTTCCGGTCAGGAAGTAATGCAGTATTTTGGTACATACGGCGGAATGTATCCCGTTGTTATGCCCCTTATAGCTCTGGCTTTGGTAGCATTTTATTGTATCGCAACTTTCTATACAGGTTACAAAAAACGCTTTGATGACCCCAATACTGCCTATGAATACTATTGCGGTTCTACTTTGGGTAAAGTAATCAATATCCTTACTAACGTTGTGATTGGTTTAACTTGTTTGGCGATGTTCGCAGGCTGCGGTGCAACAATCCATCAGTATCTGGGTGCTCCTGTTTGGGCTGGTGCTTTGGGCATTGGTGTTGTTTCTGTACTGGTTGTATGTCTGGGTCTGGAAAAATTGACTGATGTTCTGGGTGTTTGCGGTATTATCATCATTGCGCTGATGGTAGTTGTTGGTATTTACAACATTGCTACTAATGGTTCTAACCTGATGGAAACTCAGAAAAACATCGGCGAATATGTAGAACAGGGTACTTTCCTTCAGGTAACTATGTTTGGTTCTACTAACCCTGTGCTGTGCGCGATTGGTTATGTTACTATGGGTTTTGCCCTCGTTATGTCTTATAACGTTGGTGTTGGTCCTCGTCTGAACAGCAAAAAAGAATGTGTAGCAGCTGGTATCGTAGCAGCTATCCTGTTTGTAGCGGGTGTTTATTGTTGTCTGTTAACAGTTCTGCTGAACTTGGATTATGTTGCAGAATTCGGTCCAATGATTCCCATGCTGTCTGCAATTGAAAACTCTATGCCTTACTTGGCTCTGCCCTATACAATCTGCGTTTGTACCGGTATTTTCACAACGATCGTTGGGTACCTGTGGATCATGGGTAGAAGATTTGGTGGTGCCGATGGTTCTACACGTCAGCGCATCGTTGTAGTTGCTATGGCAGTATTTGGTATTGTAGTTGGTTCTATGATCCCTCTGAACCAGCTGGTAAATACTATTTTCCCTATTTGTTCTTATGTAGGTATTATTCTGATGGTTATGATGGTTATCAGACTTGTTAAAGACAAAGATCTTAAATAAATTTGATAATTATCTGAAATTAATTGTACTTTAGACAGGTCGAAAGACAAGCGTTCAAATTGTCTTAACTTCCATTTTATTTAGGGTCTGACATCTTCCTGATGGATGTCAGACCTTTTTGCATGTAGAAAAACAAGTGTTAGATGCGTGGTTCTAAAAAGCCTATAGTGAGAGGAAAGTATGGCCTGCACTCATGGATGTATTTATAGAAAAGCCTTTTCAAGCGAATAGAGGACAAACTTGAAAAGAACTGCAGAAAATCAAAATAGTGATAATAAATTATTAGAAAACCGTTCAAAAGGGTATGGATTCCGTGAGGGATTTATACCCTTTTTCTTTTCGACAATTTACAACAACTTCCTACAAAGTCCGCTAAAAAATGTCAATTTAAGAAATAATAATAAAGTTTACCTGTTTTTTGCATGCACATCTGTTTTTTTGGTGTGCATTTTTTTATATAGAGGTGGCTGCAGGTCACCGCCGGTTCCTCCGATTTGAATTTGCTCATTTTTGAATTGGAATTGGAGGAATTACATATGAATCATACGGAAAGAAAATATTATATCAAAACACAATATGGCCTTGTTGAGGTGGAACGACATATTTATTATGCGTTTTACGATGGCAAGGAAGATGAAAACAAGCAGAAAAAGAAACTTAAATATAATAATGTCATCAGTTATGACGGATTTGATACAGAGTCCTACCGTGGTAAAGATTTGATCGAGGACATCAATTTCAGAACAGATGAGGAAGCAATCTCTCATATAGATTATGAGAAGATTGTTCAAATTATTCGGGAAATGGATAAGCGTTATATCGTGAGACTTTATCTGTTGGGATATAAAGAACGTGAGATTGCATTGATGCTGGGGATCTCCCAGGCGGCTGTGAACAAGGCGAAACGAAAAATCTTGAAAGTCCTTAGAGACAGTATCGAATAAAAGTATTTAAAAATTTTTTAGACAAGCAGTTATAAAACCCCCTTGTTTTTTCCTTAAAGGATGAGGGGGTTATTCTTTGCCCCAATGTTCTTTGTAAATTTCATATCCAGCAATATGAATACATTCTCTGTTCAGCCAGTGATGGAAAAGCAGAGCCAGACAATGCGCCATGAGGATATTTTGCAGTGGGGGATCAATCAATAGAAAAACAGCCCGGCAGTGAGTGAAATAGATCGGAGCGATTTTTTTGTTGGCTATTTATCTTTGGCAAGGATAAATTGCGATGACCTGAATAGAAGGATAATGATACTTCCGTCGAGTCCCAGACATCGCAAGGACGGCGGCCCGTTTCAATGGGGGAGGTGAGATGCCTATGAGTGCAGCCAGCGCTGTTTGTATTGCTGCCCTTTGCTGGGGAAGTAGTGTCAAATACGGCAAATTTGAATCAGAGAAACCTATGAGCATGCCGTTTTTGGCATGCTCATTTATGGTTTTCCTGTTTTATTTTCTAAAGATGAAAAAGGAAAACTATAAAACGGACAGGGGGATAGATATGACAATGACACAGGTGCAGAATGAAATTTGCTATCGAAAGTCAGTTATTATTTTGGAGAGATTGCTTCTGGAGGGATTGATTACAGAGGAACAGTTTATTTTGATCGATGAATTAAATGCGGCTGCTTTTCCGCCGATCTTGAAAGAACTATCTGATTCACCTATGGATGTGTAAGAAACTTTGCAGTATTGTTTGGCTGAAAACAAGGAAAGGAGGAATTTTATGACGAAACGAGTAACGGAAATTATGCCTGTAAAGGCGAGAAGCAGACAAAAGGATGAGCCGATCCGTGTAGCCGCATACTGCAGAGTTAGTACAAATATGCATCATCAGGAACTATCCTATGAAGTGCAGGTTCGATATTATCAGGATCTGATTTCAAGAAAATCTGACTGGAAGTTGGTTCAGGTCTATGCTGATAAAGGCATCAGCGGTGCCAAGACGGAAAAAAGAACGGGTTTTCTGAAGATGCTGGAAGATTGTGAAAAAGGTAAGATTGATAAAATCATTACAAAATCCATTTCCAGATTTGCCAGAAACACTGTGGATTGTATTTCTAATATTAGAAAACTGAAATTACTGGGTGTTGCAGTATATTTTGAGAAAGAAAATATTGATACCATGACGATGCAGGGAGAACTGATGCTGTCGATTCTGAGTTCCATTGCTCAGGCTGAAGCTGAGGCAGTATCAACGAATGCACAATGGGCAGTACAATATCGTTTCCAGAATGGTATCTTTAAGCAGTTTACTGGACTGGGGTATAGATATGATGAAACTGGAGAATTAACGATCCAGCCAGAAGAAGCGAAGGTGGTACGGCTTATATTTGAAAGTTATCTGGAAGGAAAAGGCATGAGTACCATTGCCGAGGAAATGAATGAAAAGGGATACTGTGGCAGAAATGGTGAACCATTTAAAGTAGGCGGTATTGGATATATTTTGAAAAATCCCCTTTATAAAGGAGAACTTCTCTATCAGAAAACTTATCGAACAGAATTCCCAGAAAGAAAACAGAAGTGGAATCATGGAGAAGTGACTCAGTATCTTGTTGAAAACAGTCATAAGCCTATTGTAACGGCAGAAGAATTCCAAGCAACACAGCGAATCATGGGTTATAGAAATCAAAATATGTCTCAGGAAAAGCTGAACAGATATGGATTTTCAGGAAAAATTGAATGTGGTAGGTGTGATGGTGTTTTCCGCCGTAGGGTAAGTTATGCAAAAGAAGTGCAATGGATTTGCGTGAACCACATTGAAAAGAGCGGATGCAGCCAACCTTTCGGTGGCAGGATCAAAGAAAAGCATATCAAGAATGCATTTGTCGACATGTGTAATAAACTAAAATATAACAGCGGTGTGTTGGAGCATATCGTGGAAAGGCTGGAGCAGGCAGAAGATACCTTGTCCTGTCGTTGTGATGAAAAACTAAATAGCATAACAGAACAGATAGAACAACTGGAAAAGCAGAATCAGATCCTATCCCAAATGATCGTGGACGGATATCTTGATCCTGCTTTTTTTATACAGGAAAAAAGTGAATTGGATCTGCAGCTGGACAAGCTTCGTGAGGAAAAAGATCAATTGCAATCGGAGGAATGCACTGTAGTCAAGTAAGTGGACACGTTTTATAAATAAAAAGTTTTGAGGACAGCTGATTAGACTTGTCCCCAGTACATTTCTTCCTTTTCGTTGGGAGTCATCATTCCAATTGATCCATGTGGTCTTTTGGAGTTGTAAAATCCTTCGATGTATTCAAAGATGGAAAGCTTTAATTCTTGCAAAGAATGGTAGGTCTTCCGATTTACCTCTTCCTTTTTGAGATATTTGAAGAAGGACTCGCAGCAGGCGTTATCGAAAGGATATCCCTTCTTTGAAAATGATTGCACGACATTAAGAGAATCTAATAACTGCCGAAATGCAAAAGCAGTGTATTGAGATCCTCGATCAGAATGGAACATGAGACCGGCTGGTTGGTTCCGTTTATCATAAGCTTTTTTAAAGGTGGTCATAACTAGATCGACATCGGGTTTACCGGATAGAGACCAGGAAATGACTTTGCGAGAAAATAGATCCATAACGATACAAAGATAGTACCATTTGCCGGCAACTTTAATATAGGTGAAGTCACTGGCCCAAACCAGATTTGGAGATTTCTGTGTGAACTCTTGTTGAAGGTGGTTGGTATATTCACCATTATCGCGGTGCTTGTAATTGCGAAAGGGTTTTTCTGTGGACATCTTGGGGAGATTAAGGCTTTTCATCAGGCGGTACACTCTGCCGACGCTGATCAACATGCCATAATCACGCTGAAGAACATATGTGATCTTGTAAGCACCAAGTCTTTTGTTGCAATCAGCATAGATCTGAAGAATCATCTTACAGATTTCCTGATTTTCTTTGGTGCGGTCAGCAGGTTCAGAACAAAAATGCTTGTAATAGGTGCTTCTGTTAACACTTAAAACACGGCAGAGAGTTTTGATGTCATGCTGAAAACGAAGCTTATGAATCGCATCTAATCGTTGTTCGAGTGTGGCGTGAAGATGGCAATCGCTTTTTTTAATATCATGAGCTCCTCTTCGAGCTGAGCGTTGCGTTTCTGTAATTCTTTGACTTGCTTAGCAGTGAGAATTTCGCCATCATCCGTCTTAACGGTTGAGTATTGTTTAATCCAACGAGTAAGAGCGGTCTGAGATACTCCGTATTCTTTGCAAAGTGCAGTCTGTGTCTTGCCGCCGGATTGATACAGGTTGACAAGAGTTCTTTTGAATTCTTCATCATACCTTGTGTAACTTTTGTTTGTGGACATGAGGATACCTCCTTTTGGTGTCTACTTTATTGTAACGTATAGTTATATTTCGTGTCCACTTTTTTAATATAGATCCAAAAAAGCCGACGAAACGGTCACTGAAAAAGCTGGAAGCAGTCGGAAAGAAAAGCAGACTGCTTAATTCTGCCGTGACGACAGCAGAAGGTATTGGCTTAGGGCTGCTGGGAGTTGGCATCCCGGATATTCCTGTTTTCCTCGGGATGCTGCTGAAAGGTCTTTATGAAACGGCAGCAAGATATGGCTATGATTACAATAAGAAGGAAGAACAGATTCTCATTTTAAGGATCATTGCAGCGGGGTTAGCGAATGGAGAGGAAAAGAGATTGGCAGATCAACTGGTGGATGCATGGATAGGCCTTGCGGAAGCAAAAGAGGTGTTTACATTTGAAGATGAAGTAAAACGAGCTGCTTCTGCTCTTTCTGATGCGATGCTGGCGGCGAAGTTTATTCAGGGTCTGCCTGTTGTGGGTGCTGCGGGTGGCATGTCAAATCCAGTGGTGTATCAAAAAATCATGCGCTATGCCGCAGTAAAATATAAAAAAAGATATCTGGCGGCAAAGCGAAAGGGTGCATAAAAGAAAAAAGACGAGCCATACTATGACTGCGAGAAAAACTCGCTGATAAAGCAAAGGAAAAACACAGGAGGTCATAGAGATGGATAAGAATAACAACAAAGCAAACAACAAAGCAGAAAAGAACAACCAGAAGGGCATGAACAGAACAGAATTTGCGCAGGAATACAGCATCGACACAGGCAAAAACGATAAGACAAACAAAAACGATAAGAACAGCAAGACAAACAAATGTAACTAAAGTGCACACATCTATGGGCACATTATAAGGAAGGAAAACGGTTTTTTCTTGGAAAATGGTTCGGGAAAAGACCGTTTTTCTTTATAAAATCAAAGACTTCAGAAAAAATGAAAAAGTTGAAAAAAAGGTATTGACTTTTTTCGACATGCGTGTATAATAAATAACTGTCGCTGCCGATTGGCAG
>NZ_JAFUMA010000037.1 GCF_017483025.1 Anaerotignum sp. | reverse complement strand
CAACTTAATAAAAGATTTCTGGTGATGATGCGCTTGGGGGACACACCCGTTCCCATTCCGAACACGACGGTTAAGACCCAAGCGGTCGATGGTACTTGGTGGGCAGCTGCCTGGGAGAGTAGATGGTCGCCAGAATCCAGTAAAAAAATAGAATCGCAAATGCGGTTCTATTTTTTTATCCAAAAGAAGAACAGATCTTTTTATTGTTTGTATTCATAGAATAAATTTGATATACTAAATAAGATAAAATGGAGAAGCACGATTTGATATCGTTATAATAAAATTGTAAGGAGGAGTACCTATGGCATTTTTGCCTGTGACAAGAGAAGAAATGCTGGAAAGAGGCTGGGAACAGCCTGATTTTGTCTATATTTGCGGGGATGCCTATGTGGATCATCCCTCCTTTGGCGCGGCTATCATTTGCCGTGTGCTGGAAAGCCATGGTTATAAGGTTTGCTTTGTGGCACAGCCCGATTGGAAGAGTACAGAGGATTTCACACGTTTTGGCGAACCCAGACTGGGTTTTCTGGTCAGCGCAGGGAATATCGACTCCATGGTAAACCATTATACCGTTGCCAAAAAGAGACGTAAAAAAGACTATTACACCCCTGGCGGCGAAATGGGCAAACGCCCCGACAGAGCGACCATTGTTTATTGTAATAAACTGAGAGAAGTTTATAAGAAAACACCTATTATCATCGGTGGCGTGGAAGCCAGCCTGAGACGTCTGAGCCATTATGATTATTGGGATAATAAAGTGCGCCGTTCTATCCTGTTGGACAGCGGTGCTGACCTTTTACTCTATGGTATGGGTGAACATCAGATCGTGGAAATGGCAGATGCTCTGAATAGCGGTATCCCTATCAACGAGCTGACTTTTCTGAGAGGTTCCGTTTATAAAACAAAGGATATTTCCAGAGCCTATGACTATATCATGCTTCCAAAATATAAGGAAGTTCTAAAAGACAAGGACAAATATGCAGACAGCTTCCTCATCCAGTATCAGAATACAGATGCGGTGACAGGGCAGACACTGGTGGAAGAATACGACGAATGGATCGTGGTGCAGAATCCTCCTTCTCCTCCTCTGAGAACCTCTGAGCTGGACAAGGTATATGCCCTGAATTTCGAGAGAAACTATCATCCAATGTATATTGAAAAGGGCGGCGTGCCTGCCATTGAGGAAGTAAAATTCTCTCTGGTAAGTAATCGTGGCTGTTTCGGTAACTGCAATTTCTGCGCACTGGCCTTCCATCAGGGTAGGGTGGTAACGGCAAGAAGCCACAACTCCCTCATCGCAGAAGCAGAAAAAATTACATGGGACCCTGATTTCAAAGGCTATATTCACGACGTAGGTGGCCCTACGGCCAACTTCCGTGGTCCTGCCTGCAAAAAACAGCTGGAGCATGGCGCATGTAAAGACAGACAGTGCCTGTGGCCCACAAAATGTCCAAATCTGGAGGTGGATCATCTGGATTATGTGCGTTTGCTGAGAAAGATCCGTGAAATTCCCAGAATCAAGAAAGTATTCATTCGTTCCGGTATCAGATATGATTATCTGATTTATGATAAGGATGAAACATTCTTCAACGAATTGTGTAAATATCATGTCAGCGGGCAGCTGAAGGTTGCTCCTGAACATGTTTCTGAAAAGGTTCTGATGAAGATGGGCAAGCCTGCCGGCGATGTATATCAGAGATTTGTAAAGAAATATTATGATATCAATAAACGCCTTGGCATGGAACAGTATCTGGTGCCTTATCTGATGAGCAGCCATCCCGGCAGTGACTTGGATGCGGCCATCGAACTGGCGGAATATCTTCGTGATATCCATCATATGCCTGAACAGGTGCAGGATTTCTATCCCACACCCGGCACCCTTTCTACAGCGATGTACTACACAGAAAAAGACCCTAGAACAGGCGAAAAGGTCTATGTGCCAAAATCTCCCCATGAAAAGGCGATGCAGCGCGCCCTGATGCAGTACAGATTGCCTCAGAACTATGATCTGGTCTATGAAGCCCTGAAAAAGGCTCATAGGGAAGACCTGATTGGCTTTGATAAGAATTGTCTCATCCGTCCCAGACAGATGAAACGGGATTTCCAGTATAAAGGCGGCAAGTCCAGCGAAAAGGGCGGCAAAGGTCAGGGAAAAGGCGGCCAGAAGGCCAATACGGGCAAAAAGAAAACCATCAGAAACGTGCATAAAAAGAAGGGCTGATGGCTGAATAAAGATAAATGAGAGGATTTTTCGTTAAGGATAAATCCTCTTTTTTAATGTAATTATTTTCTCATTTTCTCATTTAATGAAACTTATTGAGAAAAAATAAAATTGCAAAATAGTTAAGATAGTGTTAATATCCTTTGTGGTTAGTCTGGGCTAACCCGAAAAAGAGATCAGTGGAAGCTGGTCTAATTTTAAAATCGATAGTTAGTTTGAACTAACAAAAATATATGTTTTTATGGAGGACTTTATTTATGCAAAAAGGTAAGTTTTTGGCAGGTCTGCTGTCTGTGTCCGTGGCATTCTCTTCTGTTCCTGTTGGGGTATTTGCAGAAGACGGCGTAGATACAGGAGTGAATAGCGAGGTATCTGAAGGCGAAGAAGGATCTGAAGGCGAAGAAGGATCCGAAGGCGAAGAAGGATCCGAAGGCGAAGAAGGATCCGAAGGTGAAGAAGGATCTGAAGGCGAAGAAGGATCTGAAGGCGAAGAAGGATCCGAAGATGAAGAAGGATCCGAAAGTGAAGAAAACTCCGCAATTCTGGGGGGCGGTGTACCTGAGTCCAGTGAAGAAAATGGTGTGTCTGCTGTCTCTGAAGAAGAGGGAGAAGAAGAAACATTTTCTATTATTGTGGATGGCAAAACAGTTGGATTTGAAGAAGAAATTGGTTTTGGGGATTTGGATTTGACTGATACAACAATTTTTGTCAATGGTGAAAATGATGCGTATCAGGTTACAATTGGCGAAGAAACAAAACTTGTTGGTGATACAACGCTGAAAAACTGGGTCGGCAACTGGGAAACATGGCAGGATTATATCTACCCTGATGAAGATCTGCAAGAAAAATACCCTTATCTGGAAAGAGCCTGGGAACTGGCATATCCTGCATATATCGGTGCTTTTGCAGGCACATTCATGGAAGAAACAATCAAGGCACAGTATCCCGATGTTAATGCCCTGAAAGAATACTGGTATGATATGACATATACAAATGGCGTATCCGAAATCGTTGTAAAAGAAGATGGCAGCGGCTACATTCTTTCCTGGAAGGATGCAGAAGGCAAAACACTAGCTTCTTCTTCCTATACCATGACAGGTAAAATCCTGAATGGCCTGGAAGGTGCGACAATGTATGTTTTCACAGCAGATGATGAAGATATCAATGCAGAATATAAATATCTGGTAACAATGGTGCCTGACATGGAAGGGGAAGTAGAAACGCCTATCGCAAAGCATTACCATTTCCAGTTTGGCAGTGATCTGAGTAAGATTCTTGCAAATGGCCAGCTTGCCAACGGCATTACTTATAATGAATCTAACAAAAAAGTCAGCGATATGGTGGATAAATACTGGTATGTGACTATGACGGACGCTGATGCAACTGACATTGCGAAATATAACGTAATCCTTGGTATGCACCGTGCGGAAAAATGGAGCCAGCTGCCTGAAGTGAAATCTGTGAGCATCACAACGGAAGCAGACACTGCTACTATTGGCAATAAAATGCAGCTGGAAGCAGAAGTAAAAGGCACAGCAGGTATTCATGAAGATGTAAGCTGGAAAGTAGAAGGCGGTGTTGCAGGCACAACGATCGATGAAAATGGTCTGCTGGCAGTAGCTGCTGATGAAACACCTGGTACAGTGCTGAAGATTACAGCTACATCCAAAGAAGACGATGCATTTACAGCAACAAAAGAAGTAACTGTTTACGAAGTAGGACTTTCTGTAAGAGAGAACATCGTGGGTGGCAGCGTAGAGATCCTAAATGATATTGCAGCCCTCAAAGCTGGCGATGAAGTAATCGTAAGACCTACAGCGGAAGAAGGTTATGACCTGATTGGTATGGGTTTCTGGATAGTTACAGTAAATGAAGATGGCACAGAAACAACAGGCTCTGTGGAGGCAATGAAAAAGAACTCTGACGGCACATATTACTTCACAATGCCCAAAGGTGATGTTTGTGTAGGTGCATCCTTCCAGCCTGATGATGCACTGCAGGTAACAATGAGCGGAAACTATATTTATGAACCCGGTACAACCAGCAATTCTTTGACAATGGGAGTTTTCAGTAAATTTGCACACCTGTATGAATCTGATACATCCGCACTGGTGCAGCTGGCTCTGGACAAGAGATTCTTTGATGAATATAAAGATGAAGATTTGACATTCTCTGTACAGATTCGTACACATAAAGACAATAAATATTATGTTCTGGGTGAAAAAACATATACGACCACAACACTGTTGAAACAGACTTATGAATTGCAGGAAGATTATCAGGATAATATTTATTACCTGTTTGATACACTCACAATTCCCTTCACAAAGGATATGATCGAAAAAGCGTTGGTTTCTGACAGAAAAGCTTATGTGGTTGTTCAGGTTATCAACAATGAAGGCACATGGACAAATACAAAGGGAGCAGAAATCAAAGGTTATGCAGACTGCACCAGTGTAAATATCCTGGAAGACAGCGAAGAAATGCTGGAACCTATCGTATTCCTGTACAATCTGGGCAATAGCACATATCATGGCAGAATGCTGCGTGAACTGCTGGCCGATGAAGATATTACATTTATCGATATCACAAAAGAAAATATGGGCCAGAATCTGGGCTATATGGCAGGCTGGTCCAAATATGCGAATCTGGCTGTGTCTGAAGAAGAAGCATATATGGATGTAGAAAGCAGCAAACGTTATGTATTGATGGCAAACCTGTCTAATGCCCTGGGCAACAAGGTTTCCGATATCGTAAATCAGTTGAATGTTACTGTTACAAAAGCATATTTCAAAGACTTTGCGGCATCAAAAAGCTTTTATGAATATGCGCTGCATACAGATGAAGAAGCGTCTGCAACCTCTGCTGCAATGAAATGGGGTGTCCTGATTGGTGATGTCGGCGATTATCTGGCTGCAGATGGCTATGATACGACAACAGAACCCGGTAAATCCCTGAAAGCAGCTTATGAAGCGTCTATCAAGGCATATACAGATGATGAAGAACATGAGCCTGATTATTATGAAGAAGGTTATAACACATTGTTAGATGCATATCTGGCGGCAACAGGCAAAACCCGTCTGCAGGGGGAACTGGAACTGCAGCTGAAAGTGAATGAAGATGGTTCCTATGAGGTAACTCCCGTCCATCATAGAGCAGAGGGTGATGACACAGAATATGAACTGAAATGGGGCTGGTTCAATAACGCATCCAAATTCACATATTCCACAGGCCAGACTCTGGTGATCGATGCTGCAACAGCAAAGACAAGACCTATCAACACGGTAAACCTGACAATGGGCGCGAAAGATGATGACTGCAATACATATGGCTTCCTGTTTGCAAGACTTCTGGTGCCTGAAGAACCTGAATTCTCTACATCCGCAACAAAAACAACAGTTTCTGTAAATGTGAAAGAAGTAGAAGAAACAATGAATATGCCTGCAATCGAAAAATACATGGTGGCATTGTATCAGGATGGAAAACTGTTGGAAGAAAAAGAACTGGCAGAAGCGGGCACAGTTACTTTTGACGGTCTGGAAAGCAGAACAACATACACAGTAGAAGTTTATGCAGTAAATGCAGTTGGTTATAGTGATTATGTGGATATGGAAGTTACAACGAAATCTGGTTCCAGTGGTGGTTCTTCTTCCAGCTCCAGCAGTTCTTCTTCCAAAAAGGACATTGATGAAACTGTAGAAGATACAGAAGAAACAACAGAGGAAACAAAAGATACAACGGAATCTGAAGAAAAAGAATCCACGTTTTCTTCTGATGCGGTAGAAAGATTTGAAGATGTAAAAGCATCCGACTGGTATGCAAAGGCAGTTTCCTATGTATACGATGAAGGTATCATGGGGGGTGTTGAAGTTGACGAATTTGGCGCATACATGACAACAACCCGTGCTATGATGTGGACGATTCTGGCTCGTATGGATGGTGTTGATACATCCAAAGGTGACACATGGTATACAGCGGGCAGAGAATGGACCATGAAAAATGGTATTTCCGATGGTACAGCTCCTATGAATAACATCACAAGAGAACAGCTGGCTTCTATGCTGTATCGCTATGCACAGTTTAAAGGCATGGATATGGCAACATTGGAAGAAAACCTGGGTCAGTTCACAGATGCGGCGCAGATTTCTGAATACGCGGTACAGGCTATGAACTGGGCTGTTGGTGAAGGCGTCATGAGCGGTAATGGCAATGGTACTTTAAATGCAAAGGGCAATGCAACAAGAGCTCATGCGGCACAGATGCTGATGAATTTTATGAAATGATATGATAGAAAAGACTGACTCAAGAGTCGGTCTTTTCTTTATATTTCTTTTGTGGTATACTTATCCAAATATTGAACTGATCACAAAGGGCAAAACCTGAGTGAAAAGGCGAATAGACTATATGAAAAAACGGGGGAATCCCTTTTATTTGTCTGCGCCTTTTGGGTGCAGATTTTTTTAGGAGGAATGACTATGGCAGAAAAGGAAACAAGGATCGCTCTTATTGGTATCATTTTGACCAGCCATGAAGCAGTGGGGCAGATGAATACCTTACTGAGTGAATACAGTGAATATATCATCGGACGAATGGGTCTTCCTTATCGGGAAAAAGAAATTTCCATTATCAGCGTGGCGATGGATGCGCCTAATGATGCTATCAGCGCTCTTTCCGGAAAACTGGGTATGCTGCCCGGTGTCAGTACAAAAACGATTTATGCGAAGAATGTTTGAGAAATGCCTATGAAAAATCTGATCGAAAAACTGGAGAAAGAACAGAACCTGACGAAAGAGGAGTGGGTATATCTGATTGAAGGCAGAACACCGGAAATCGCAGAAATCCTTTTTGAACGGGCAAGAGAAATACGACAGCAGCACTACGGGAAGGATGTTTATATCCGTGGTCTTATTGAGTTTACCAATCACTGCAAAAATAACTGCTATTATTGTGGTATTCGCAGAAGCAATGAGAATCTTTTCCGCTATAGACTGACGGAAGAAGAAATCCTGGATTGCTGCCGAAATGGCTATCGTCTGGGCTTCCGCACCTTTGTTTTACAGGGCGGGGAAGACGGCTGGTTCACAGAGGAAAAAATGGTGGCTTTGCTGGAAAAAATGAAAGCAGAATTTCCTGAATGTGCCATCACTCTTTCCATTGGGGAAAGAGAAAAGAAAGAATATCAGGCGTATTTCAACGCAGGAGCCAATCGTTTCCTGCTGCGCCATGAAACAGCCAATGACGCCCATTATCGTTATCTTCATCCTGAAGAGCTGAGCCTTGCCCATCGGAAAAACTGCCTTTGGAACCTGCGTGAAATTGGCTATCAGGTGGGCAGCGGCATTATGGTTGGTTCTCCCGGACAGGGGGCGGAGCAATTGGCGGAGGACTTATTATTCCTGAAGGAATTGAACCCTCATATGGTGGGCATTGGACCTTTTATTCCTCATAAGGATACACCCTTGCAAAGGAAACGGCAGGTACTTTGGAATTGACCTTGTTTTTATTGGGAGCGATGCGGCTGATGTTGCCGAAGGTGCTGATGCCTGCCACAACGGCATTGAGTACCATCCATCCCGATGGGCGAAAAATGGGTATCCTCGCGGGAGCAAACGTAGTCATGCCAAATCTTTCTCCCCAGGAAAATCGAAAATACTACAGTTTGTATGATAATAAACGCTGCATGGGCGATGAAGCTGCCGAAGGGCTGGCACTGCTTAAAGCTGAAATGGAAGAGATCGGTTATCGGGTTGTATCTGCCCGTGGGGATTCTCTGGTGGAATAGGAGGAACTTATGGGATTGAACAATACGCCTATGGCGGAACGCATTCATATTGGGATTTTCGGCAAGAGAAATGCGGGGAAATCCAGCATCATCAATGCCATGACAGGGCAGGACCTTGCGATTGTTTCCGATATTGCGGGAACGACCACCGACCCTGTTCTGAAAGCCATGGAATTGCTGCCTTTGGGACCAGTTGTCATCATCGATACCCCTGGTCTGGATGATGAGGGTGAACTGGGCAAGCTTCGTGTGCAGAAGGCTTATCAGGTGCTGAACAAAACAGATATCGCTGTTGTTGTCATCGATGGTTTTGTCGGCATGACTGCGGAAGATGAAGCCATTCTGGAACGTATCCGTGCGAAAAACATACCTTATATTATCGTAAAAAACAAATCTGATCTGAAAGTTGCTGAGGAAGGGGAAAACACCATTTCCGTCAGCGCAAAAACAGGGCGGAATATCTATGAACTGAAAGAGCGCATTGCGGCGCTGGTTCCCAGTGAAGATATGACACGGAAAATCGTGGGTGATTTATTAGAACCCAACGATTTCGCAGTTTTAGTTGTTCCTATCGATTCTGCGGCGCCTAAGGGCAGACTGATCCTGCCCCAGCAGCAGACCATCCGTGATATATTGGAAGCGGGGGCTGTTTCCATTGTTACCAGAGATCATGAATTGAAAGAAACACTGGCTTCCCTTGGAAAACGTCCGAAACTGGTCATCACAGACAGCCAGATTTTCGGGAGGGTCTCCAAAGAAGTGCCTGCGGATATCCAACTGACTTCTTTTTCTATCCTGATGGCGAGATACAAAGGTGATCTGGTGCCTAATGTGAAAGGCGCTAGAGCATTAGAGAACTTAAAGGATGGAGATACCGTTCTGATTTCCGAAGGCTGTACCCACCATCGCCAGTGTGAGGATATTGGTACTGTAAAATTACCCCGATGGATCAAAGAACATACAGGAAAAGAGCTGAACTTCCAATTCACCAGCGGAACAGAATTTCCTCTGGACTTGTCTCCTTATGCGCTGATCGTCCATTGTGGTGGCTGTATGCTCAATGAAAGAGAAATGAAATATCGCCTGAAGTGCGCAGAGGATCAGGGGGTACCCATGACCAATTATGGTATCTGCATTGCTTATATCAATGGTATTCTGGAACGGAGCCTTGCGCCTTTCGGGATTTGAAAAAGTGAGGAATGAAAATGAAAAAAGTTGTTCTTGCAGCGCTGAATGCGAAATATATCCATTCCAATCTGGCGTTGCGCTATCTGAGCCGCTTTCAGGATAACAATAAAAAACATAATGTCTTAACCAGAGAATTCACTATCAATCAGCGTCTGGATTTTATTGCAGAGGAACTCTTTCGCCTGCAGCCCGATGTGATTTTATTTTCTGCATACATCTGGAATGTAGAGATGCTGAGGGAGCTTTGCGTAGTTCTGAAAAAGATATTGCCCAATTGTATTCTTGGTTTTGGTGGGCCGGAGGTCAGCTACGAAAGCGAAACCTTCCTGCAGGAAAATCCTTCTGTAGACCTTGTGATGCGCGGGGAAGGGGAAATCGTATTCAGTAAGCTGCTGGACTATTTCGATCATGGAACGCCTTCTTTGGAAGAAATCGGCAGTCTGACCTTCCG
Organism: Anaerotignum sp.; assembly: GCF_017483025.1. Lineage (GTDB taxonomy): Bacteria > Bacillota > Clostridia > Lachnospirales > Anaerotignaceae > Anaerotignum_A. The sequence continues at coordinate 4,750 of NZ_JAFUMA010000037.1, read as the reverse complement.
TAAGGATGGAAAAATTATCTCAAACATAGCGGAAGCACCTCTTGACTTGGCGTTGTTGCCTTTTCCCTATGATGCGGATTTCAAGGATGTGGAAAATCAGATCATTTATTATGAATCTTCCCGCGGCTGCCCCTATCAGTGTGGCTATTGCCTCTCTTCTGTGGAGCAGGGGGTGCGCTTCGTTCCTTTGGAAAAGGTTCTGCCCGACTTGCAGAGGTTTCTGGATGCGAACGTAAATCAGGTCAAATTCATCGACCGTACCTTCAACTGCAAAAAAAGTCATGCCATGGCGATCTGGAAATATCTCCATGAACATGATAACGGTGTGACGAATTTCCATTTTGAAATGACAGCTGACCTTATTGATCAGGAGACCATCGATTTCCTGAAAACAGTACGAAAAGGGTTGTTTCAGTTTGAGATCGGTGTCCAGTCCACCAATCCTCACACCATTCAGGCCATCAATCGAAATGTGGATTTTGAGAAGCTTTCCGGCATTGTAAAACAGATCAAGGCCGGCGGGAATATCCATCAGCACTTAGACCTTATCGCAGGTCTTCCCCATGAGGATTATGAGTCCTTCGGTCGTTCCTTCAATGATGTATATAATTTGGATCCGGAACAGCTGCAGCTGGGCTTTTTGAAGGTTTTGAAAGGTTCCATGCTGCATCAGAAACAGAAGGAGTTTGATATTGTATATCACGATAAAGCGCCCTATGAGGTGCTGACGACCCATATGCTGCCTTATGAGGATACGTTGCGATTGAAATATATCGAAGAAATGGTAGAAACATACTACAACAGCGGAAAATTTTTGCATACACTGGATTATCTGGTGCCTTTGTACGAAAATCCCTTTGCCTTCTTCGAGGAATTGTCTCAGTTCTGGCTGGCGGAAGGCTCTCAGTATAAATCCCTTTCCAAAATTGGTCTGTGTGATGTTCTGTGGAGTTTTGTGCAGAAAAATGAAAAGGTTGATTTGAGCAGATTCCAGTGGGCCATGAAATTCGACATTGCCCTTCATGAAAAGCCCAAGAAATTGCCTGTATGGCTGAAAGTTGGCGGCAATGGGCAGGAATATGAACGCATCACGGCGAAACTGGTGCAGAAATATATCCCTTCCTATGCCGATGCGGAAAAGAAAGTCCTTATCAAGCATACCTATCTGGATGTTTTCGGAGACGAAGAACCCAAAGCCATCCTCTTGGATTATGGACACAGAGACCTGTTGGGTAATGCGGAATATCTGGTGATTCCTATGGAGGAAGTGGAAGAACTGCTGCAGCAGGAAAAAAAGAAATAAAAAAATAAGGCTATCGAATTTTGATAGCCTTATTTTTATACAATTACAGCTGTACCGTTGTCCAGTCTTCGCAGTTCCATACTTCTGTTACTACGTCACGATAGAATTCGGGTTCGTGGCAGATCAGCAGGATGCTGCCTTTATATGCTTTCAGGGCGCGTTTCAATTCTTCCTTTGCATCTACGTCCAGATGGTTGGTAGGTTCGTCCAGCAGCAATACGTTTGTTTCGTTATTGATGAGCTTGCACAGACGTACTTTTGCCTGTTCGCCGCCGCTCAGAACTTTTACCATGCTTTCAATGTGTTTTGTTGTCAGGCCGCATTTTGCCAGAGCGGAGCGGACTTCATACTGGGTATAGGAGGGGAATTCCTTCCAGATTTCGTCGATGCAGGTCACGTTTTCAGTGTATTTCTTTTCCTGTTCGAAATAGCCTGTGTACAGGTAATCGCCCAGTGTGGTTTTGCCGCTGAGGGGAGGAATCTCGCCGATGATGCTCTTCAGCAATGTTGTTTTACCGATACCGTTGGCGCCTACCAGTGCGATTTTCTGGCCGCGTTCCATGGAAAGGGTCAGAGGCTTGGAAAGGGGTTTATCATAGCCGATGACAAGGTCTTCTGTCTGGAAGATATATCTGCCGGAGGCGCGGGCTTCTTTGAAGTTGAATTCGGGCTTGGGTTTCTCCTTCGCCAGTTCGATGACATCCATCTTATCCAGTTTTTTCTGACGGGACATTGCCATATTTCTTGTGGCAACGCGGGCTTTGTTTCTGGCAACAAAATCCTTCAGGTCTTCGATTTCCTGCTGCTGTTTACGGTAAGCCGCTTCCAGCTGGGCTTTCTTCATTTCATATACTTCCAGGAATTTATCATAATTGCCTACATAGCGGTTCAGTTCTGCATTTTCAACATGATAAATAAGGTTGACTACACTGTTCAGGAAGGGGATATCATGGGAAATCAGAATGAATGCATTTTCGTATTCGATCAGATAGCGTTTCAGCCATTCAATGTGGTTTTCATCCAGATAGTTGGTAGGTTCGTCCAGCAGGAGGATGTCGGGTTTTTCCAGCAGCAGCTTGCCCATCAGGACTTTTGTTCTCTGGCCGCCGGAAAGTTCTGTTACATCTCTGTCCATGCCGATATCTGCCAGCCCCAGGGCGTGGCCGATTTCGTCTACCTTGGAATCAATGATATAGAAATCATGATGATCCAGCATTTCCTGGATGCTGCCTGTTTCTTCCATCAGGAAATTCATACGGTCTTCGTCTGCTTCTGCCATTTCCGCATAGTATGCGTTCATCTGTGCTTCCAGTTCGAAGAGATAGGCGAAAGCGGACTGCAGCACATCACGGATGGTCTGGCCTTTTTCCAGAACAGTATGCTGGTCCAGGTAGCCAACGCGTACATTTTTGCTCCATTCAATCTTGCCTTCATCGGGCATCAGACTGCCTGTGATGATATTCATAAATGTGGATTTGCCTTCGCCATTGGCGCCAACGAAACCAACGTGTTCGCCCTTCAGCAGGCGGAAGGAAACGTCTGTGAAAATGGCTCTGTCGCCGAAGCCGTGGCTCAGTTTTACTACATTCAAAATACTCATTCGGTTGATTCTCCTTACTTTTTACTTTCGATGATCTGTTCTAATATCTTTGCTGCGCCGAAATCGTTGCAGTCATCGGCAACAATATCTGCTTCTGCTTTTACATGGGCTTCGCCATTTGCCATGGCAACGCCGATGCCAGCGAAACGGAGCATGGGCAGGTCGTTGTCGCTGTCGCCCATGGCAAGGGTATCGTTCTTATCCAGCCCCAGCAATTCGCAAAGTTTTTCCAGGGCTTTTGCCTTTGTGGCATTTTTGGAAGTGACTTCGATATTTTTCGGGGAAGAAGAGGTGACACAGGCGTGTCCTTTTTCTTCTAACAGTGCCCAAGTTTGTTTTCTCAGGTCCATGTCGCTGAACACCAGATTGATGTTTTCCATAGCAGTTTTGTTCCGCTCCAGTTTCTCAAAGAAATGCTCGATGGGGGTGCGGGTGCTGCGGATATATTGGATATGACTGTCTGTCAGATGATAAGCAGAAAGGTTTTCAAAGACTTCCTTAGCGATATAGGCCGTGCCTTTATGGAAAAATTCCACGATGATGGGAAGGCCTTTAATGGCTTCCAGTGTGATATCCACCGCTTCGGGGGTCAGAAAATTTTCCACTATATTTCGTTTTTCTTCTGCATCATAAATAGACGCGCCGTTGCTGGTGATGACATATTTTAAAAAGGGCAGTTCCTTTACGCACTGGGGCAGAGAATCAAAGGCTCTGCCTGTGGCAGGAATAAATAATACGCCCAGTTTATCCAGTTTTTCCAAAGCGTCATACAGACGGGGTGTGATTTCTTTATTCTTATTCAGCAGCGTTCCGTCCAGATCGGAGGCTACCAGTTTGATGTTTTTCATAAGTTTCACCTGCCTAACATTACTATTTTACCAAATAAACAGCCTTCACACAATAAGCAAGATTTATAGAGGTTAGGCTTTCATTAGAATCTCCTTTCTTTTTCATTAAAACAACGCCGCCTTTTTTCATGGAATTTTTAGAGTGGTTCGCTCCAGTTTTAATCCTGATGGCATACACTGGAATGCGAAAAAAGAATGACTCAAAAAGAGAGGGATGATGAAATGAATTTGGAAAACACACCGATGCAGGAGGAAGGTACAAGCAGCCGTTTTTCCGGCATCAAGGAAACAGGAAAGGGAATGATCACGAAGTTTAAAAAACTGCCGAAGAAAAAGAAGATATTGCTTTTGGTGATCCTAATCGCAGTACTGGTTTTGCTGAAAATTTTCGGCGGCGGAAAAGATGCCAGAGTGGAGGGGGAATATCTGACAGAAGAAGCCCAGAGAAGGGATATTGCCGAAAGCATTTCCGGCAGCGGCACCCTGGAGCCTGCCGATTCCTATACCATCACCACATTGGTGGAAGGAGATGTATTGTCTGCGAATTTTGAAGTGGGAGATGAGGTAGAGAAAGATGCAGTCCTCTATGAGATCGATAGCTCCGATGCGGCAAACAGCATCGAACAGGCGCAGATATCCCTGTCTGAATCTCAGCTGAGTTATCAAAGAAAGCTGGAAAATCTGGCAGACCTGAACGTGAAATCTCCTGTAAAGGGCACAGTAGTCGAAATTGCCGTAGATAAAGGCGATGAAGTAAAGGCAGGCGATACCATTGCAGTGGTAAGAGATGCTTCTTCCATGAGCATCAAACTGCCTTTCCCCTCTGCAGATGCCGGTAGTTTTTATGTGGGCCAGAGAGCAGAAGTAACGCTGTATGGCTCCTTTGAAACACTGGCGGGAAAGGTAACAGCGGTCAGCGGTGCGGATACCATTCTGAATGGTAATGTACTGGTAAAATACGTTACCATTGAAGTGGATAACCCCGGCGCCATTTCCGAT
>NZ_JAFUMA010000036.1 GCF_017483025.1 Anaerotignum sp. | reverse complement strand
CTAATCGATTTAACTGATAACTCTCCCATTTTGTCACCCCTTCTTTTCCTGCAGGAAAGGGAGTTCGTTCACTTCAAGCGGTTTGGTAAGTACCCAGATTATGCCCGGTGACTATCTGGATCAACAACATTATTTCTTTATGCGCAGAATGTAATGCAAAATACCCCCAAGCAGCAGGAATCACCCTGCTGTTTTTTTATTCCCTCTCTCTCTAAAAACACATATAAAAATAAAATCTTCCACAACTATCAGTAGTACCAGAGCTTTTACAAATTGAACAAATATTAAACCACTGTTCAGCAACTAAAAAATATCACAGTCACTTGCTATCTGTTTTATTCCTTTTTTACAAAAATGATACCCTTGTTTTCATATTATTTTTACTTGCATTTTCAGAAAATGTTGTTATACTATGCTTGTAAAAAAAAATAACGAACTCTTCAGGGCAGGGTGAAATTCCCGATCGGCGGTAAAGTCCGCGAGCTTACAAAAGCATGATTTGGTGTAACTCCAAAACCGACAGTATAGTCTGGATGGAAGAAGAGAAAACGAACCGACTTTCGGTATTTTTTGCATACAGAAAAATTGCATCTTATGCTCTTTTTTTGCTACGCATTAATATCTGTCTATTCGTCTGTTTTCTATGCCCTGTATTTGCCGTTTTAGCAAATATGGGCTTTTTTATTATGGCAATATCTATATAGATAAGGCTTTATTTGCTATCCCATTTTTACGAAAACAGACTTCCTTCTCTTTTTATGCCTTTCCGCCCTGAGGGAAAGGAGTTGTTTATTTCCCATGTCTAACGAAATATATATGCGCCGTGCTGTCGAACTGGCAAAACTAGGTATTGGTGCCGTTGACCCTAATCCGCTGGTAGGTGCTGTCATTGTAAAAAATGGCCGTATCATCGGTGAAGGCTACCACATCTGCTGCGGAGACCTCCATGCAGAACGAAATGCTTTCGCCAACTGCACAGAAGACCCAGCCAATGCTGATCTTTACGTCACCCTTGAACCCTGCTGTCACCAAGGACGGACATCCCCCTGTACAGATATCATACTGGAAAAAAGAATACGCCGTGTTTTTATCGGCTCCCATGACCCAAATCCAAAGGTCTGCGGAAAAGGCACTGCCCTGCTTCGGCAAAATGGCGTTGAAGTCATCGAAGAATTCTTACAAGAGGAATGCGATGCATTGAATCCCATCTTTTTTCACTATATCACAAAAAAGATGCCTTATGTGGCAATCAAATACGCCATAACTGCTGATGGAAAATTAGCTACTATCACTGGAGCTTCTCAATGGATTACCGGTGAAAAATCCCGTCAGCATGTTCACCAACTCCGTCATCAATATATGGGGATTCTGGTGGGGATCGGCACTGTTCTCGCTGATGATCCCATGCTGAACTGCCGCATCCCTGATGGCAGAAATCCAGTCCGCATCATCTGCGACAGTCATCTGCGTCTACCTTTGGAAAGCAGAATCTGCAAAACAGCTTCCGAAATTAAAACTATCGTTGCCTATACAGAAGCTTCTGCTGAAAAAATCACAGCCTTAGCAAAAGCCGGTTTACAACTCTGGCAGATGCCAGAAAAAAACGGTCACGTTTTCCTTCCTGCACTCATGCAAAAACTTGCCGAAGCCGAAATCAGCAGCATTCTTGCCGAAGGCGGCGGCGAGATTCATTTCAGTCTGCTGGAAGAACATTTAGTACAAAAAGTTTATGTCTATCTTTCTCCCAAGATTTTTGGAGGTACAAACGCAAAAACCCCTGTCGGCGGTGCAGGCATATCATTCCCCAATGAAGCCTTTCGGCTAAAACCAACGAGTTTACAATATTTCAACGAAGACCTGTTACTGGAATTTGATGTTCTGGAAGGAGGAGAAACATGTTCACAGGATTAATCGAAGAAGTCGGCACTGTACAACATGTGGTTTCAGGCACAGAATGGGGCAACATCGCCATCCGATGTACGGATGTTTTGTCCGGCACAAAAATCGGAGACAGCATAGCTGTTAATGGTGTCTGCCTTACGGTAACATCATTGCAAAAAGACGGCTTCACTGCCGATGTAATGGCTGAAACTCTACGCCGCAGCAATTTAGGAAAATTAAATCAAGGCGCCTCTGTCAATCTGGAACGAGCCATGGCTGCAGATGGTCGGTTTGGCGGTCACCTTGTTGCTGGTCATGTAGATGGCACAGGCAGGCTCATCCAAAAAAAACAGGAAGGAAATGCGGTACTGCTCACCTTTTCTGCTGGTCATGCCCTTCTCTATGAAGTAGTAGAAAAAGGTTCCATTGCCATCGACGGGGTCAGCCTGACAGTGGTTTCTGTTTCCAGCGAATTCTTTACTGTATCCATCATTCCCCACACAGGAACAAAAACCATTCTACTGGATAAGAAAATTGGGGATCTGGTCAATCTGGAAACAGACATAATCGCCAAGTATATTCGCCGTTTCACAGCCCCCCAAAAAGAAGAAAAATGTAGCCGACTAACTTTGTCTTTTTTACAAGAAAACGGATTTTAAACAACAAAGGAGGATTATTACCATGCACAATCCATTTAGCACCATTGAACATGCTCTGGAAGAGCTGAAAAAGGGACATCTTATCATGGTCATTGATGATCCTGACAGAGAAAACGAAGGGGATTTGGTCTGTGCCGCTCGTTTTGCCACAACAGAAAATGTTAATTTCATGGCAAAAGAAGGAAAAGGACTCATTTGTACGCCTATGTCCGCAGAATTGGCTGATAGACTGGGACTGGAACAGATGGTAAAGGTCAATACGGACAACCACTGTACCGCCTTTACTGTGTCCATCGACCATATTCAGACCACCTCGGGCATTTCTGCAGAAGAACGAGGCTATACCTGCCGTATGTGCATAGACCCTGAAACAAAACCGGAAGACCTGCGTCGTCCCGGTCATGTTTTCCCTCTTGTAGCCCAAAAAGGCGGTGTCCTGAAGCGAAACGGACATACAGAAGCAACCGTAGATCTCTGTCGTCTAGCAGGTTTGGAAGAATGTGGCCTTTGCTGTGAAATCATGCGAGAAGACGGTACGATGATGCGAACCACTGAACTTTTGAAAAAAGCAAAAGAATGGGACATCAGCGTTATCACTATCAAGGATCTGCAGGATTATTGCCGCCGCCATGACAAGCATGTGCGTAAAGAAGCTGAAGCAAAACTCCCTACTGCTTACGGTGAATTCCGAATCATGGGTTATGTGAATGATATCACTAACGAGCACCATGTTGCTCTCGTGAAAGGCGATATTGGCGATGGGAAAGACTTGCTCTGCCGTGTCCATTCCGAATGTCTGACTGGCGATGTATTTGGTTCCTGCCGCTGCGACTGCGGTCCTCAGCTTTCCGCTGCCATGCAACAGATTGAAAAAGAAGGTCGTGGCATCCTCCTATACATGCGTCAGGAAGGTCGTGGCATCGGACTTATCAATAAATTAAAGGCTTATGAATTACAGGAAAAAGGCAGAGACACCGTAGAAGCCAATGTGGAACTGGGTTTTGCACCCGACTTACGTGAATATTGGGTTGGTGCTCAGATATTACAGGATCTTGGCGCAAAGGAACTGCGTCTGTTGACCAACAATCCTGATAAAGTTTATGGACTAGATGGTTTTGGAGTAAAAATCGTGGAACGGGTACCTATAGAAATCACCCCTCAGAAATACGATGAATTTTATTTGAAAACAAAACAGCAGAAAATGGGACATATCTTCTCCCATATTTTTGAATAATAGAAAAGGAGGAATTTATAATGAATAAAATCGAAGGAAAACTGGTAGCCAATGGCATGAAATTCGGCATTGTTGCATCCAGATTTAATGAATTTATTGTAAGCAAACTGATTGCTGGGGCAGAAGATGCTCTACTGCGACACGGTGCAGATGGAAATAACATCACTCTAGTATGGGTACCAGGTGCTTTTGAAATTACTACTGCTGCAAAACAAATGGCTCTTTCAGAAAAATATGATGCCTTCATCTGTCTG
>NZ_JAFUMA010000035.1 GCF_017483025.1 Anaerotignum sp. | reverse complement strand
CTACAGTGAAATCTGCCTGTGCTATGCAAAGTTTATTTTAATAGATTTGGACTAAGGTTAACATCATCTGGCGGGATATATGTTAAACCGAGTTGTTTACGGTTTCGTCATAATTGGAATAAATATATTAGCAACAGATTATTTTATGCCAAGGGGGCACTAGATTTCGTGAAAGGCGCTTACAAAAAAAATTCGCATGTCGAGGTAGTAAGTATGCTCACAAAAGTAGGATAAACATATTATGATGAAGTTTTTAAAGTCATTTTTGTACGCAAAAATGACTTTTTTACTACTTGTTTTTCGGTGCTTTCAATGTTCGTCTGGATAAATTTAGAACTAAAAAACCAAAATGAGCAAGTTTGAAGAGGCTCATTTTACATTGTCTGAAGGAAGGGGATGAAAAAGAAATTAGATTTTTAGAAAAACTGAAAAAATTTTTGCAATGTTCGACAATAGGAAGCAGTGTAATTTTTATTGAAAAATAAGTACATTTTCGGTATAATGTCATGCGGCGATCATGAAATAATACCTATTTTTGGAAAGGATGAGGTTTTTTGAAACTGAAAAATGATGAATCGAAAAGCATCAAAAAACAGCTGTTATATGTAATTAAAAACGGTATTTATGCCAATCAGAAGCGTCTGCCCAGAGAAACCATTCTGGCAGAATCGATGCATGTCAGCCGCACCCAACTGAGAGATGCGCTTTCCGCCTTGGAAAGTGAAGGGTTTATCACTCGATTACAGGGGATCGGGACGATCATCAATCATCATGTACTGCAGGTGAAGAATCGTATGGATATTGAAACGGAATTTTTGGATATCATTCGACAGAATGGATATGAGCCCTCCGTTTCCTTCATTGATGTTTCCGAGGGTTGGGCAGATGAAAAAACGGCGGAAAAACTCCATATTCGAAAGGAAACGGAAATCATCCGTATCCGTCTGCTTTGCAGTGCCGATGGAAAACCTGCCATTTACACCGAGGATGTGTTGGAAAAACGTTTGGTGAAAAGAGACTATCATTCAGAAGAATTTCATGTAAATGTTTTTCAGTTTTTGAGTGAATTTTGTGATCTGGAGCCCTATATGGATTTGACAGAATTACATCCTGCTTTGCCAGACGAAAGATTAGCAGATATTTTGAAGGTTCCTGCTGGGAAACCGCTGCTGAATATGGAGGAAGTGGATTATGATTTTGAGGGAAATCCTCTTTTCTATTCTAACCAATATTTTGTAGATGAGTTTTTCAAACATACTGTTTTGCGTAAAAAATTCTAAACTTCCATATTAAAAGGTAAAAAGAGGAAAAACAGAAAAGGTATAAGTTCCAAAGACTGTGGTGGAAACAATATATATCAGCCGGAGGGTAAGGGACTCTGTTGAAAGCTATTCCTTTCGGTTTGGCTGGTCGTTGGCTATATCGTAGCTTTTTGTGGGTAAAGTAGCTTCGTCTATTATTTTCTCCATCAACTTGAATTTCATATCAGTGCCATTTTTCTTTTGAGAGATGGCACTTTTTTTGTTGGGCAGAGGAAAATTGGTGGATTTGTACGTGGTAGAAAGAATAACGCAGAAAATGGGGCAATTTATACTTACAAGAAATGGAAAAAAAGAGGAAGTATAAATCGACTCAATATCAAGTTGACGTAAAAACGTTTAAAATAATGGAAAAAGATTTATGTATACAGCATATTTTTTCGAACTGTTCCCAAAATGGTCAGGAAAAATAGAGATATTTTTTGTGTAAAATACATTTGTTTACAACAGATAAACAAAAATGGCGTTTTGCACAAAAAGTAGGTTGCGTTTTTGTGCAGATAATGGTATAGTTCGTTTTGTAAATCAAAAGCGACGAATACAGAAAGAGAGACAATGGGGTTTCCGAATGCTTTGGCAGGAAGAAACCCCTTCTTCTTTTTCAAAAGAAAAAAGGAGGAGAGGCTATGGAACGATTTGTGATCGCAGTGACCAGAACTTGTGGCAGCGGCGCAACAACGATCAGCCATCTGCTGGCGGATGATTTGGGTATCTGCCTTTATGACAGAAAGCTGCTGCAGTTGGCCTCTGATGACAGCGGTATCAGTGAGGCACTGTTTGCGGCAGCCGATGAGCACATGAAAAACAGTCTGCTCTATCGTGTATCCAAAAAGGTATACAATGGGGAACTGATCCCGCCGGAAAGCAATGACTTCACGTCCAATGAAAATCTGTTCAACTACCAAGCAAAGGTGCTGCGGGAGCTGGCAGAGAGAGAATCTTATATCTGCATTGGCCGGGCGGCAGATTATATCCTGCGGGATAAACCCCATGTGGTGAAAGTGTTTATTTACGCATCCAAAGAAAAATGTATCGAAAAAGAAATGGCAAGGCTGGGGATCAGCCGAGCCGAAGCGGAACGACACATTTCCAAAACAGACCGCTATCGTGAGGAATATTATAAATTCCATACAGGACAGGAATGGAAAGATCCTTACCATTATGATCTTTGCCTGAATACAGGGGTCATGAGTTATGAACAATGCGTGGGACTTCTGAAAGACTATCTGAAGCAGCGCTTTGGTATGGCATTTTAAACGGGAAAACAGGCAGATGCCTTTTTCTAATATTTCTACAAAAGAGAAAACGAACGGAAACGTTAGGAGGAATGGCTTATGAAAAAGAAATGGTTCAGTATGATGATGGCTGCTATTATGGCAACGGGATGTTTGACCGCCTGCGGTGGCGGCGAAGATGCAGCGGGAACAACAGATGCAGCATCTGGAGATACCATCAATATCGGTGTTGTTGCTCCTCTGACAGGCAGCTATGCACTGTTTGGGGAATCCGGGAAAAATTCCATTGAAATGGCGGTAGAAGAAATCAACGAAGCCGGCGGTATCCTGGGTAAAAAAGTAAAAGTTGTAGAATATGTCGATGATAAGGGCGACTCCACAGAAGCGGTAAATGCTTATAACAGATTGTCTGGTCAGGGCGTCAGCGCAGTGATTGGTTCCTTCTCCTCTTCCTGTTCCATTCCTATGGCAGAAAGAGCCCAGGAAGAAGGTATGCTGCTGGTATCTCCCACAGCGACAAATGCGAAATTTACACTGATCGGCGACCACATCTTCCGTGCATGCTTTATCGACCCTATCCAGGGCCCTACCATGGCGAAATTTGCCGCAGATGAAGGTGCAAAAAAAGCAGCTATCATCTATGCGAAAGATGATGACTATTCCAATGGTTTGTATGAAACAATTTCTGAAACTTGGACAGAAACTTACGGCGGCGAACTGGTATATTCCGGTGAATGTACAACAAAAGACACTGACTTCACTGCACAGGCTGCGCAGGTAGTGGCTTCCGGCGCAGAAGTCCTGTTCTATCCTGCTATGCTGGATACAGTTCCTCTGCTGGTACAGCAGGCAAGAGAAGCTGGCTTTGAAGGTATGATCATCGGCGGCGACGGCTGGGATGGTTCCGATACAACAGGCGTAGAAGATTACTTCAATAATACATATTACACAAACCACTATGCACCAGAAGATCCTTCCGAAAAGGTACAGACTTATGTAACAAAATATAAAGAAGCCTTTGGCGAAGATACTCTGACATCTATCGGTGCATGTTATTATGACGCATTTATGATGATCATGCAGGCTATCGAAGCAGCAGGCTCCGCAGAACCTGATGATATCGCAGCAGCTATGACAGGCATGAACTATGAAGGCGTTACAGGCAGCTTTACATTGGATGAAAACGGCGACCCTAAGAAACCTATCACATTCGTTGAATTTGTAGACGGCAGCCCCGTTTGGAAAGCAAACGTAACAGCAGAATAAAAAAGATAACAGACACAAAAGAAGAAACGGGGGAGACGAAAAAGTCTCCCCTGAAAAGAAAGAAGGCGAAGCCTATGTCTTTATTTTTACAGAGCTTGGTGAACGGCCTGAACCAGGGGGCGGTATATGCCCTGGTGGCATTGGGCTACACCATGGTTTACGGCATTATAAGAATGATCAATTTCGCCCACGGGGATTTCATCATGGTGGGCAGCTATACTTTATTTTTTACCATCCCTTTGATGATCGCAGCAGGGATGCCTGCCTGGATGGCGGTATTTATAGCCATTGCGGTTTGCGTTGTAGTAGGGGTTGCGGTGGAACAGATCGCCTATAAACCTGTCCGCGGCGCAGGAGCCATTTCTGCACTGATCACAGCCCTGGCAATGAGCCTTTTACTGGAAAATCTGGCGCTGGTGTTGTTTGGTTCCAATCCCAAATCCGTACCTGCTATTTTCAATTTACCTTCCATTGAGATTTTAGGGGCAAAAGTGCCCGGTAAATCTCTGATCACACTGGTCATTGGTATTGTTATTATGCTGGCTTTGCAGCTTTTCATCCAGAAAACGAAAATCGGCAGAGCCATGCGGGCTGTGCCTCAGGATAAAGAGGCATCTACACTGGTAGGCATTGATACCAATAAAATCATCACCCTGACCTTTGCCATTG
>NZ_JAFUMA010000034.1 GCF_017483025.1 Anaerotignum sp. | reverse complement strand
CTATAACAGCCGCCTGCGTTATGTAGATGAAACCATCAAACGTGGCGACATTCTGGACAGGGATGGCGAAGTTCTTGCCACCAGTGTTTTGCAGAATGACGGCACATACAGCAGAGAATATCCCCGCGCCCGCATGGCGGCTCACATCACTGGTTACAGCAGTGTGGGCAAGACCGGTGTGGAAGCGGCGGAAAACTTTGAACTGATGCGTCTGCATAATGAATTGTTTCAACGTGTCAGTGGTATTATAAAGAAAACAGAATTGCAGGGTAACAGTGTTGCTCTTACGGTAGATATGGATATTCAAAGCACGGCAGGTAATCTGCTGGGCAGCGCAAAAGGGGCCATCGTTGTCATGGAGCCTTCCACAGGGCGTATCCTTGCTCTGCAGGCATACCCTGATTTCAACCCCAACAGTGTGGAATCCCAGTGGGATACCCTTTCGGAAAGCGAAGAAAGTCCTCTGGTAAACAGAGCCACCCAAGGTCTCTATCCTCCCGGTTCTACCTTTAAAACGATCACGGCTTTGGCGGGGATGGAGCATCTTTCCAACTGGCAGAACTTTACCATTGAATGTACCGGGGAAAGAGAATTCGAGGATAAGGTGATCCATTGCTACAATAATAAAGCTCATGGTACTGTGGATATGAAAGCGGCTCTGGCGGCTTCCTGCAACTGTTATTTTGCGGCTCTGGCGGAGGAGATCGGCGCAGGAAACCTGGCAAAGACCATGCGTCAGGTAGGCATGGAGGAATCCAGTCATTTTGAACTGGAGACCAGCCTGAACAATATTTATTTGGAAAAGGGATCAACGGAAAGCGAACTGGTGGAAACAGCCATTGGCCAGGGCAGAACGGGCGTGACACCTTTGTATATGGCTATGCTGGCATCTGCTATCGCAAATGACGGTATGATGATGCGGCCCTATATTGTGGATCATGTGGTTTATTCTGATGGGACGGAAACAAAACATACCGTGCCTGAAAAATTATTAGATATCTGTTCTGCAGAGGAAGCAGCTATCCTGAGGGATATGATGACGGAAGTTGTTACCAGCGGTACTGGTTCTGCGGCGGCGGTCAGCGGCGTGACCGTGGCTGGTAAGACAGGTACGGCGGAAAATGCCACAGGCTATGATCATAGCTGGTTCATCGGCTTTGCTCCTGCGGAAAATCCGAAAGTGGCAGTAGCTGTTATGATCGAAAATTCCAATTACGGCAGCGCAACGCCTATCGCAGGCAAAATGATTCGCGCAGCGCTGGAGGAATTGGGTGAATATTAAGAGGTGGTCAGATGGAATTAAAATTTGACACATCAAAAACATATGCCATCGCTTTGGAAGGCGGCGGCGCAAAGGGCGCCTATGAAGTAGGCGTCTGGAAAGCTCTCGATGAAGCGGGCGTGAAATTTGACGCCGTGGCGGGAACTTCTGTTGGGGCGCTGAATGGCGCAATGATGGTTATGGGGGAACTGGAACAGGCTATTCATCTTTGGGAAAATATCAGATTTTCTCAGGTATTTGATGCGGATGATGTCCAGATGAAAAATCTTTATGATCGAAAGATCGGTGAACTGGATTTAAAGACGCTTCTGAAGGATTTTGTGGAGATCATCAAGGATGGCGGACTGGATATCGAGCCTTTGCGAAAGCTGCTTGCTGAATATGTAGATGAAGAAAAGATCAAAGCCTCCGGCAAGAAATTTTTTCTGGTGACGTATTCCCTGACGGATAAAAAGGAAATGGATATCGATGCAGATGAACTGGAGGCAGGCAAGCTGAAAGACATGCTTCTGGCCAGTGCCTATGTTCCGGGATTCCAGAGAATGAAACTGGATGGCAAGGATTATGTGGATGGCAGTGTACAGAATATCGTGCCAATCAGCACTCTGCTGGACAGAGGATACAGAGATATCATCGTGATCCGTATTTATGGCCTTGGTTTTGAAAAGCGAACAAAAATACCGGAGGACGCTAATATCATTACCATTGCTGCCAAAGAAAAATTGGGTGGCATCCTGCAGTTCGATGCAGAGCAAAGCAAGAAAGATATGACATTGGGTTATTTCGATGGCATGCGGATGCTTTATGGACTGGCAGGCGAGAAATATTATATCGATCGTCAGTGGGACGAGATGCAGGCGTATCTGGCATTGAAAACACTGCTGGAATTATATTTAAAGGAAGAAACGGTCTCTCTCAGAGAAATGAATGAGAGGCTTTTGCCTAAACTGGCGAAGCGGTTGAAGGCAAAGGATGGAGATTATCATGAGCTTTTGATCCGCTTTTTAGAACAGCTGGCAGAAAAGGCGGAGATCTCTCCTTTCCAAATCCGAACAGAGGCTGAACTGCTGTCGGAGATCGCCAAGGGACAACAGAAAATTAAAAAAATTTAATCAGACAGGGTTTTCTGCTAATTTACATGCGCAGAAGACCCTGTGTTTATTTTGACAGAAAAAATGTGCAGTGGATGAACAGCAGAACAGTAAAAAATGGCGAAAACGCAAGGATCTTGTTGGACAGGAAAAAGCCCACTGCAGGGCATATCCTTTGAGATTTTGCATATAATTTAACAAAATCGCGGGGAAGGACAGGTCTAATAGAAAGCCCTGCGGCGTGATAGGAATAAAAAACGGCCTTTATCAGGATAGACATCCCCTATAAATGAAGTAGGGATGAGGTCTGGGAGGGAGGGGATTTGCCAAAATACAAAAGCAATTTAGATAAAAATGCAATCATTTTTACAAAAAAACAGGTAAAATAGATAGCATGCAAAGTACTTTGTATACAGAATTTCGTTTTTTTGGGAAGAACCACCATTTTTCTGCAAAAATTCCAAAATAAAAATAAATTTTTAACAATTTAGGTTGAAATATAAAATTATTGATGTTATAATCAAGACAAATACAGGAGGACTATGCCAGTCAGACTGTATTTCGGAATGAAAGGAACTTATATTCAAGGATATAGGTTCTTTCTGATGTCATTCATCCGGCAGCCTGCAAAAAAAGAAACACGGGGACAGCAGGCGCGCCAAAACTCTTCATGATTGTTTTATCGCATGGTTAAATATAAAACGGAGGAGGTAAAACAGGATGTATACAATGGGTATTGACGTTGGCTCCGCATCTTCCAAAGTAGTTATTTTGAAAGACGGTAAAGATGTCGTTGCTGCAGAAGTTGTACAGGTTGGTACAGGTTCTTCAGGTCCCAAGAAAGCGATTGAAGCAGCTTTCGAAGCAAGCGGTCTGAAACAGGAAGATATTTCCTTTACAGTCGCTACCGGTTATGGCAGATTCTCTTTGGATGCTGATAAACAGTTCTCCGAAATCAGCTGCCATGCAAAAGGCATTTACTTTTTGGTACCCACTGCACGTACCATCATCGATATCGGCGGTCAGGACGCGAAAGCGATCAGACTGGATAACAAAGGTGTCATCAAGCAGTTTTTTATGAACGATAAATGTGCGGCAGGTACAGGTCGTTTCATCGAGGTTATGGCCAGAGTTCTGGAAACAACACTGGATGAAATGGCTGGACTGGACGAACTCGCTACAGAAACAGCGCCTATCAGCAGTACTTGTACTGTATTCGCTGAATCTGAAGTTATTTCTCAGCTTTCCAAAGGCACAAGCAGAAATAACATCGCTAAAGGGGTTCACATGTCCGTAGCTAGCAGAGCGTGCGGCCTTGCTTACAGAGGCGGTCTGGAAAAAGACGTTGTCTTCACAGGCGGCGTTGCAAAAAATGCAGGCGTAGTCAGAGCGGTCTCTAGCGTATTGAAAACAGATGTAATTGTGGCACCCAATCCACAAACAACAGGCGCTCTCGGTGCGGCACTGTTCGCATACGAAGCGGCAACAAAAAAATAATAAGAAAGAGGGATTAGAATGAGTTTAACACAAGGCATGGCAGCAAAAAAATTGTTAGGCTACTATCAGAACAAAGCCGATCAGGATGCAAGAGACGCTAAAGCAAGAGGCGACCTTGTTTGCTGGTCCGCATCCGTAGCTCCTTCCGAATTCTGCGTAACAATGGGTATCGCTATGATCTACCCCGAAACACACGCAGCTGGTATCGGTGCTAGAAAAGGTGCTATCGACATGCTGGACGTTGCAACAAGAAAAGGTTACAACATCGACTGCTGTTCTTATGGTAGAGTAAACATGGGTTACATGGAATGTCTGAAAGAAGCAGCTATCACAGGTAAAAAACCCGAAGTTCTGGTTAACTCTCCTGCAGCTGACGTTCCCCTGCCCGATCTGGTAATCACATGTAACAACATTTGTAACACACTGCTGAAATGGTACGAAAACCTGGCTGCAGAACTGGATATTCCCTGCATCGTAATCGACGTACCTTTCAACCACACAATGCCTATTCCCGAATATGCAAAAGCATATATCGCTGACCAGTTCAGAAACGCTATTTCTCAGCTGGAAGTAATCTGCGGCAGACCTTTCGACTGGAAAAAATTCAAGGAAGTTAAAGACCAGACACAGCGTTCCGTATACCACTGGAACAGAATCGCTGATATGGCTAAATACAAACCCTCTCCTCTGAATGGTTTCGACCTGTTCAACTACATGGCACTGATCGTAGCTTGCCGTTCCCTGGATTATGCTGAAATCACATTCAAAGCATTCGCAGACGAACTGGAAGCTAATCTGAAAGCTGGCGTTTACGCTTTCAAAGGTGCTGAAAAAACAAGATTCCAGTGGGAAGGTATCGCTGTATGGCCTCACCTGGGTCACACATTCAAAACAACAAAGAACCTGGGCGCTATCATGACAGGTACAGCATACCCCGACCTGTGGAACCTGGAATATGATGCAAACGATGAATCCCTGCACTCCATGGCAGAAGCTTACACAAGAATCTACATCAACACATGCCTGTCCAACAAAGTTGATGTTCTGCTGAAAATCATGGAAAAAGGCCAGATCGATGGTACAATCTACCACCTGAACAGATCTTGTAAGCTGATGTCCTTCCTGAACGTTGAAACAGCTGAAATCATCAAAGGCGTAAACGGCAAACCTTACGTATCCTTCGATGGTGACCAGACAGACCCTAACGTATATTCTCCTGCTCAGTACGAAACACGTGTACAGGCACTGGTAGAAATGATGGAAGCAAACTTGGCAGCAGAATAATTTGAGGAGGAGAAAACGATGAGTAAAGTAGAAGCTATCTTATCCCAACTGAAAGAAGTTGCAGCTAATCCCAAGAAAGCAATGGATGATTATAAAGCTGAAACAGGTAAAGGCGCTGTAGGTATCATGCCTATCTACGCTCCCGAAGAAATGGTACACGCAACAGGTTACCTGCCCATGGGTATCTGGGGTGCACAGGGCAAACAGATCTCTAAAGCACGTACATATCTGCCCGCATTCGCATGCTCTATCATGCAGCAGATCATGGAACTGCAGTGCGAAGGCGCTTACGATGATCTGGCAGCAGTTCTGTTCTCCGTACCTTGTGACACACTGAAATGCCTGTCCCAGAAATGGAAAGGCGCTAACGCTGACAAAGTAATCGTATTCACACATCCTCAGAACAGAGGCCTGGAAGCAGCTAACAAATTCCTGGTAACAGAATACGAACTGGTTAAAAAACAGCTGGAAGCTTACCTGGGCGTTACAATCACAAACGCAGCTCTGGAAAACTCCATCGCTATCTACAACGAAAACAGAGCAGTTATGCGTGAATTCGTTAAAGTAGCAGCTGACTACCCTCAGGTTATCAGCGCTGTTGACCGTCATGCTGTATTCAAAGCAAGACAGTTCATGCTGAAAGAAAAACACACAGCTCTGGTGAAAGAACTGATCGCTGAAATCAAAGCTATGCCCGTTGAACCTTGGGATGGCAAGAAAGTAGTTGTTACAGGTATCCTGCTGGAACCCAACCAGCTGCTTGAAATCTTCGACGAATTCAAACTGGCTATCGTTGATGACGACCTGGCTCAGGAATCCAGACAGATCCGTGTTGACGTTCTGGACGGCGAAGAAGGCCCTCTGTACAGAATGGCAAAAGCATGGCAGCAGATGTATGGTTGCTCCGTTGCAACAGATACAAAGAAAGGCCGCGGCAAAATGCTGATCAACAAAACAATCGCTACAGGCGCTGACGCAGTTATCGTTGCTATGATGAAATTCTGCGATCCCGAAGAATGGGACTACCCTGTAATGTACAGAGAATTCGAAGAAAAAGGTGTTAAGAACCTGATGATCGAAGTTGACCAGGAAGTAACATCCTTCGAACAGGTTAAGACAAGACTGCAGTCCTTCGTAGAAATGCTGTAATTTTTCCTGCCGCATTTACTTTGATGGAAATGTAAATAAACAGGGGTAGGAGACTACCCCTGTGTTCTTGTAATATTACAAAAATTTTTATAGGAGGTCTAACATAATGGCTAGACAGGTAAAAATTATTACTGCTGCTGAAGCTGCTGCGCTGATTAAAAACGGCGATACAATCACAACAAGTGGTTTCGTAGCATCTGCAATTCCCGAAGCTCTGGATAGAGCTGTAGAAGAAAGATTCCTGGCAACAGGTGAACCTAGAGATCTGTTCTATGTATACTGCGGTTCTCAGGGTAACAAAGACGGCCGTGGTGCAGAACACTTCGCACACGAAGGTCTGCTGAAGAGATACATGGCTGGTCACTGGGCAACAGTTCCCGCTCTGCAGAAACTGGCTCTGGAAAATAAAATCGAAGCTTACAACGTTTCTCAGGGTGCTCTGTGCCACCTGTTCAGAGAAATCGCTGGTCATAGACCTGGTGTCCTGACAAAAGTTGGTCTGGGTACATTCATCGATCCCAGAAACGGCGGCGGTAAAGTAAACGAAAAAACAACAGAAGACTACGTTGAACTGGTAAACTTCAAAGGCCAGGACTATCTGTTCTACCCTGCATTCCCCATCAACGTTGCTATGATCAGAGGTACATACGCTGACGAAGCTGGTAACATCTCCTTCGAAAAAGAAGTTTCTCCTCTGGAAGGTACATCCGTATGCCAGGCTGTTAAAAACAGCGGCGGTATCGTTATCGTTCAGGTAGAAAAAGTTGTTAAAGCTGGTACACTGGATCCTCGTCTGGTTAAAGTTCCCGGTATCTATGTTGACTACGTTGTAGTTGCTGATTCCAAAGATCATCAGCAGTCTCTGGATTGTGAATACGATCCTGCTCTGTCCGGCGAAATGAGAAACCCTGACGTTGCTCCCGCTCCCCTGCCTCTGGACGCTAAGAAGATCATCGGTCGTCGTGGCGCTCTGGAACTGGAAAAAGACGTTGCAGTTAACCTGGGCGTAGGTGCTCCTGAATACGTTGCTTCCGTAGCTAACGAAGAAGGCATCGGCGACTTCATGACACTGACAGTAGAAGGCGGCGCTGTTGGCGGCGTACCCGCTGGCGGTATCAGATTCGGTGCTGCTTACAACGCAGACGCACTGCTGGATCAGGGCTACCAGTTCGACTTCTATGATGGCGGCGGTCTGGATCTGTGCTATCTGGGTCTGGCTGAATGTGACCCTCACGGCTCCATCAACGTTTCCAGATTCGGTCCCAGAATCGCTGGTTGCGGTGGTTTCATCAACATCACACAGTGCACACCTAAAGTATTCTTCTGCGGTACATTTACAGCAGGCGGTCTGAAAGTTAAAGTAGAAGACGGCAAAGTTGTAATCGCTCAGGAAGGTAGACAGAAAAAATTCGTTAAATCTGTAGAACAGGTTACATTCAATGGTGACATTGCTAACGCAAACGGTCAGCAGGTAATGTACATGACAGAAAGATGCGTATTCGTTCTGAAAGAAGACGGTCTGCACCTGACAGAAATCGCTCCTGGTATCGATCTGCAGACACAGATCTTGGATCAGATGGAATTCGAACCTATCATCGATAGAGATGAAAACGGCGAAATCAAACTGATGCCCGCTGCTCTGTTCGAAGAAGGCCTGATGGGTCTGAAAGAAATGAAGGCTTGATTTTTAATCGAATCATCTGAATTTCATACATAAAAAATGGCTCCTGCCTTATGGCAGGGGCCTTTCTTTTTCTATTGTAATATCCTCCTGAGCAGGATTGGTGATGCATTTTCCGCGAAAATCGAATCGGGAACCATGGCAGGGGCAGTCCCAGCTTTTTTCATCAGGGTTCCATTCCAGCTGGCAGCCCAGATGGGGACAGCGGATTTCAACCAAATGCAGAGTACCATCTTCCTCTTTATATACGCCAATTTTATCCCCATCTAGGTCGACTATACCACCATGACCCAAAGGCAATTCCTTTGCGGTGGCTTCTGGTAATTGAAATAGCCGTTTTGCGAAAGTTTTGACGGCTTGCCTGCCTTCGCAGGCGATCCCGCTGGCGGCTTCGGCAGAAAAACGTCGGGGATCGAAAACTGCGGCATAAGGATTTTCTTTTCCGCAGATCATATCTCGAATCAGCATGGCGGAAACCATGGAAGTGGTCATGCCCCATTTCTGGAAGCCTGTTGACACGTACCAATAGGGTTTCCCGCTGGCATATTGTCCAATATAGGGAATGCCATCTGCAGGAATACAATCCTGAGCAGACCAATGGGCAGCTTCTAAGGATTGGGGAAATAATTCTTTTGCCTTTTGTCGTAGAGCATTGTATTTCCCGCCTTGGCGATTATCGCCCGTGCGGTGCCCTTCGCCGCCGAAAAGGAGATATTTGTCATAGGTGCGGAAGGAATAAGAGGTTTCCCCATCACCGATGAACATGCCTTGTTCCATAGGGGCATTTTCCAGCGCCAGCACATAGGAACGTTCCTGATGCATGCGGGCGAAATACAGTCCGGGGAAATTCACGAAGGGGTAGTGGGTCGCAAAGACGATGTGTTCCGCTGTTACGGTTGCCTTTGGCGTGTGTAAAATATGCTCGTCCACTGTTCGGACGGGCGTTTTTTCGTATATTTCCAGTTGTTCTGCCAGATGCTTGATGAATTTCAAAGGATGAAATTGGGCCTGCCCATCGAAACGCAGAGCGCAGGTTCGTTGAAAGGGCAGAGTTGCATGGCTGACAAAAGAAGCGGAAATCCCGAGGGATGCGGCGGCTTTGGCTTCTTCCATCAGTTTTTCTTTATCTGTAGAATAAACATAGGCTTGAGTTTCTTCGAAATTACAGTGAATCTGTTCTTCCTGAATGATACGTCGATATTCCTCAATGGCAGTTTCGTTTGCCATGGCGTATTGGCGGGCTTTTTCTTCCTCCTGAGAAGAAATCAGATTTGCGTAAATCAAATCATGTTGAGAAGTGATTTTGGCCGTAGTATTTTTCGTCTGCCCGCTGGCAATGCGGTCTGCTTCTAGAATGATGACTTGTTTGCCTGCCTTCTGCAGTTGCCAGGCGATGAGGATGCCTGCCATACCTGCGCCAATGACAGCCACCTCTGTTTTCATATCTTTCTGAAGCTGTTCCCGTCTGGGGATGCTGCAGGTTTTTGTCCAAATGGATTCCATAAATGCCTCCTGATGTGTTTTTTCTTAACATATCAGGATTTTTTTGTTTTTTGCGTGGAAAATGCAGGAATGAAAAATCTATTTTGAAGAAAACTAGGGGAAATGAAAGGAGGACGCATATGAATCGCTTGCAATATGAAAAATCACCATATCTGCTGCAGCATAAAAATAATCCTGTGGATTGGTTTGCGTGGAAAGGGGAAGCCTTTGAGAAGGCAAAACAGGAGGATAAGCCTGTATTTTTGAGCATCGGCTATTCCACCTGCCATTGGTGCCATGTGATGGAAGGGGAATCCTTCGAGGATAAGGAAGTGGCGGAAATTCTGAATCGTGGCTTCGTTGCCGTTAAAGTGGACAGAGAGGAACGGCCTGATGTGGATTCCGTTTATATGGGCGTTTGCCAGATGATGACGGGCAGCGGCGGCTGGCCTTTGACGATCCTGATGACGCCGGAACAAAAGCCTTTTTTCGCAGGGACGTATTTTCCCAAATGGAGCAAATATGGCATGCCGGGGCTGATGGAATTGTTGGCACAGGTAGAAAACCTATGGAAAACTGACCGAAAGAAGTTGCTGGAAACAGGAGAGAAAATTGCAGATATTCTACAAAAGGAATCGATAGCCATACTGACTGCTCCTAGGCCTGAATTACTAAAACAAGGAGCAGCAGAATTGCTGCAGCGCTTCGATCGGGAATGGGGTGGCTTTGGGGTGGCACCAAAATTTCCAACACCCCATAATCTGCTGTTTCTGCTGCGTTATGGCAGAGAGGAGGGGAATGAAATCGCCCTTTCTGCCGTGGAAAAGACGTTGGATTGCATGGCTTTGGGCGGGATGTTCGACCATATCGGCGGGGGATTTTCCCGCTATTCCACAGATGAAAAATGGCTGGTGCCCCATTTTGAAAAGATGCTCTATGATAATGCTTTGCTAGTATTAGCCTATCTGGAAGGATATCGGCAGACAGGGCGGAATTTTTATCGTATCGTTGCAGAAAAAACACTGGATTATGTTCTGTTGGAATTGACCGATAGGGAAGGTGGTTTTTATTGCGGGCAGGATGCGGACAGCGAAGGCGTGGAAGGGAAATACTATGTTTTCACACCGAAAGAGCTGCGTTCTGTTTTGGGAGAGGATACGGTGGAATTTTGCCGCTATTTCCACATTACGGAAGAGGGAAACTTTGATGGGAAAAGCATCCCCAATCGCTTGCGGGAAACTCCAGAAGAGGAACGAAATGAAAAGATAGAGCAGCTCTGCCGAAAAGTCTGCGATTATCGGAAACAGCGGACAATTTTGCATAAAGACGATAAGATTCTGACCTCCTGGAACGGGCTGATGATGGCGGCTTTCGCTAAGGCAGGTTTTCTTTTGGGGAATGGAGCCTATACGGCCGCTGCAAAAAGAGCGGCGGCCTTTATCGAAGAACGGTTGACGGATGCACAGGGGCGGCTTTATCTGCGCTATCGGGATGGGGATACGGCCCACTTGGGGCAGTTGGATGATTACGCTTTTTATGCCTTTGGTCTGCTGGAATTGTATGAAGCCACCTTCGATTTGAACTATCTGGAACGAGCGGCAGAGCTGGCAGAAATGATGCTGGAATGGTTTACCGATGAAAAGGGCGGGTTATATCTCTATGCAAAGGATGCGGAGCAGCTTATCCAGCGTCCCAAAGAGACTTACGATGGGGCTTTGCCTTCCGGCAATTCTGTGGCGGGGTATGTTTTTGTAAAACTGGCGGCGCTGACAGGGGAACCAAAATGGATAGATGCAAGAGATAATCAGCTTTCCTTTTTGGCAGGAGCCATGGAAGGGATGCCTTCGGGCCATTGTTTTGTCCTTTTTGCCATGGGTGAGGTGTTCTATCCTGCCATGGAATTGATTTGTGTTTCCGCAGAAGAGCAGCCTTCAGCAGCATTTTTGGCGTTTCTTGGGGAAAGACAGGAAATGGGGTTGTCGGTTCTGTTCAAAAACAATGAAAATCAGGGACAATTAGCCCAAATAGCCCCTCTTACGGCAGATTATCCCATTCCAGACGCAGGTGAGGTTTATTACCTTTGCCGCGGACAGCATTGCTTTGCGCCCCAGAGAAACCTTGCGGAACTGAATCGACTGATGGAAGAGAATGCATAGCCTTTCCAATTTTGCCCATACTAGAGGAAAAGGAGGGAATGGGATGAAATTACCTGTGACAAATGAAAATGGGTATTTTGAGATTCGCCTGGAAAGCATCGGCGGTTTGGGGGCGAATCTTTGCGGCAAAATGCTGGGGGAATTGGGGGCGGTGACTCTGGGTCTGAATGCTGCCAGTTTTTCCAGCTATGGTTCAGAGAAGCGGGGGTCTCCCGTGAAAGCATATATCCGCTGGGCGGAGGAGAATAGGGAAATCGGCATCAACAGCCCTGTAGAAAACCCTCATATTTTGGGTTTGTTCCATGAAGCCCTGGCGGGAAAACTGCCTGTGACAGCAGGTGTGACGGAAAAAACGAAAATCGTTATCAATACGGATGCATCTCCTGACGAAATGCGGAAACGACTGCAGCTTTGCGGAGGGGAGGTTTTCTGTATCGATGCTTTGAATATTGCCATGGAAGCGAAAACACGCATTAATATGGTCATGCTGGGGGCCATTGCTAAGGCCAGCGGTTTTGTTCCCTTGGAAGCAGCAGAAGCCATTGCCAAAGAGACCATCGGGAAAAAATATCCCGCTTTGCTGGAGGCCAATCTGGAAGGTGTGCGCAGAGGATACAACGAGACAAAGTCCGCTTTTTTCAAAGAGGATGGCACCTACGAAAAAATTTCTTATCGGGAAGCAAAAAGTGATTGGGGTTACGAAAATGCGCCTATCGGCGGAGTGAATCCTATTTTCGGCAGCACAGTTTCCAACGATCTCTCTTCCTCCAGAGAAGGCTATATCCCTCTGTTTTTGCAGGAAAAATGCATTAACTGTGGCCTTTGTGATACCGCCTGCCCGGATATGGTTTTCCGATTTGAAAAGGGGGAATATAAAGGCAAACCCGCCATGGTGAATATGGGTCTGGATTATCACCATTGCAAGGGTTGCTTGCGATGTGTGGAGGTCTGCCCCACAAATGCCTTGGTCATGGGCGTGGAACGGGAGCATCCGAAACCGAAATGGTTTGTGCGGAACAAAGATTTGATCGTGGACAAAATGGAATTTGAGGATGCAGGGGCGAATTCCTGGGTAACAAGCGAGTCCTATTTAACGGAAAAACGAATTGACGGAGGTGTGGTCTGATGGAACAGCAACGGGTCTTATTTGAAAGCGGCAACGAAGTGGCTGCCTATGCGGCGAAGCAGATCAACTACCACGTCATGGGCTATTACCCCATCACGCCCTCTACACAGATCGCCGAATTTCTCGATCAGATGAAGGCTGACGGGGAACACGAAATTTGCATGATCCCTGCCGAAGGGGAACATAGCGCGGCGGGTATCTGTTATGGTGCATCCACTGGCGGCGGGCGGGTATTCAATGCCACCAGCGCCAATGGGCTGTTGTATGCCTTGGAACAGTTGCCTGTCCAGTCGGGGACGCGGTTCCCCATGGTAATGAATGTGGCTTGCCGTACGGTTTCCGGGCCATTATGCATCAAAGGTGACCACAGCGATATTATGTATTGTCTGAATACAGGTTGGATCATTCTTTTCGCCAATACACCTCAGGCGGTCTATGACATGAATATTTGCGCCTTAAAAATTGCGGAACAGGTCAAACTGCCCGTTATCGTGGCCTTCGATGGCTTTTTTACCAGCCACCAGAAGCGTCGCTGCATGGTTTTCGAAAACGATAAAACGGTACAGGATTTCATTGGGAAACATGATGCGGAATATTCTGCTTTGGATTTGCAAAATCCCGTTTCTATCGGCTCTTATATGAATGAGCCTGACGTGCTGAATAATAAGTTTCAGCTGCATCAGGCCATGGAAGAGGCAAAAGGAACGATGACAACTGTTTTCGATGCTTATGCTCAGCTGTCAGGGCGGCAGTACGCCGCCGCAGAGGGATACCGCACGGAAGATGCGGAGGTGGTATTGCATTTGCTAGGCTCTGCATACCATACGGCGAAGGTAGTGGTGGATAAATTAAGAGAGAAAGGCAAAAAGGTGGGCGTTTTCACCACGAATATCCTCCGACCTTACCCTGCGGAGGAATTATACGAACTATGCAAAAATGTAAAAACTATCCTTGTTGGCGACAGACAGGACAGCTATGGCGCCAAGGGCGGCAATCTTTCCATGGAACTGAAAGCCATGCTGCAGGAAAAAGGCTCCATGGCAAAGGTTTTGACTCGTATCTATGGTCTGGGCGGCAAGGATTTTTATGAGAAGGATGCAGAAGAGATGCTCTTGGCGTGCTACGATGCAGAAGTGGAACGCTTCGACTATCTGGGGAAATACCCCGGGGAGACGGTAGAATCGGCGCAATATTTCGCACCCCTTGCGGAAAAAGAAACAAACCTTGGCCTGATGAAATGTATTGAGCAAAACGGAAAACTGCAGGTAGAGGGCGGTAGGCTGAATGAGACGACGGAAATGCCCAAGCGTATCGCTCCCGGGCACGGTGCCTGCCCCGGCTGTGGTATCCCTGTGAATCTGAATCTGTTGCTGCGGGGCATTGAGGGGAACGTTGTTTTGTTGTTCCAGACGGGCTGCGGCATGGTCGTTACCACGGGGTATCCCAAAACGGCATTTAAAGTGCCTTATGTCCACAATCTTTTTCAGAACGGTGCGGCAACTCTGACGGGCCTGGCGGAAATGTTTCGGGAACGGCAGAGAAGAGGCGAGTATCCTGATGGGGAGATTACTTTTATCATGGTCAGCGGGGACGGCGGCATGGATATCGGCATGGGTTCTGCTCTGGGAACAGCTATCCGCAATAACCGTCTGATTTTGTTCGAATATGATAACGGCGGCTATATGAATACTGGCTATCAGCTTTCCTATTCCACGCCTATGGGAGCGAAAAGTGCTACTTCCCACGTGGGGCAAGCCCAATACGGCAAGACCTTCTTCAATAAGGATATGCCCCAGATCATGGCGGCGACGGGCATCCCTTATGTAGCGACTGTGGCAGAATCCAATCCCATTGATTTTATCAAAAAGGCGGCAAAAGCCCAGCATTATGCCAATTATCACGGTATGGCATATATCAAAGCCATTTCTGCCTGCCCCCTGAACTGGGGCGATAAGCCCAATCTGGAGCGAAAGGTCATCGGCGCAGCAGTGGATAGCTGCTATTTTCCTCTGTATGAAGTGGAGCAGGGCATCACCGCCATCAGTTATGACCCTGGGCAGAAAAAAATTCCTGTGACAGACTGGCTCAGGATGATGGGACGGACGAAGCATCTGATAAACGAAAAATATAAGGATATTACCGATGAAATACAAAAGGAAATCGAGAGAAGATGGGAAATTCTGAAAGAGAAAGCAGGAAATCCTCTGCTTTAAAATAAAAAAAGGAGGAATCAACATGGATTTTAAAAACAGCGAAACAAAAGAAAACCTGATGCGGGCCTTTGCAGGGGAAAGCCAGGCCAGAAACCGCTATACCTTCGTCGCATCTCAGGCGAAGCAGCAGAAAATGCACGTGGTGGAAGCAGTATTCACCTTTACTGCCAATCAGGAAAAGGAACATGCGGAAATTTTCTATAACCATCTGAAAGAACTGGCGGGGGAAAATATTCATATCGATGGCAACTACCCCGTAGATATTTATGAATCTGTGCTGCAGGTGCTGCGGGCGGCTCAGCATAACGAATATGAGGAATTTGACCCTGTCTATAAGGCCTTTGGTGATAAAGCCATGGAAGAGGGGTTCCCTAAAGTTGCGGCATCTTTCCATCATATCGCAGGCATTGAAAAGATCCATGGCGACCGCTTTGGTCAGCTGGCAGACCTGCTGGAGCAGAATAAACTGTTCATCAATGATGTGGAATGTAAATGGATGTGCCTGAACTGCGGCTTCGTTTACGAAGGCAAGGAAGCACCGGCTATGTGCCCTGTTTGTCAGCATGATAAGGGATTCTTCATCCGACTGGAACTGGCACCTTACACTACGGATAAATAAAAATAAGCCCCTGAATAGGGGCTTTTGTTTTTAAAATGGTGCTTCGTCCAATTCGCTGCCATTGATGGTAGCGTGTTCGTCCTCTTCCAGGGGAATAACGATGCATTTTTTGCCATTGATGATTTCTGTTTTGATGACAGGCAGCTTTTCGGGGGAAACCTGCAGGATGATTTCCTTTTCAGGGGCCTCCGCAGGTGCGGGGGCTTCTGTGGATTTTTCCTCCAGTTTCTGTTTCAGAGATTCCACTTCCAGTGCCAGCACCTCTGCTTTTTTTGCAGCGGCGCGGGCATTCAGAGCTTTATTGTCGATGAGATTTTCCGCCAGGGGAGGGGCATCGCCAAATTCTTCCTGACAGATTTCTTCCACTTTGGCAATGACATCTTCGGAAAGACCTTTATCCGCCATGGCTTCACGGATGGCAGGAGCAGTCAAGAGAACTGGTTCGTTTTCAAATACGTTCTTATGCTCATCCACCA
The DNA here is from genome assembly GCF_017483025.1 of Anaerotignum sp. Classification (GTDB taxonomy): domain Bacteria; phylum Bacillota; class Clostridia; order Lachnospirales; family Anaerotignaceae; genus Anaerotignum_A. The sequence goes on along the minus strand of NZ_JAFUMA010000034.1, from coordinate 45,695 downwards.
TATCGCTCAAATCCTGCTGGATATCCAGAATCAGGTTTGCGGGGTCTTCCACCTCTGCGGAAATGACTTCCTTCAAAATCGCATGGAATGCTTTCTTTTCTTCTGTAGCGGTGCGCTTGGGTTCGCAGCCCAGGGCTTCCTTCATAAAATCAGGCTGCGCCTTTTTTGCATCCTTCACAAAATAGCCCATGGCGTTCACATCGCTGCTTCTATCGGAAAAAGCAGGGAAGAGGAAGCCTGTTTCGGGCACGGAAACCACCCAGTCACGGATACGGGGGGCAATGCAGTTTTTATCCTTATGATAGCCCAGGCCGGCCTTTGTCAGTTCTACAGGGCAGATGGCGCAAAGGATGTATTCGTAAACTTCTTCGGATTCATCCAGCTTATTGTTGTCCGTTGTTTTCAGAGGAACGTCGTAGGCATCGTGGAACAGCAGGATCAGGTAATTCCCTGCATATTCGTATTCCTTGATGATGCGTTCATAGAGCAGATCTAACAGGCCATCGCCTTTCAGGCCGCTGTCCCGCAGGGCAAGGAAGAATTTCTGAGCTTCTGTGCCGGCTTCGTCTTTCAGGAAAGAAAGTTCCAGCAGGTTGTTACCAATGGTGCCGGAAAGAGCTTTTTTGGCAATTTCCAGATATTTATAAAATTCTTCTTCTTCCAGATTGAGGAAAGTTTCGTTCATATGTAAGATGATATTTTTCTGGCTGTCCACATAGCAGCCGCGCATTTTCGTAAAGGTGCAGGCGTCTTTTTTGAAGCGACGCTTCAGTTCAAGGATGTCTTTTTTCTGCATGATGCTCTCCTTTCTTTCGTTCAAAAACTTCACCTGAATATTATAAAGACTTTTGGGCAGGACTGCAAGGGTTTTGAAAAGTCGAACAAAGTCGAAAGTTTTTTGTTCAAATTAGATAAAATTTTTGAAATACCATTCCTTTTTTTGACATTCTATGCTATGCTTTAGGTGTGTTTTAAATACCTTTCAACTAGGAAAAGGAGGAGAAAACGTATGAAAAAAGCATTATCTTTGCTGCTGACAGCGGCTATGGTGATGGGGTTGTCTGTTCCCGTAATGGCGGGCGATCTGGATGGCAAGCTGGTCATCCTGCACACCAATGACATCCACGGTCACTATGAAGTTACGGAAGAACAGGTGGGCATTGCCGGTGTAGCAGCGTTGAGAGATTATTATGAAGACATGGGCGCGGAAGTGCTGCTGATCGACGCAGGCGATTTCTCTCAGGGTACGACTCTGGTGAACCATGACAAAGGTATGAAGGCAGTAGAATATCTGGTAGAAGCGGATTATGATGTGGTTTCCCTGGGCAACCATGAATTTGACTTTGGTAAAGAAGCCGTTCTGGATATGACAGCGGCTCTGGAAGCAGGCGGCGTTCCTGTTCTGGATGCAAATATCCTGAAAGATGGTACAGATGAAGCTGTTTTTGGCGATAACATGATCGTGCAAAAAGGCGGCCTGAGCATCGGCCTGTTTGGTCTGGATACAGCGGAAACACAGACAAAGGCTGCACCCAGCAGCGTAGCAGGTATGGATTTCGTTGATAAAGAAGCAATGTTTGCTCTGGCACAGGAACAGGTAGATGCACTGAAAGCAGAAGGCTGCGATTATATTGTTGCTATTACACATTTGGGCGTGGATGATGAAAGCACAGGCAGAAAATCCACAGAACTGGCTGCAGCAGTAGAAGGCATCGACCTTGTCATCGACGGTCACAGCCACACAGAAATGGATGGCGGCGTGATGGTTGGCGATACCATGATCACAAGCACTGGCTGCTATATGGCAAACGTTGGTACTGTTGTAGTCGATCTGAAAACAAAGGAAGAAACAGCAGAACTGATCAGCGCAGCGGAATATGCAGCAGACTATGCGATGTATGATGCAGAACTGACAGAAATGGTAGCAGCTGACGTAGAAGAGATCAATGCGATCTACGAAGGTATTTTTGCTGAAACAAAGGTTGACCTGAACGGCGAAAGAGATCCTGGCGTTCGTAATATGGAAACAAACCTGGGCGATTTCTCCGCTGATGCATACCTCTACGCCGGCAGAGAATATGTAAAAGAAGCTGGTCTGGATATGAGCGTTGACGTAGCTTTGTCCAACGGCGGCGGTATCCGCGCAAGTATTCCCACAGGTGAAATCTCCATGAACACTCTTTATACCGTATTCCCTTATGGTAATACAGTTGTTCTGGTAACAGTAACAGGTGCGGAACTGCTGGAAGTTCTGGAAGCATCCACATTCTGTACTCCTACAGCGCTGGGCGGTTTCCCTCAGATCGCTGGTGCGGAATTTACAGTAAATACAGCTGTTCCTTATGAAAATGGCGAACAGTATCCCAATTCTACATACTATGCTCCCGCAAATCCTGGCAGCAGAGTAACGATCACAAGCGTAAATGGTAAACCCTTCGACCTGAATGAAACTTACACAGTAGTGGTAAACAGCTTCCAGGCGGAAGGCGGCGACACATACTATGCACTGACAAGATGCTCCTTCGTACACGATACGGCTATCGTTGACGCAGATGCGCTGATTTCCTATGTAAATTCCATGGATGGTGTAATTGGTACAGAATATGCAGAGCCTCAGGGGAGGATCAAAGTGGTTTCTGAACCCGTGGAAACACCTGTTGCTCCTGAAGAACCTTCTGCAAGCGCTGTAGAGCCCGTGAAACCCGTTGAAACTCCCGTGGAAACGGTAACAAACCTGTATAAAGTCGTAGCTGGTGACACTCTGTGGAAAATTGCACAGAAAGAACTGGGGGATGGCTATAGATGGAGAAGCATTTACGAAGTAAATAAAAATATTATCAAAAATCCTAACCTGATTTATATTGGTCAGGAACTGGTAGTGAAGAAATAAGAGGATTTAGAGAAAAGGCGGCGCTGCTTTGCGCCGCTTTTTTGCGAGAACTGACGAATATCGTCGAAGGTATTTTGTGCGGAAGAAAGGAAAATTTCTTGCTTTTTTAAGCGGAGTATATTATAATATTTATCGGTTATGCTGATATGGCTCAGTTGGTAGAGCAATTGATTCGTAATCAATAGGTCGCGGGTTCGAGTCCCGCTATCAGCTGAAAAAAGCCCGAGGATCTTGTATCTTCGGGCTTTTCTTTTTGCATGGATTGACATACATTCGGAAATGGACATATATCAAAGCAGAAAGTCATGCAAATGGTTGAAATAAAAGGGGGCGCTTTTATAAAAAAACGATTTATGGCTTTGGGTTTATGTGCGATGATAGGTTTTTCTGCTGGGAACATACAGCCTGTTCAGGTGGCTGAGAATATCCCGTCAGAAAACGCTGTTGCATATACCCACCCAATCAATGGTAAAGAGGTAGAGGTTGTAAATTCAGACTTGAGTGATTTCATTCGGGTCTGTTTTTTCGAACAAAAAACAAATAAATGTAAAAAATAGCGAACAAAAGCGTTGTATTATTTACAGCTGTTTGCTATAATGAGCTAGAAAGCGGAGAGATTTTCTGCAGGCATCACGGCTCGGTGCCTGTGGTTTTCCTATATTCCTTCCTCCGCTTTTCTCATGCAATTATATGTTTCATTTTTTAGGAGGAAACACAAATGACAACAAATAAGAAAAAGGTATTTGGCCTGGCTTTTCTGACAGTTTTCCTTTGGGCATCGGCATTCCCTTTGACAAAAGTAGCCCAGGAACAGTTTACTTCTATCCCCTTGGGCTTTCTGCGCTGCTCTGCGGCTGCCATCTTCCTGATGATCATCGGGAAACTGTGCCATATCAGACTGCCTCAGAAAAAGCATATCCCTTTGTTCTTCGTATCCGGCGGCCTGGGTTTCACGGGCTATATGATCACCTTTAATACGGGCATCCTGACCCTGACCTCTGCAACATCCAGCATCATCATCGCAGTAACACCTATTCTGACAGCTATCGTAGCATCTAAGCTGTATAAGGAAAAGATCAAACCTATCGGCTGGGCGGCAATTGCGTCTGCATTTATCGGCGTGTTGATCCTGCTACTGTGGGAAGGCGTATTCTCCATCAACGTAGGTCTGATCTGGACGATCGGCGCTTCCATCGTATTCTGCGGTTATAATATTATGACAAGAAAACTGGGTGCTATGGGCTATAATGCGCTGGAAATCGTAACCTACAGCATGATCTGTGGCGCGATTTTACTGGGTTTCTGGGCGGCAGAAGGCTTCCAGCAGCTGGCGGGTGCAAGTACAAGCCATATCGTTGCACTGCTGTATCTGGGTGCATTCCCCAGTGCTACGGCATATTTCCTGTGGGGCAAGGCTATGAGCTTTGCAGAAAGAACCAGTGAAGTAACAAACTTCATGTTCGTTACACCGTTGCTGTCTACGGTGATGGGCTTTATCATTCTGAGGGAAGTTCCTAATATGGGTACTTTCATCGGCGGTGCCATCATCATCTGCAGTATCGTGGTGTTTAATCTGAAAGGAAAATAAATATGAAAAAGAAAAGGAGCAATCAGCTCCTTTTTTATTGCTTTTTTGTATAAAAAGGTGTACCTTGTCTAAAGGAGAATTTGTAACGAAAGAAAAGAGATGAAATAAATGACAGCACAAAAAAAGAAAGTGGTAGCGTATAGCCTGTTTACCATCTTCCTTTGGGCATCGGCATATCCGCTGACGAAAATTGCCCAGACCCATTTTACACCGATTCCGATTTCCTTTGTCCGCAGCTTTATTGCAGGCTTGTTTATGCTTGCGATCGGCAGGATGAATGGGATGCAGATGCCGAAGAAAAAACATATTCCGCTGTTTCTGGCGTCGGGTGCATTGGGGTATGTGATTTATACGGTAGCCATGAATATTGGCCTGCAGACACTTCCTTCTGCCACATGTAGTCTTCTTGTGGCTACATCTCCTATTATGACCGCAATCATAGCGGCAAAAGTATATAATGAAAAAATCAATCTGATCAGCTGGTGTGCGATCTTTATTGCATTTGCAGGTGTTGCCATCCTTTTGCTTTGGGATAGCGGCGGCGCATTCACCATTGATGCGGCTATGCTTTGGATGCTGCTTTCTGCTGCTTCCTGGGCAGGATATAATATTATGACAAGAAAATTGGTAGCGTTAGGATATACTTCTGCACAAATCACCTGTTTCAGCATGATCGCAGCGGCATTCTGGCTATGCTTCTGGTCTGTGGATGGTTTCAGAGAAACCTATACAGCGGAATGGAAACATATCCTTTCTCTGTTGTATCTTGCCATCATTTCCAATGCGGCAGGCTGTATCCTCTGGGGGAAGGCCATGGCTTACGCAGAAAAGACCAGTGAAGTAGCAAATTTTATGTTCCTGTCGCCGTTTTTGTCTGCGCTGATGAGCTTCCTGCTGTTAGGGGAAGTGCCCGGTATGGGGACGTTCATCGGCGGGGCTGTTATCATCGGCGGTCTGTTGTTATTTAATCTGAAGGGACAAAAGAAATAAAAATGGAAAGAGAGCATGGTTTTTACCATGCTTTTTTTGTTTTTAACAAAATGCTCTCCTGTTTTAACGGAGTTTCACGCAGTTTTTACATGGAAAGATGGTGGATTTTATTTTTCTAAGAGAAAATAGAAGCATCAAAAATGAAAAGGAGAGGTAATCATGAAACAAATGAAAAAGGCAGTATCCCTGATGCTGGTTTCTGCGGCAGTGCTGGGCAGCAACACACAGTGTTTTGCGGCAGAGGGAAAAGCAGAGGGTTTTGAAAATGGCAATGCGGTAGATCTCGTAAAAATTGGTGGTTACGATTCCGGCTTTTCCAACAAAGACGGCGGCGTAGCGGAGATCATTTCCTATGACACTGTGAAAAATCAGGCATGGGTAGTCAATGGTGCAACAGGAAAGCTGGATATTTTGGACATGGATGGCGTAACAAGCGCTGTTTCCAATAAAATGCCTGCAAAGAGTCTGGATATTCGTTCTATCGTGACGGAAGCGGCCCCTGATTTTGCTTACGGAGATATGACTTCTGTGGCAGTAAATAGTGAAAAAGGTATCGTTGCCATTGCACTGCAGGATGCGGATTATAGCAAACATGGCTATGCAGCGCTCCTGACAACAGAAGGCGAATTGCTGGCGATGATCGAAGCAGGCTGTCAGCCTGATATGATCACTTTTACCCCTGATGGTACAAAGATTCTGGTGGCAAACGAGGGCGAACCCCGTGAGGGCTATGGCGAAGGCATCGTTGATCCCGCTGGTTCTGTCACAGTTATCACTGTGGATGCAGCGGATGCAAAGAAAAGCACAGCCGTTACAATTGGTTTTGAAGCTTTCGATAGCCAGAGAGAAACACTGATTTCCGAGAACATCATTATGGTGAAGGATTCCATGCCTTCTGTAGATTTTGAACCTGAATATATTGCAGTAACAGATAAGGCTGCTTATGTGGCTCTGCAGGAAAACAATGCCATCGCAGTACTGGATCTGGAAACAAAGACATTCAGCGGCGTATACTCTCTGGGTTATAAAGACCTGAGCACGGCAGAAAATGCGCTGGATCTGGTGGAAGATGGTGTATACGATGCAAAAACTTATGATGCATTAGGCGCGTATATGCCAGATGGCGTAGCAGTTTATGAAGCAAAGGGAAAAACATATATCCTGACAGCAAATGAAGGCGATGCTCGCGAATGGGGCGACTACTGCAATGAAGTGAAGGAAACAGTGATCGCAGCAGACGGCACAGAAGCAAAAAAGGTTCGTGTGCTGGATAAAGCAACAACAGAAGGCCTGCCGGAAGGGAAAGCGATATTGTATGGCGGTCGTTCTTTCTCCATATATCGCGTGGACAAAGGCGGTTTAACGCAGGTGTTTGACAGCGGAAATGATTTTGAAGCAAAAACAGCAGCATACTTCCCTGAATACTTCAATGTTTCCAATGATGACAATGAATATGACAGCCGTTCTCCTAAAAAAGGTCCTGAACCTGAAAACGTAACCGTAGGTAAAGTAGGGGATAAGACATACGCGTTTGTAGGTCTGGAACGAATCGGCGGTGTGATGGTATATGATATCACAAATCCCGAAAAGGCAGCTTTCTGCAACTACATCAATACAAGAGACTTCAGTGAAGATCCTGATACAGCAGAAAAACTGACAGGCGATATCGCTCCAGAAGGTCTGGCATTCATTTCTGCAGAAAATTCTCCTTCTGGCACGCCTGTTCTGCTGGCCGCCTTTGAAGTCAGCGGTACAGTAGGCGCTTATGCCGTAGGCGAAGAACCTGCAGCCCCTGAAAGTCTGGTGAAACTGGAAATCGGCAGCGATAAGGCAACAGTCAATGGTGAAACAAAGGAATTGGATGTGCCTGCTTTCGTGAAAGATGGCAGAACATTCCTGCCTATTCGTTTCATTTCTGAAGCACTGGGTGCAAATGTGGATTGGGATGCAGCAACAAAAACAGTAACGATCTGGAAATAAAATATAAAAAAGAAAGACACGGTAAAAACCGTGTCTTTTTTGTGTATTTGGGTGAATTAGTATGCTCTGCCCCAGTAAACCATGTGTTTTGCAGGTTTGCCGCAGCATACGCAAACGTCGGAGATTTCTTCCTGTTCGAAGGGAATACATCTGCTTGTTGCAGCTGTTTTTTCTTTGATTGCATCTTCGCAAGCCTGATCGCCGCACCACATAGCTTTGATGAAGCCGGGTGTTTCGTTGATGATCTTGTCGAATTCTTCCATATTTTTTGCTGTATATGTTCTGGAATTTCTGTGTTCTGTTGCTTTTTTCAGCAGGTTAGCCTGGATTTCATCCAGCAGGGCAGGGATCTTTGTTTCCAGTTCATCCAGAGAAACAATGATTTTTTCGCCTGTGTCTCTTCTTGCCAGTACGCACTGGTTCTGTTCGATATCTTTAGGGCCGATTTCCAGGCGAACGGGAACACCTTTCATTTCATATTCGGAGAATTTCCAGCCAGGTGTCTTATCGGAATCATCCAGTTTTACGCGGCAGATGTTTTTCAGTTTGTCTTTCAGTTCGCCCGCTTTTTCCAGAACGCCTTCTTTTTTCTGCGCAATAGGAACGATGACAACTTGTGTAGGTGCGATTCTGGGAGGCAGAACCAGACCGCTGTTGTCGCCGTGAACCATGATAACAGCACCGATCAGACGTGTTGTCATACCCCAGCTTGTCTGGTGAACATACTGCAGTTTGTTTTCTTTATCGGAATACTGGATGCCGAAAGCTTTTGCGAAGCCATCACCGAAGTTATGGGATGTACCGGACTGCAGGGCTTTACCATCGTGCATCAGGGATTCGATTGTGAATGTGTGAGCAGCACCGGCGAAACGTTCTTTTTCTGTTTTTTCACCTTTTACTACGGGGATTGCCAGTACTTCGTGGCAGAAATCAGAGTATACATTCAGCATCTGGATGGTTCTTTCCTGTGCTTCTTCTGCTGTAGCGTGCGCTGTGTGACCTTCCTGCCACAGGAATTCCATGGATCTCAGGAAAGGACGAGTTGTTTTTTCCCAACGAACAACGGAGCACCACTGGTTGTACAGTTTGGGCAGGTCTCTGTGGGACTGGATGATGTTTGCGTAGTGTTCACAGAACAGTGTTTCGGAAGTAGGGCGTACACACATACGTTCTTCCAGTTTCTTGTCACCACCGTGTGTAACCCAAGCTACTTCGGGAGCGAAGCCTTCTACATGGTCTTTTTCTTTCTGCAGCAGGCTTTCAGGGATGAACATGGGCATGTAGCAGTTTTCAACATCTGTTGCTTTGAAACGAGCATCCAGATCTTTCTGGATCAGTTCCCAGATTGCATAGCCGTAGGGACGGATAACCATGCAGCCTTTGATACTGGAGTATTCTACCAGTTCAGCTTTTTTTACAACGTCAGTATACCACTGGGGAAAATCCAACTCCATATCGGTGATGGATTCTACAAATTTCTTATCTTTTGCCATTTTTGTTTCCTCCTTTGGAATTTATAATGCAGGTTTATGGGCGAAAAAAAAGCCTTCATCCCCATAAAAAGGGACCAAGGTCATTCGGCGGTGCCACCCTTATTGATGATAAAATCATCCTCTCGAAATCGTTAACGCCGAATCTACGCCGCATTTTCCCTGCGGAACTCAAGGGGCAGGTTCAAAAAGGTTTGCCGAGGCTCGCATCGACCGCCTGTTTTCTGAAGACAAATTGCTTTTCTACTATTCCCTGTCATTGTTTTTCACGCTATCTATGATAACCCGAAAAAGTCTGTTATGTCAAGGAAAAAGGCAGAAAATCATTTGTTTTTCCTCAAGTGGATAAGGTGTATTGACAGCTGCATTGACTTGTCCCTTTCCCTTATGGTAAAATAATAAAGTATGGAAAATTTCACCTTGAAACAGGGAAAGGAAGAATGAAAATGAAAAAGATCTTGATCGTTGTAGATATGCAGAATGATTTTATCGATGGCTCTTTGGGCACACCAGAGGCAGAAGCCATTGTAGAAAACGTAGTTGCGAAAATCAACACATATACAAAGGATTGTGTTTATGCCACAAGAGATACTCACCAGGATGATTACCTGCAGACCCAGGAAGGCGAAAATCTGCCCGTGGTGCACTGCATTGAAGGTACCCATGGCTGGGAGATCAATGAAAAAGTAAAAGCGGCCCTTGGCACAGCCGTTGTGGTAAATAAGCCTACCTTCGGCTCTCTGCAGCTGGCGGATATGATGATGATGGAATTCTTCGGTCATGAACTGTCTGAATGTGAAATCGAACTGGTTGGCCTGTGCACAGATATCTGTGTTGTTTCCAATGCGATGATCCTGAAAGCAAGACTGCCTGAAGTGAAGATCAGCGTGGATTCCTCCTGCTGCGCAGGGGTAACGCCTGAAAGCCACGAAGCGGCTCTGAAAACAATGCAGATGTGTCAGATCAAAGTGTTGTAAATGAACGAAGCAAAATGACTGCTTTCAGGAATTTACATGCGGACATTAAACAACCTAACTGCATGAGCATGAGTAAGACGGAATCTTACGAATGTTGTTAGCAGCTGTGAGTAAAACGAACAGTTGACTTTTGTAAAAGTGAGGTTCGATATATGAGAGACGAAAGACTGGAAAAACTGGCGGATGTGCTGGTGAATTACTCTACAAAAGTGAAAAAGGGCGATCGCGTTGCCATTTCCGCGGAGGATGTGGCTTTGCCTTTCATCAAAGCTGTGGCAAGGGCAGCAGTGAAGGCTGGCGCATTGGTGGATTACTATGTGGACGTGCCCGATGTGGATGCGGAAATTCTGAAAAACGGTGCAGAAGAACAGTATGCCCGTGAAAATATCCGTTTTGGCGCCTGTGCCAGAAGCGATGTCTGGATCAGCGCATGGGGCAGCGAAAATACAAAGACCATGCAGTCCATCGATGGTGAAAGACTGAAACAGAAGCGGCTTGCCAATAAAGAGAATCGCAAAATCTATTCCGATCGCATGGGCACAGGGAAACTGCGCTGGTGTGGTACTCAGTTCCCTACCAATGGTGATGCCCAGAATGCAGGCATGAGTCTGGAAGAATATGAAGATTTCGTATATGCTGCAGGCTACCTTTATGAAGCTGATCCTGTTGCAAAATGGGAAGAAATGGCGGCATGGCAGGAAAAATGGGTGAATTGGCTGGATGGAACGAAGGAATTGCATATCCTTTCCAAGGATACGGATATCCGGGTAAATGTAGACGGCAGAAAATGGATCAATTGCTGTGGCGATGCAAACTTCCCCGATGGTGAAATCTTTACTTCTCCTGTGGAAGATGGCATCAATGGCTATATTACTTTTTCTTATCCTTCCATTATGAATGGCAATGAGTTTTATGAAGTGCGTCTGACGGTGGAAAAAGGTCGCATTGTGGATGTTTCCTGCAAAAATGCGGAAATGCTGGATACACTGCTTTCCTATATCGATACAGACGAAGGCTCCCGTTATTTCGGTGAAGTCGCTATCGGCACCAACTACGGCATCCAGCGTCATACGAAAAATATCCTCTTCGATGAAAAGATCGGCGGTTCCATGCATATGGCAATCGGTGAAGCTTTTCAGGAAGCGGGCGGTAAAAATGAATCTGCTATCCATTGGGATATGATCAACGATATGACCAAAGAAGGCAGGATTTATGCCGATGGCGTGCTTTTCTACGAAAACGGCAGGTTTAAGGAAGAATTATTAGAAAAATAACAGAAAGGCTGCGGGATATTCTATTCTTGCAGTCTTTTTGAAAGGATGGGGGAGTTTTGTAAAAAGATTTTGAAGAAAATCGTAAAATTTTTAAAAGTTTTAAATAATTGAAAAATTTGTGTAAATAACAATAATTGGAAAGTTATGTAAATATAAAGAGCGAAAAAGGTCGAATTTCGGCCTTTTTTAATTGAGAAAAGTTGATTTTTATGCAAACTTTCATAGAAAAAAGGTTGACAGCTTTATTACTTTTTTATATACTGATTGTAACAGATTTGTAACAATTTAAAATGAAATGAGTTTGGAGGAGATTCCAATGCGTATAAATAAAGCGATCAAACAGTTTTGCATGACCGCTGTTTTTGTTGCTCTGGGGACAGTAACAGCTTTCGCTGCCAATGCAGGGCAGGCTTCCGGTACAAATGTAAATGTTCGTGCCGAAGCAAGCACAAGTGCTAACGTGCTGGGCAAGATCAACAAAGGCACAGAATATAATGTTCTGGGGAAAACAGGTGATTGGTTCAAAATTTCTTATAATGGCGCGAACGGCTTCGTTTCCGCAGATTATTTTGAAGTGACAAAAGCAGATGCGAATGTTGATGGTTCCAGTGTGAACCTGAGAGAAAGTGCTTCTACATCTTCCGATTCCCTTGGCAAATTTGCGGATGGCGATTATGTAACAGTAACAGGCCAGAATGATAACTGGTATCGTATCTCCTATAAAGGCGGCTCTGCTTATATCAGCAAGGATTATGTAACAGGCGATTACACAAGATATACACCTAAGTTTGAGAATGTATCTTCTCAGTCCGTGGAATCTACATACGGCGTGGTAACAGCTGATACAGGCCTGAAACTGAGAAAAGAAGCATCCATGAATTCTACAGTTCTGACAGTGTTGCCTTACGGCACAGAAGTGGACGTAGACAGAGTGGGTCAGGAATGGGTAAGAGTCGTTACTGACGCAGGCCAGAAGGGTTACGTAAGTGCAGATTACCTTTCCGTTAGAACAGGCGCAAGAACTACACGTTCCAGTGCATCCGGCAAGGGCGCAGAAGTGGTAGCATATGGTAAGCAGTTCATTGGTACTCCCTATGTTTGGGGCGGCACAAACCTGAAAACAGGCGTTGACTGTTCCGGTTTCGTATATGCTGTTTATAAAAACTTCGGTATCACACTGAACAGATCTTCCGCATCCATGGTAAGCAACGGCGTGGAAGTTTCCAAATCCAACCTGCAGGCTGGTGACCTGGTATTCTTCAACAGCGGCGGTAATAGTGGCATCTGTCACGTTGGTATTTACTGCGGCGATGGCACATACGTACATTCCACAGACGGCAAAGCCTATGGTGTAACAGTTACAAGCCTGAGCAGCAGCTATAGTGCAAGTACATATGTAACAGCAAGACGTGTTCTGAAGTAAAAAATTTCATAACGAAAAATCAAACCCCTCTGAGAGCAGAGGGGTTCTTTTTTGATATAAAATCAGCCACAGATCAGATAATCTGTGGCTTGTTTTATAAGGATTTTTATTATTATTTCTGGATAGCCTCGCAAATAAGCTTACCCATTTCTTTTGTACCAACTTTTGTTGTACCTTCGCTGTAGATATCAGGTGTTCTGTAGCCTGCATCCAGCACTTTTGTTACGGCTGCTTCGATGGCATTGGATTCTTCTACCAGACCGAAGGAGAATTTCAGCATCATTGCTGCGGAAAGGATGGTAGCGATGGGGTTCGCCATATCCTGACCTGCGATATCGGGCGCGGAACCATGGATGGGTTCATACATGCCGAATGCGCCGTCTGCCAGGCTGGCGGAGGGCAGCATACCGATGGAGCCTGTGATCTGGCTGGCTTCGTCGGAAATGATGTCGCCGAAAATATTGGAAGTAACGATAACGTCAAAATGTTTGGGGTTTCTGACCAGCTGCATTGCTGCGTTATCTACGTACATATGATCCAGTGTTACTTCAGGGTAGTCTTTTGCCACTTCTGTGACCGTTCTGCGCCACAGTTTGCTGCTTTCCAATACGTTTGCCTTATCAATACTTGTCACGCGTTTATTGCGCTTCATAGCGGCTTCAAAGGCCTGTACAGCGATACGTTTTACTTCAAATTCGCTGTATGCTTCCATATCGTAAGCTTCCTGGCCATATTTGCCTTCACGGTAGCCTCTTTCGCCGAAATAGATACCGCCTGTCAGTTCACGAACCACCAGGATATCCAAGCTGTCGCCAATGATTTCGGGTTTGATAGGGCTGGCTGCGCTCAATGCCTTATGGATGATGGCAGGGCGCAGGTTTGCATACAGACCCAGGCTGCTTCTCAGCTTCAGCAGAGCGCCTGCTTCGGGGCGCAGGTTTGCGGGCAGATGATCCCATTTGGGGCCGCCAACGGCACCCAGCAGGATAGCATCGCTGTTTTTGCATGCTTCCAGTGTTTCATCGGGCAGGGGTTCGCCGTATACGTCGTATGCACAGCCGCCTGCCAGTTTTTCGTTGAAGTTGAAGCTATGGCTGAATTTTGCACCAACACATTCCAAAACGCCCATAGCTTCGGTAACGACATCGGGGCCGATGCCGTCGCCTTTCAATACTGTAATATTATAAGAACCCATTTTCTTTCACCTTAACCTTCGATTTTTTCCTTTGTATATGTTACCAAGCCGCCTGCAGCCATAATCTTCTGCATGAATTCAGGGAAGGGTTCTGCTTTGTAAGTTTTGCCCTTTGTTTCATTTGTGATGACACCAGTGTTGAAATCAACAGAAACGGTATCGCCGGCTTCGATATCGTTGGCTGCTTCTTCACATTCCAGGATAGGCAGGCCGATGTTGATAGCGTTTCTGTAGAAAATGCGAGCGAATGTGGAAGCGATAACGCAGGAAACACCTGCACATTTGATCGCCAGAGGCGCGTGTTCACGGGAGGAACCGCAGCCGAAGTTCTTTGTAGCAACCATGATGTCGCCTTCTTTTACGTTGTTTACGAAATCTGCATCGATATCGATCATGCAGTATTTTGCCAGTTCTTCGCCGCTGGATACGTTCAGATATCTTGCGGGGATGATAACGTCTGTATCGACGTTGTCGCCATATTTGAATACTTTACCTTTTGCTGTTTCCATTATTTGTTCCCTCCTGCGATTTCTTCGGGGTCTGCGATGTAGCCTGCGATTGCGGAAGCCGCTGCAACAGCGGGGCTTGCCAGGTATACTTCACTTTCTGTATGACCCATTCTGCCTACAAAGTTTCTGTTTGTTGTGGAAACACAACGTTCGCCTGCTGCCAGGATGCCCATATGGCCGCCCAGGCAAGGGCCGCAGGTAGGTGTGCTAAAAATAGCACCTGCTTTTACGATATCTTCCACGTAGCCCAACTTGATGCAGTCCAGATAGATCTGCTGTGTTGCGGGGATAACGATGGTACGAACTTTGGGGTTAACCTGTTTGCCGCGCAGGATATCTGCAGCGATCTTCATGTCATTCAGTCTGCCGTTTGTGCAGGAGCCGATCACAACCTGATCAATCACAACTTTGCCAGCTTCATCCACTGTCTTTGTGTTTTCGGGCAGGTGAGGGAAGGATACTGTAGGTCTCAGTGTGCTCAGGTCGATGGTATATACTTCGTCGTATTCTGCATCTTCGTCTGCTTCGTATACAACGGGTTCTTTTATGGAGTGTTCTTTTACATATTCCAGAGTTTTTTCATCAACGGGGAAGATACCGTTCTTTGCACCGGCTTCGATGGCCATGTTTGCCATGGAGAAGCGGTCATCCATTGTCAGGTACTGGATACCATCACCAACGAATTCCATGCTGCGATACAGAGCGCCGTCAACACCGATCATGCCAATGATGTGCAGGATGATGTCCTTGCCGCTGATCCATTTTGCGGGTTTACCTGTCAGGACAAATTTGATGGCACTGGGTACTTTGAACCATGCTTCGCCTGTTGCCATACCGATGGCCATATCTGTAGAGCCGATACCAGTGGAGAAGGCACCCAGCGCGCCGTATGTACAAGTATGAGAGTCCGCACCGATGATGACCTGACCGGGCACTACGATACCTTTTTCGGGCAGCAGGGCATGTTCGATACCCATTTGGCCTACGTCGAAGAAATTCTTTACTTCCATATCATACGCGAAAGTACGGCATGCTTTGCACTGTTCTGCTGCCTTGATGTCTTTGTTGGGCGTGAAGTGGTCCAGAACGATGACTACTTTGTCCTTATCAAAAACTTCCTTTGCGCCTGTTTTTTTGAATTCTTTCAGAGCAACAGCTGTTGTGATGTCGTTGCCCATAACTACGTCCAGTTTTGCCTGGATGAGCTGTCCTGCTTTTACGCTTGTTTCCCCTGCATGGGCTGCAAGGATCTTTTGTGTCATTGTCATTCCCATGATATTTTATCCTCCGTATCTAAAATTTTATTTGATGATCTTGTTTGTTGTGCTGACTACGGCACGCAGACCGGATTTTGTGATGTTGCTGGATGTGCCTGCGCCGAAGTACATGCCGCCTTCGTTATCAGCAATCTGGATATAGCAGATCGCTCTGGATTTTGTGCCGTGGGACATGGAATGTTCACGATAGTCCACAACTTCCATTACGATACCAAATTTATCTTCGATGGCATGGCAAAGAGCGGAAATGATACCGTTGCCTTCGCCTGTGATTGTAATGGGTTCGCCATGATAGTTGCACTGTGCTTCGATGGCAACGTCTTCATGGTTTTTCAGAACGATTTCTTTATAGCTTACCAGTTCCAGAGGAACTCTGTTGTCTACATACTCATCGATAAATGCTTCATAGATATCAGCAGGAGTCAGGTCTTTATGACGCTTGTCGCTCATGCTTGTTGTAATTGTACTGAAATCCTGCTGGAATGCCTTGGGCAGATACAGACCGTAGTTCTGTTCCAGGATGAAGGCTACGCCGCCCTTGCCGCTCTGGCTGTTGATACGAACGATAGGGTCGTAGTTTCTGCCAACGTCCATGGGGTCGATGGGCAGATAAGGAACTTCCCATCTGTCGGGATGCTTCTTCATTGCTTCCATGCCTTTTCTGATGGCATCCTGATGAGAGCCGGAGAATGCTGTGTAAACCAGAGAGCCTGCATAAGGGTGTCTGGGGGAGATGAACATTCTTGTGGATTCTTCGTAGATATTAACCGCGTCATCGATATGGCTGAAATCCAGTTCGGGGTCGATGCCCTGAGAGAAGATGTTCATTGCCACGTTCATGATGTCTGTGTTGCCTGTTCTTTCGCCGTTGCCGAACAGTGTACCTTCTACACGGTCAGCGCCAGCCAGCATAGCCATTTCTGTTGCTGCTACGGCTGTGCCGCGGTCGTTGTGAGCATGCAGGCTGACATAGATGCTGTCTCTGTATTTCAGGTTATCGCAGCAGTATTCAATCTGGTCTGCATAAACGTTAGGTGTTGCCATTTCTACTGTAGAGGGCAGGTTGATGATGGCTTTGTGATCGGGTGTAGGCTGCCATACATCCAGAACTGCGTTGCAGATTTCAACTGCGAAGGGCATTTCTGTACCTGTGAAGCTTTCAGGAGAATATTCAAAGAAGAATTCTGTTTCGGGGATCGCTGCAGCTTCTTCCTTGATCTGTGTTGCACCTGCTACTGCCAGGTCGATGGTTTCCTGCATGGAATTGCCGAAAACAACGTCTCTCTGCAGAGTAGATGTGGAATTGTACAGATGCACGATGGCCTTTTTAGCGCCTTTCAGTGCTTCGAATGTTTTATGGATGATGTGAGGTCTGCTCTGTGTCAGAACCTGTACCACAACGTCATCGGGGATCAGATCGTTTTCGATCAGATGTCTTGCAAATTCGAATTCTGTGTCGCTGGCTGCGGGGAAGCCGATTTCGATTTCCTTAAAGCCTGTATCCACCAGGAACTGGAAGAATTTCAGTTTTTCAGGCAGATTCATGGGGATTTCCAGAGACTGGTTGCCGTCTCTCATATCAACGCTGCACCATACGGGGGCTTTTTTGATGGTGTTGCTGGGCCATTTGCGGTTGGGCATATCCATGGGGGGATAAGGTCTGTACTTTGTGTAGTTCATCATTTGTGGTTCCTCCTTAGGTCTGTCGTGTTTTCTAAATCTTATGTGTCTTGTGGTGATTTTATCTTTGGTTCGTGATTTTCGTTAGGTTTGAAGAGCGGGGGAAAATAGAAAAGCCCTTCATCTCTGTCTTAAGAGACGAAAGGCCATAACCATCCGCGGTACCACTCTTTTTTATCCCGAAAGGGGATACGCTTTTACAGATACGGGCTTTAAGCCGATATCCTGTCGGGGTAACGGTCGACTGCCGGTTGCACCTACTGCTTTTCTTTCAGCGAACCACTCCGAGGCCAGTTCAAACATTCTTTCGCTGCCTGCTCGCACCAGCCGCAGGCTCTCTGAAAACATCTGAAGGTTTTACTATTCCTCTTCTTCGTGTTTTTTTGTATCAGAATAAATACAATTTAAACACCGAATTGTATTTTTGTCAATACAAATTCTGAAAATTTTTTGTAAAATTTTTCTATATTAGAAATTGGAAATAATACTGTCAGGATATAGAAAGTTATGTTATAATTTAATGATAAAATATGAGTAGTATGCTCATGAAAAATCTCCAAACAGGAGGGGTAATATGAAAGGAAAAAAACAACTTGCTTCTATTCTGGCCTGTGCCATGCTCTTTGGTGCAGCCCCTGTGGAGGCAATGGCATATGATGTGCCCGAGACTGTTCGTGTCGGGTTGGAATCTATCTGTAAAAATGTTTCTTCTGCTACGATTGGCGCGTGGGAACTGCGTATCGGCATGGAAGATGACGGCGATTTTGAAAAAGGCGGCGTGATCACATCCAGCGGCATTTTCACAGCAAAGCCTGCTACGGGTGAATTTATCGCTATCGATGATGAAATGGATTGTGAGGATGCGTTGAGTCTGGCGAAAACCTTATCTAATATGGGGCTGGATGCTTACGCAGCATATCTGGAAGATGAGGACTGGAATGTTTATGTAAAAGGTTCTTCTGTTTCTGTGGTGGAAACCGCATCCAGAAAGTCTGCCAAGAAGGTATCCGGTTTTGAAGGCTACAGCATCACAGGCGGAGAAGCGGCTGTCATCGTGCCTGAAGAAGCGGTGTTGATGGGCGGAAATGTGGATGATACATTCAAATTAAATACCATGCCTTATCGCGGCATGCTGACTTTCGCTGTGAATGGTACTACGATGACTGGTGTGAATGTTGTTGATCTGGAAGAATACCTTTATGGTGTTGTTCCTTCCGAAATGCCCCAGAGCTATCATGCGGAAGCACTGAAAGCCCAGGCCGTTGCGGCACGTACATACGCCATGACGAAGTTGGGCGCCCATACAGGCAGCGGATATCAGCTTTGTGATACCACAGCCTGCCAGGTATATAAAGGCTATAGTAACGAAGCATCTTCCACCACAGTGGCAGTAGATGCTACTGCGGGGGAAGTTGCCTGTTATAACGGAAGCCCCATTGAAGCAGTGTTCTCTGCTTCCACCGGCGGCTATACGGAAAACAGTGAAAATGTCTGGTATGCAGCAGTGCCTTATCTGCGGGCAGTGCCTGAACTGGGCGAATATGGCGACAACAGCTGGACGAGAGAATTGACCCTGAACGAACTGACCGACCTTCTGAATGCCAAAGGCGAAGGCATTGGCACAGCGAAGGATATCGTTATCACCAAGCTTTCCACCGGCGGTCGTGTGCAGGAACTGCAGATCGTCGGCACAAATGGCACAAAAACACTGACAAAAGAAACCATCCGTACCTATTTCTCTTCTGCCTGCGGCAGCCTGCCCAGCAAGATGTTCACCATCAATGGCAAGGGGGGAGAAGTAGGCCAGCACAGCGGGGCTGCATCTATGACCACACAGACTACTGTAAAGAGTGGTCTGCTGGCGGCAGTTTCCAGTAAGGGTATCATTGCCAAAACAGAAGGGGCATTATCCTATCTGAACGGCAAAAATCTCTCCGTAGAGGTGGAAGCGGCAGAATCTGCGGGTAAGCCCTCTGTTTCTGTGGATAACAGTGATTATGAAGTATATTCTGTGAATATCAGCACAGTGAAAAATGGAAAATTTGTATTCGAAGGCGTTGGTGTTGGCCATGGCGTCGGCCTGAGCCAGAAGGGCGCCCAGTATATGGCGCAGCTGGGCTATGATTATCAAGATATCCTGCACCATTATTACACAGGCATCACCATTGAGGATTAAGCTATGAAAGATTGGAGGAAATTCCTGCTTTCCTGCAAGGGCTGGCAGGATGAAAAAGGAAATACCGTTGTTTTTTCCGACAGAGGGCTGATCGGTGAGCCAAACGGAGATGAACTCTGGTTGTTTTTGGACGAAGGACTTCGCTGCGGCGGTATGCACCGACACATTGACCCTAAAAAAGAAGCAGTGAAGGAAGCTCTGCTAGGGGTAGGAAAAACAGAACTCTGGGAAGCCATTGAAAGAGATTGGAACGAGGAGGAATGAGAGATGTTTTTTGAAAAACTGACAGAAGAACAGATCAGAGAAGTTATGAATGTCATTTCCGATGACGGGGAATTGACGATTTTGAAAATTCGTACCTATGATAGCAGCTTTGATGATGCTGTTGCCGTTTCCAATGTTCCGGAGGTAACAGCGAAATTCCAGGAGGACATCGAAACCTATCAGCTGTATGATTATAATATCCGCGGCAAAAACCGTGCCGGCGCAGGCTCTGACTATGTTTACAGAACACTGATGTATAAATGGTTCGGTGATGAATATGCAATCAAATACTTGCTGGAACATTAAGGGAGGGAACAGATATGTTTGTAAAAAGACTGAAAGACCATGAAATTGAACAGATCATGCGAGCTGTTTCCGATGACCCTGAATGTGAAGTAGTAGATATCTTCCGTAAGTTAACAGACCCTGAAGTTGTTATCAATTCTCAGGATATGGAAGAACATTATGTGCTGCATGATTACGACATCGAGGGCTTCGATTATCTGCCTGATGATGCGACGATCACTTATCGTAAGGAAATGTTGAAAATTATTGGTATAAAATATGCTGAGACATATTTATTGAAAGGAACAAGATGAAAACAAGTGATTTTTACTTTGATCTGCCTGAGGAACTGATTGCCCAGGAGCCTTTGAAGGACAGAGCGTCCAGCCGCCTGATGGTGGTGCATAAGGATACTGGCGAAAGAGAGCACAGACATTTCAGAGATATCAAGGAATATCTGAAAGCAGGGGACTGCCTTGTTATCAATAACACAAAGGTGCTTCCTGCCAGAATGTACGGCGAAAGAGTGGGTACAGGCGCAGCCATGGAAATCCTGCTTCTGGTGAGAAGAGATATGGATACATGGGAAGTGCTTGTAAGACCCGGTAAAAAAGCAAAACCCGGTGATAAAATATCCTTCGGCGGCGGCAAGCTGGTGGCGGAGGTGCTGGAAGTTATCGAAGGCGGTAACCGTATTATCAAATTTGAATATGAAGGCGTTTTTGAAGCGATTCTGGACGAGTTGGGCGAAATGCCTCTGCCTCCCTATATCACCCATAAGCTGGAGGATAAGAATAGATATCAGACCGTTTATGCGGAGCATGAAGGTTCTGCAGCAGCCCCTACAGCAGGGCTTCACTTTACGCCTGAATTGCTGCAGGAAATCGAAGAAATGGGTGTAAAAATTGCCCATGTGACATTGCATGTTGGCCTGGGAACCTTCCGCCCTGTAAAGGTGGATAATGTGCTGGACCACGAAATGCACTCTGAATTTTATGTGGTAGAGCCCGAACAGGCGGCCATTATGAACGAAACAAAGAAAAACGGCGGCAGAATCATCGCCGTGGGTACAACCAGCACCAGAACACTGGAATCCGTGACCGATGAAAATGGCATCATCCAGCCTAAGACTGGCTGGACGAAAATCTTTATTTATCCCGGTTATGAATTCAAGGCGGTAGATTGTCTGGTGACAAATTTCCATCTGCCGGAATCTACCCTCATTATGCTGGTTTCCGCATTGATGGGGAAAGATTTGGTAATGGAATCTTATAAAAACGCTGTGGCCGAAAGATATAGATTTTTCAGTTTTGGCGACGCTTGCCTTTTCTTAGCAAAGGAATAATATGAAGATAATAGGGCCTTGTCCTGTTTCTCTCTTACCCTGCAAAAGCGATAGTTTTGCGTATCGGGGTTCCAAGGGGAATGATTCCCCTTGGCGGGAGTCAGAGGGCAGGGCCCTCTGAATAAAAGGCGGTGAAAAGAAAAATGGATTTATTTGAATATAACCGCAGCCTGCAGGGCGGGAAGGATGCTCCTCTGGCGGCGCGTATGCGCCCCACAACGCTGGAAGAATTCGTTGGTCAGGAGCATATTGTCGGCAAGGGAAAACTGCTGTATCGTGCCATTAAGAGCGATAGACTGAGTTCTGTTATTTTTTATGGCCCTCCCGGTACGGGCAAGACTACACTAGCGAAGATCATCGCCAATACCACAAAAAGCGCTTTCCGCCAGATCAACGCCACTACTGCAGGTATCAAAGATATCAAGGAAACGGTAGAGGATGCTAAGGCAGATTTGGGCATGTACGGCAAAAAGACGATTCTGTTCATCGACGAAATCCATCGTTTCAATAAAAGCCAGCAGGATGCATTGCTGCCCCATGTGGAAGATGGTACGATCATTTTGATTGGTGCCACAACGGAAAATCCTTATTTCGAGGTGAATAAAGCGCTGGTTTCCCGTTCCATCGTGTTTGAACTGCGCCAGTTGGAAGATAAGGATATCAAGGTTCTGTTGCAGCGGGCGCTGGCGGATGAAAAGAATGGCATGGGCGTGTATCATGCGGAATTGGATGAGGACGCTTTGTCTTTCCTTGCCAATACAGCCAACGGCGATGCCCGTACGGCTTTGAACGCACTGGAACTGGCAGTGCTGACCACTGACCCCAGCAAGGATGGAACGATACATATTACCCTGGAAGAAGCCCAGGAATGTATTCAGAAGCGGGCATTGAATTATGATAAAGATGGGGATAATCATTACGACACCATCTCCGCTTTTATTAAGAGTATGCGCGGCTCTGACCCCGATGCAGCGTTGTACTATCTGGCAAAGATGATCTATGCAGGGGAAGACCCGAAATTTATCGCTCGCAGAGTTGTCATTTGTGCTTCTGAGGACGTTGGCAATGCTGACCCTCATGCTCTGCAGGTGGCAGTGGCGGCTATGGAAGCGGTGAATTTTATCGGCATGCCCGAAGGGCGTATCCCTTTGGCGCAGGCGGTGACTTACGTGGCCTGTGCGCCGAAAAGCAATGCGGCTTATCTGGGTATTGATAAGGCTTTGAGCGATGTGCGAAATATCCGTATCCGTACTGTTCCCCCTCATCTGAAGGACAGCCATTACAGCGGCGCCAAGGAACTGGAGCATGGCATTGGCTATAAATATGCCCATAATTATCCCGGTCATTATGTGGAGCAGCAGTATTTGCCTGATGAGTTGGTGGGTACTGTATACTACGAACCGACAGACAACGGTATTGAACGCCGCATTAAGGAACATTTGCGCCGCCTGAAAGGGGAATAATGGTGAGAAATAAAGGTTTTTCCTTGACTTTGCAAAACATTATGGTAAAATAAATTTATTGTGAATATTTAACGACTGTGAAGATGAAAAGTATGCAGTGAACTGCTTCAGAGAGAGGGCTTTCGGAATCGTTCCGAGCTGAAAGAGCCTTTAGTTTGCGAAGCTGCAGAAGTTCCCATCGGAGTCGGCTTCCTGAACGAATAGTAGGGGAGTCCGTTTCATGCACGTTACGCATTAGAGTGCCTGTGATAGCAGGAATTTGGGTGGTACCGCGAGCCTTCGTCCCTTTGTGTGACGGAGGCTTTCTTTATAGCATGAAACTAATCAACGTTAAAATATGAGAGGAGCAAAAGTGATGAAGGATAAGTTGAAACTGATCCAGGAAAAGGCACTGGCAGCGTTCCAGGAAGCCAGAGAACTGAAAGATGTTGATGAACTGAAAGTAAAATTCCTTGGTAAAAAAGGTGAATTGACAGCCATTCTGAAAGAAATGGGCAAACTGTCTGCCGAAGAAAGACCTGTGATTGGCCAGATGGCAAATGAAGTAAGACAGAGCATCGAAAAAATGCTGGAAGAAAGCAAAAAACGTCTGGAAGCAGCAGAAATGGCCCTGAAACTGGAAACAGAAAAAATCGACGTAACTATGCCCGGTAAGGAAAGACCCGAAGGTCATAAACACCCCATGAGCATCGTTATCGACGAAATCTGCGATATCTTCAAAGGCATGGGCTACGAAGTAGCCGACGGCCCCGAAATCGAAAAAGACTACTATAACTTTGAAGCACTGAATATCCCTGCGAACCATCCTGCAAAAGACGAACAGGATACATTCTATATCAACGGCGATATCCTGCTGAGAACACAGACATCCCCTGTACAGGTTCGTACTATGGAAAAAGGCAAACTGCCTATTCGTATGGTTTGCCCCGGTGCGGTTTATCGTTCTGACGAAGTTGACGCAACACATTCTCCTGTATTCCATCAGCTGGAAGGCATGGTAATTGATAAAAACGTTACAATGGGCGACCTGAAAGGCGCGCTGGCAGTATTCGCAAAAGAACTGTTCGGCGAAGATACAAAGGTTCGTTTCCGTCCTCATCATTTCCCTTTCACAGAACCCAGTGCGGAAATGGACGTAACATGCTTCGCTTGTGGCGGTGAAGGCTGCCGCGTATGCAAAGGCGAAGGCTATATCGAACTGCTGGGCTGCGGTATGGTTCATCCCAAAGTTCTGAAAATGAGCGGCATTGACCCCGAAGAATACAGCGGTTTCGCATTCGGTATGGGTCTGGAACGTGTAGCGATGCAGAGATACGGCATCACAGACCTGCGTCTGCTGTTTGAAAACGACGCGAAGTTCTTGAAACAGTTCTAATCTTTGGGACAGCGTCCCAAGGTTTTGTTATAAACGAAAGGAGAGTTATTTTCATGGACGTACCTATGTCTTGGATGAAAGAATATGCACCTGTGACAACAGATATCAAAGATTTTATTGAAGATATCACATTGTCCGGTTCCAAAGTAGAAGGCTATACAACAGTAGCCGGTGAAATCAAAAACGTAGTAACAGGCTATATCAAAGAAATCGTAAAACACCCCCATGCGGATAAACTGGTTATCTGCACCATCGACGCGGGCCAGGGCAAAGACCTGACCATCGTAACAGGCGCACCCAATGTAAAAGTTGGCGATTATGTTCCTGTTGCTCTGGATAACTCCGTGATCGCCGGCGGCAAAGAGATCCACACAGGCGAATTGCGTGGTGTTATGTCTGAAGGTATGCTGTGTTCTATCGAAGAACTGGGCTGCGACAGACACGACTTCCCCGAAGCACCCGAATACGGCATCTATATCTTCCCTGAAGCAGTAGAACTGGGCAAGGATATCGTAGAAGTGCTGGATCTGAAAGATGAAGTAGTAGAATACGAAATCACATCCAACAGACCCGACTGCTTTTCCGTTCTGGGTATCGCAAGAGAAGCTGCTGCAACTTATGATATCCCCTTCAACTACCCTGAAATCACAGTGAAAGAAGAAGCGGAAGGCAAAGCAGAAGACTTCGTTAAAGTAACAATCGAAAATCCCGAACTGTGCCCCAGATACGTGGCAAGAGTGGTGAAAAATGTAAAAATCGGTCCTTCTCCCAGATGGATGAGAAAGAGACTGCGTATGGCAGGCGTTCGTCCCATCAATAACATCGTTGATATCACAAACTATGTGATGATCGAAATGGGTCAGCCCATGCATGCTTTCTCCATCGAAACCATCAAAGATAGCCATATCATCGTAAGAAACGCAAAAGAAGGCGAAACAATCACAACACTGGATGGCCAGGTAAGAAATCTGGATCCTTCCATGCTGGTAATTGCTGACCCTGAAAAAGCAGTTGCTATCGCAGGTGTTATGGATGGCGAAAACTCCATGATCGTAGAAGGTTCTCAGGCAGTTCTGTTCGAATCTGCAAACTTCGATGGCCCCAACGTTCGTATCACAGCGAAAAAAGTTGGTCTCAGAACAGACGCATCCAGCAAATTCGAAAAAGGTCTGGACCCCAATCTGGCTATGGAAGCAGTAAACCGTGCCGTACAGCTTGTTGAACTGCTGGGCGCTGGCGATGTTGTTCCCGGCGTAGTAGATGAATACCCCAACAAGAGAGACACTTGGGAACTGTCCTACAATCCCGCTTGGATTAATAAATTCCTGGGCACAGATATTTCCGAAGAAGAAATGCAGCAGATCTTCGAAAAGATCGAACTGAAAGTGGATCCCGTAAATCATATCGTTACAATTCCTACTTTCCGTCCCGACCTGGAAGCACAGGCAGACCTGGCAGAAGAAATTGCTCGTTTCTATGGCTATAACAAGATCGAAGCAACTCTGGCAAGCGGCACACCTACAGTTGGTAAGAGAACATACGAACAGAGCATCACAGCACTGGTGAAAGATACAGTGATCGCAAACGGCCTGTGTGAAGCAATGACATACAGCTTCGAAAGCCCTAAGGTATTCGATAAACTGCTGATCCCCGCGGACAGTGATCTGAGAAAAGCCATCGTGATCTCCAACCCTCTGGGTGAAGATTTCTCCATCATGAGAACAGTATCCTTCAATGGTATCCTGACATCTCTGGCAACAAACTATAACAGAAGAAACGAAAGTGCAGGTCTGTTCGAAGTAGCAAAAGTTTACATTCCCAAAGCACTGCCTCTGACAGAACTGCCTCATGAAATCCCTACACTGACAATGGGTATGTACGGCAATATGGATTTCTATGATCTGAAAGGTATCGTAGAACACCTGATGAATGTACTGGGTATGGGCAAAGTTGCAGAATATGTAACAGAAAAATCCCTGCCCTGGATGCACCCCGGCAGAACTGCTTCCGTTATCGTAAATGGCGAAAACATCGGTTACCTGGGTGAACTGCATCCCGCAGTGCTGAAAAACTACGGCATTGGCACAAGAGCATATCTGGCTGTTCTGGATATGGAAAAGATCATTGCAAATGCAAACAGAGACGTAGTTTACAAAGCACTGCCTAAATTCCCCGCACTGACAAGAGATATTGCTATGCTGGTAAAAGAAGATGTAACAGTAAAAGAAATTGCTGATGTTATCAAGAAGAACGGCGGCGCATATCTGGAAGAAGTAAAACTCTTCGACGTATATCAGGGTGCGCAGATCGAAGCAGGTCACAAATCTGTGGCTTACTCCATCGCATTCCGCAGTGCAGAAAAAACACTGTCTGATGCAGACATCGCAGACGCTATGGATGCGATCCTGAAAGGTCTGGCAGAAGAACTGGGCGCACAGCTGAGAGATAAATAAGAATCTTCAAAACGGCGGAGAACGCCTCAAATCCTTCGGATTTTCGGTGTTTTTGCTACGCAAATGAAAACAAAAAAGATGTTCGATTGAGCAAGCTCATCGAACATCTTTTTTAATTTTCGTTTTCTCCGCCTTTAGACAAATTCATATTTTTTCAGCATACAGATAGCGATAGGAGTAGGGCCGATATGGGAGCCGATGGTGATGCCGACGGTCCATACATCTTCAGCTACATCATAGCCTTCTGCCTTCAGTTCCTTTGCCAGTTCATCAGCAGTTGCCAGACGTTCCAGTTCGCCACGAACCAGAGTTACACGATACTGGTCTTTTTCTTCGCCCATTTTTGCTTTGGACATATCCATAATGGTTTTCAGGGCTTTTTTGGAACCGCGTACCTTGCTTTCGGGCTGCAGCTCGCCGTCTCTCATAGCGATGATGGGTTTGATATTCAGAATGGTGCCTGCCATAGCGGAGGCTTTACCGATTCTGCCGCCTTTCTGCAGATGCTCCAGAGAGTCCACGGTTACATACAGGCAAGCGGAATTTTTCAGGGCTTCCAGTTTCTGCACAGTTGTTTCAATATCCAGACCGGCATCTCTCATGCGGCAGGCTTCCAGCACCATCATGCCTTCACAGGCTGTGGCACATGTGGTATCTACTACTCTGATGATATGGTCAGGGTAGGATTCGGACAGAATATTGCCTGCATTGACAGCGCTCTGGAAAGAACCGCTGAATTTGGAGGACAGGCACAGGCACAGCACATCGTTGCCTTCCTTCAGGGCTGCCTCCATGGCATCCATGTAGCTCTGTACAGAGGGCAGGGATGTTTTAGGAAACAGTTTTTCTGCATTGATCTTGTTGTAAAATTCATCGGGAGTGATGTCTCTCAGTTCTTCCAGATAGTTTTCCTGATCGAAGGAAACATGGAAGGGTACGTATGTGATATGATTTGCTTTCATAAGGGAAACGGGAATATCACAGGATGTATCAGCAATGATCTTATATGTATTCATAAGGGATGACCTCCATTTATCTATTTTATCATATACATAATCTTTCAGTATTTATTTTATCGACTATTTCTTGAGGTGTCAACAAATTCGATGACACTGTAATGTAGTAAGGTATACCACATGATGTAATATCTGGATGGTAAGAATTGTAAAATTTATGTTTCGGGGAAGTTTATACTGGAAGAGATTTGTCAATTTCAAAAGGAAATGTTATAATACAAAATTGTGTAAATCGAAAGAAGGGAGGAAACGTAAATGGGAAAAATACTGGTCATTGCCGAAAAACCATCGGTGGCGAGAGATATCGCTAAGGTGCTGAAGGCCAACCAGAAGGGGGACGGCTGCCTGATTGGGGAAAAATATGTGGTTTCCTGGGCAGTGGGGCATCTGGTGACTCTGGCAGAGCCTGAGGAATATGACGAAAAATATAAAAAATGGAACTTTTCTACATTGCCGATCCTTCCGGAAGAAATGAAACTGAAGGCCATCAAGCAGACCCGCGACCAACTGAAAGTATTACATAAATGGATGCACAGCAGGGAAATTGATAGCCTCATCTGCGCCACCGACAGCGGGCGGGAAGGCGAGCTGATTTTCCGCTATATTTACGAAATCACCAAATGTACGAAACCTTTCGAACGCCTCTGGATCAGCAGTATGACGGAAGAAGCCATCAGGGAAGGCTTTGCCACCCTGAAAGACGGCAGGGAATATGACCTGCTCTATACCTCTGCAAAATGCCGCTCCGAAGCGGACTGGCTGGTGGGCATGAACGCTACAAGAGCCTATACTTTACGGTATGATGCCCTATTGAGCATCGGCCGTGTACAGACACCTACTCTTGCCATTATTGTAGACCGCCAGAAGGAAATCGATGCTTTCGTAGCGGAGGATTAC
The DNA here is from genome assembly GCF_017483025.1 of Anaerotignum sp. Lineage (GTDB taxonomy): Bacteria > Bacillota > Clostridia > Lachnospirales > Anaerotignaceae > Anaerotignum_A. The sequence goes on along the minus strand of NZ_JAFUMA010000034.1, from coordinate 17,148 downwards.
TTCGAAGTGCAGGCGGATTTTGGCGGCTATACGGGCATGTGGATCGATAGAGAAGAACATACCCGTATCGAAAAAGAGGAAACGGCAAAGGCCATCGTGGCAAAGGTTGCGGACAAAGCCGCCCGCATCACAAAAGTAGAAAAAGAAGAAAAGAAAACGCCCCCTCCGCTGCTTTATGACCTGACGGAATTGCAGAGGGATTGCAATAAAAAATTCGGTTTTTCTGCGAAAAAGACGCTGGATATTGCCCAGAGTCTTTATGAAAAACGAAAAATGATCACCTATCCCAGAACGGACAGCCGTTATCTCAGCGACGATATGAAGGGGAAGGTGCGAAATACCATCAAGCGGCTGAATGAGCTGGGCGAATATGCCCCCTACGCACAGCCTCTGATGGAAAATGTCTCTTTTACAAAACGTATCATCGATAATTCCAAAGTGACAGACCACCATGCCATCATCCCTACAGATGCAAAACTTCGTGTGGACAGCTTAACGGAAGAGGAAAGGAAGGTATTCTCTCTGGTGGCGGCTCGTTTCCTTGCGGTGTTCTATCCTTATTATAGATATGAGACCACCAAGGTATATGCTGAAGCGGAAGCAGAACGCTTCCTTTCCAAAGGAACAATGGTTCTGGAAGAGGGCTGGCAGGCGGTAGAAAAAGCCCTGACCCCTGCGGCGGCAGCGAAAAAGAAGAAAAAAGACGAGGAAGAACAAAAATTGCCCGCCCTCAGCGAAGGAGAAGAACGAAAAATCGAAAAGGCGACGGTGCAGAAAAAGAAAACCAAACCGCCTACACCCTATACGGAAAGCAGTCTCCTTTCTGCCATGGAAAATGCAGGAAGATTCGTAGAGGATGAAGCCCTGAAAGAGCAGATGAAGGACAGCGGCTTAGGCACACCTGCCACTCGTGCCGCTATCATTGAACGCCTGTTGACGGTAGGCTATATCGTCCGCAAAGGGAAGACATTGGTGCCGACTGAAAAAGGACGGAAACTTATCGAAGTGGTTCCCAATGAGATGCGTTCCCCTCAGACCACAGGCAAATGGGAAAAAGGTCTTTCTTCCATTGCAAAGGGCAATATGACGGAAGAACGCTTTATGGCGAGTATTCGCAGATATGTCCAGTTTCTGATACAGGATGCGGCTTCCGGCAGAAGGGCAGATGTGGTCTTCCCTGAGGAACAGATCCGCGGGAAAAAGCGGAAAAACAACGCCTTTGGCAAATGCCCTGTCTGCGGCAGAGATATTTTGGAAAATACGAAGTCCTTCTACTGCGCAGGATGGAAGAATGGATGTAAATTTTCCTTTTGGAAGGACAGCCTGAAACCCTACGGTCTGGATTTGGACGGCGGCATGGTGAAACTGCTGCTGAAAAATGGCAAAACTGACCGCATGACGGTGACCCTGCCCCAGACAGGAGAAAAGGGTACGGCAGTTCTCATTCTGAACAAAGACAAGGGCGGCCAGATCGAAATTATGGATTTTACCCGGGAAACTTGAAAGAATAGGAAAGATTTGATATGATTTCAAATTGTGAGTGAAAAATACAGTTTTTGAAATAGATTGGAGTTAAAAATGGAAAATATGTACGGTATGCTGGGCATCTCCCCTGAGGTAGAAGCTTTCGGCAACGAAATTCTGAAAGATTTAAAAGAACGCTTCGAAAAAATCGATGCAGTTGCAGAATATAATCAGGCAAAGGTTCTGAAAGCCATGCAGGCAGAACGCGTAAACGCTACATGTTTTGCGGGTTCTACAGGCTATGGCTACAACGACGACGGTCGTGATAAACTGGAAAACGTATATGCAAGATGCTTCAATACAGAAGCGGCACTGGTACGTCCTCAGATCACATGCGGCACCCACGCGCTGGCCATTGCCTTGAGCGCAAATCTTGTGCCCGGGGATGAACTGCTTTCCCCCGTGGGCAAGCCTTATGATACACTGGAAAAGGTAATTGGTACTGTGCCTTCTCCCTGTTCCCTGAAGGAATATGGCGTAAGCTACAGACAGGTAGACCTGCTGGAAGATGGTACCTTCGATTATGAAAACATCAAAAAAGCCATCAATGAAAAAACAAAGCTGGTGACTATCCAGCGTTCCAAAGGCTATGCCATGAGACCTACTTTTTCTGTGAAACAGATCGGTGAACTGATTGCTTTCATCAAAGGCATCAAGCCTGATGTGGTCTGCATGGTAGATAACTGCTACGGTGAGTTTGTTGATGTCATTGAACCCTCTGACCTTGGTGCGGATATGATCGTTGGTTCCCTCATCAAAAACCCCGGCGGTGGTCTGGCTCCTATCGGCGGCTATATCTGCGGCAAGCAGGAGTGCATCGACAGATGCGCATACCGTTTGAGTGCTCCTGGTCTGGGTCAGGAAGTTGGTGCTTCTCTGGATGTAAACCGTTCTCTGTATCAGGGCTTCTTCCTGGCGCCTACGGTGACAGCAGGCGCGCTGAAGGGTGCTGTTTTTGCAGCAAATATTTACGAAAAACTGGGCTTCCATGTCATCCCCAACAGCACAGAACCCCGTCACGATATCATCCAGGCGGTGGAATTGGGCAGTGCGAAAGCCATGGAAGCATTCTGTCAGGGCATCCAGGCGGCGGCCCCCGTAGATAGCTATGTAACACCGATTCCCTATGCAATGCCCGGTTATAACTGCGATGTTATCATGGCGGCAGGCGCATTTATCCAGGGTTCTTCTATCGAACTGAGTGCTGATGGCCCCATCAGAGAGCCTTATTCCGTATATTTCCAGGGCGGTCTGACATGGTTCCATGCAAAAACAGGTATTCTGATGAGTCTGCAGAAGCTGTATGAAGCAGGTCTGGTAGAGTTGAATAAATGATTTTTTCGGAGGAAAAGCTGGCCTTGCGCCAGCTTATTTTTTTGCACTCAGAAGTGCTTCTAAATTTTTTCTGCGCAGGCAGCCCAAAGCCAGCAGGAACAAAAGATACAGCATCCCCATGCCGCAGAGGGAGCCTAAAAACAGCAGCTTTGACGGCTCAGAGATACGGATGACATATTTCACCAGAAGTCCCGCCGCTGCCCCTGCCAGCAATGGCTTCAGGAAGCAGTTATACAGAGAAGGAAACACCCCCGTTCTCTGATACAGCTTCCAAAGAGAAAGTCCGACAATGACCAGCAGGCTCAGCAACCATCCGCCAAGGAATGCTGCCACGCCATAGGCAGGCATGAAGAACCAGATGACAGCGATGGTGATGAAGGAAGAAAAGATGCTGCTCCAAAAAAGGAAGAACTGTTCTCCCAGGCCGTTCAATAGCCCGTGTAATGTAGTCTGCGCATAAATGAAAGGGCAGAGGAATGCCAGGGGAAATAAAACCTGCCCCAACGCCTGTCGGTTGTATACTACATAGCAGATTTCCCTTGGGAATACTGCAAACAGCGCCGCTGCCCCGAAGCTGATGATAGAAGTGAACAGGAATGTTGCAGAAACAGTGCGGCTGATACGAGTATCCTGTTTTACGGCGCAGGCCTCTGAGATTTCCGGAACAAGGGAAACAGAAGCAGCCATCAGGCAGGCGGAGGGCAGTAATATCAAGGGCATTGCCATCCCTGTCAGTTCGCCGTATGTAGAAAGAGCCTGCATGGTATTTTGCCCATGAAGCTGCAACTGGCGGGGGATCAGGATATTTTCCACCGTGGAAAGCAGGGAAGTGGCGATACGGGTAGCGGAGAGGGGCACTGCCATGGCCAGTATCATGGAAAGCACTGCAGGGGAAGAAAGAGTCGGCTTGCGGATGAGCTTATGCTTTCGTTTGTAGTGAAGATAATTCCACACTGCAAAGCCGCAGGAGAGGAATTCCCCCAGCAAAATGCCGGCAACTGCTGCACAGCAGGCGTAGGAAAGACCCAGAGGTACAAAGATACCTGCCAGAAAATAGATGGTAACAATGCGGGCAGTCTGCTCCAAAACCTGGGAAAGAGCGGGGATCAGGGTTTCCTGCATACCCAGGAAAAAGCCACGGAAGCAGGAACCGGCAGCCATAAAGGGCACAGCCATGGCAAGCAGCTGCAAAGGCAGGGCGGTGCGGCTGTCCTTTAACAGATAGAATGCCACTTTATCAGAGAAGATAAATAGAGCCCCACTGACAATGAAGCTGATGAACAGGGAAAGACACACAGCTTGTTTGACAATACGTCCGATGTTTCCGTTTTGTCCGCGGATATGTTCCTGGGCGGTCAGGCGTGAAATGGTAGTGGTGAAGCCTGCGGATGTGATGCTCCAGGAAAGGGAATAGATGGGCAGGATCAGCTGATAAAGCCCCATTCCTTCGGCTCCGATGGCATTGGACATGAAAACACGATAGAAAAACCCCATGCATTTTGTAATGAGGTTGGCAGCAGTCAGGATAAGGGTTCCGGTGATGATGGTCTTTCGGCTCATGAGAGAACCTCCGGTGTATGTTCCCTTCATATATATGACAAGAGGGAAAGAAATAGACGAGAGCTGCAGCGGATTTGACTGAACAAAAGTAACGTCAAACAGGAAGAATTGGCTGGAAAGAAACGGAAAATATTTTGCATGCAAATGTTCTGAAAAGCTGATAAACTCCGATTCTAGTGCAATTTGTCGGCATAATGAACTTTTATAATTTGACGATAAAAAAATTTACCGAAATATATTGACAAGATTTTCTCACCGATATATAATTTACTCACAAAGTGCATAAAACCAGACGAAGTAAAAGGGAGATTTCTCACGCAATCATAAAAATCACATCATATTTAACGATGAGAAAACCGATGGAGCAATTTGGGAAAAGAGCCGTTTTCCGAAGAAACTTTCAGGTACAAATACCTTTTACAGATGGAACTCTGGAAAGTGCTTGGTTTTGCCAAAGCCACCGTAGAAGTAATGCTTTCAGGTAGAGAGACAGAGGATATACAGGCAAACTGGTATATAATTGGTGTTTGCTGTATATCTTTTTTAATACCGGGCAATTGGTGTTTTTTGGCAGATCTTTCAAAAAAAGGAGGAAGGAAAAATGAGTAACAACACAGAAATGAAGAAGGAACTGGGTATGTTTACTGCTATGACAACAGTAGTAGGCTGCGTTATCGGTTCTGGTGTATTCTTCAAACCTACAGCAATGTACACAGCAACAGCTGGTGCACCCGGTCTGGCAATCCTGGCTTGGATCATCACATCCCTGATGTGCCTTTGCGCAGCTATGACATTTGCTGAAATCGCAATTCTGATGCCTGAAACAGGCGGTATGCCCGTATACCTGAAAAGAGTATTCGGCGAAAAAGTTGGTTACCTGTGCGGCTGGATGCAGACTGTAGTATTCTACCCCGGTCTGGTAGCTGCTCTGGGCGTAGCTGTTGCTAACCAGGCTAAACTGTTCCTGGGCGACGGTATGGTAGTTCCCGTAGCTATCGCTTGTATCATTATCATGGTTATTCTGAACTGCATGGGCGCTAAAGTTGGCGGCGTAGCTCAGAACGTTTTCACAGTAGCTAAACTGGTTCCCCTGGTACTGATTATGATCTTTGGTTTCATCAGAGGTAATGGTAACCCCATCTTTGATCCCATGCTGGGTGAAGGCCTGTCCATGGGTTCCGTACTGGGTCAGCTGATGATCGCTGTACTGTTCGCATTCGAAGGTTGGACAAACGTAGGTGCGATCGCTGGTGAAATGAAAGACCCCGGCAAAGACCTGCCTAAAGCTATCGTTGGTGGTGTAGCTCTGATCATGGCTGTTTACATCATCGTTAACCTGGCTTACCTGTGGGTACTGCCTGCTGACGTAATGATGAATCTGGAATCTCCTGCATCTGCAGTAGCTATGGAAATCTTCGGCGATATGGGTGGTAAATTCGTATCCGTTGGTATTATGATCTCCGCTGGTGGTGCTTGCAACGGCTTTATCCTGTCCGGTTCTCGTACAGCTCTGTATATGGCAACTCAGGGCGACCTGCCTGGCAGCAAAGCTCTGTCCAAAATCTCCGGCACAGGCGTTCCTATCAACTGTATCTTCCTGATTGGTATTCTGGGCGCTATCTACGCTCTGACAGGCCAGTTCGACCTGCTGACAAACCTGGGTACATTCGTTGGTTGGGTATTCTACACACTGACATTTGCAGCTGTTATGGTTTACAGAAAACAGGCTCCCGATGTAGAACGTACATATAAAGTACCTGCATACCCTGTAATCCCTCTGATCGCTATCATCTCCGGTGGCTACGTGCTGATCAACCAGCTGTTCATGGCTGGCATGGGCTCCACAAAGATCGCTGTTGGCGGTATCATCCTGGTACTGGTTGGCCTGCCTGTACGTGCTATCTTCGCTAAGAAGAAATAATCGAAGCATTTGAATTTATAAATTCATTGAAAAACGTTTGCTTCATATATAATTTCCCGAAAAGGCGTGCTTTTTGAGCACGCCTTTTCTTTTAAGGAAGGATGCCTTGAGCGCACAGCAGTATTTTATCGATCATCCCGTTGCTTTCAAAAAAACGGATACCCTCAAAAGAATGTATTTAAAAAGGTATTGATGATTTTGAGAAAGTAAAAAATACCATTCTGGTTTGTTAAATCGAATATTTTTGGATGTAAAAAAGGATGCTTTTACAAAAAGCGTCCTTTTTTTACATGGACGAAACGCTTTTTACGAAGAGGCGATTTCGAATTTTACACAGGAAGGATATATTGATGCTGTAGAAATCCTGAAAAGAGAGGTATTGATGAAAGGGAGGAATATCATGAAATATAAAGCAGCATCGAAAAAAGGCTTATGTACATTTCTTGCATTATCCATGACCACATCTGCAGTGCCCGTTCTGGCATTGGCAGAGGAATCAGAGATGACAGATGGGGCAGAGATTGAAGAAGCAATCGATACAGATGAAACAGAAGAAGAGAAGACTGTAGAGGGCGAAACACCCGCAGAGGATGAAGCATCTGTAGAGGACGAAACACCTGTAGAAGACGGAGTAGCTGAAGAAGATGATGAAGCGATCATCGAAGAAAAGAAGAAAGAGGAAGCTCCTCTGATGACACTGGCCTTGGAAGAAGATGAAGAGACCGATGTGATTGAAAATCCCGAAGCACCGGAAGCAGAGGAGCGGGAAGGTCTGTATTTCGATGGTTCTAAAGACGACGGCAACTATGCCCTGACAGAAGAACCCATTTCCATTCCCGATACCGTAGAAATTTGGGTGAAGCTGGATGAAGGGGAAAACCGTCGCCAGATCATTATGAACAACTATCTGAAAGAGACAACAAAGAGCTGGGGGCTGGAAGTCAATGATGATAATACTCTGAGATACTGGGAAAATGTCAACGGCGGCACAAGCAACGGCAGCAAAGACCGCATCAGCTATAAATTCACAGATGTAAATATTTGCACTGGTGAATGGACGCTGATTTCTGTTGTCCGCAATAAAGCGAACAGCACCCTGGATGTATATATTAATGGGGAATACAAAACATCTGGCAGTATGCTGACAGATGAATGGAGTTTTACAGATACAGAATTGTCTACCTCTACATATTTTGGCACTGACTTAAGAAAACAGTACTGGCTGGCAGGGGAGATCGGCGAAGTGCGTATGTTTGGTGACGCCCGTACTGCTGATGAAATCAAAGCATATTATGATGGCACAGAATCTAATGCAGATGATCTGGAACACTGCTGGGATTTTGGCGATACAAAGGGTACAGCTTATGAAAATACGACCGTAAAAGATACAGCTGGCAGTAATGACATTATCACAGAAGGTTTTGAAGTGAATACAGAAAATTACACAGGTCTGGTGTTCGATTATGAAGACGGCGACTATGTACAGGCACAGGGTGCAGTGACAACGCCTGCAACTGTGGAAGTTCGCATCAAGCTGGATAGCGCAGATACAGGAAAACGACAGACCATTATGAACAATTATGGCAATGGCGGCAAAACATGGGGTTTGGAAGTGACTGCAGCCAATAACCTACGTTTGTGGGAAGATACCGGCGTAAAAAATGATATCAAATTTACGGAACTGGGTGATATCTGTGATGACCAGTGGAAACTGATCTCTCTGGTTCGTGATAGTGAGAATAAAAAAGTAATTGTATATATCGATGGTGTAAAGGCAGCGGAACAGGAAGTAGAGGGTTTTGCGGATGCCACGTTGGAAAACTGGTTGTGCTTCGGCAGTGACTATCATACAAATCCTACATACTATCTGAATGGTGAGATCAACGAAGTGCGTATGTGGAGCGACGTGCGCACTGCCGAGGAAATCGCAGAATATGCGACAAAAACAGTAAAGGGCAACGAAGCAGGCCTGGCTCATGCGTGGAGTTTTGCTTCCGTCAACGGTGAGGAAGGCAGCAAAGAGGTTTATTCCGATACTGTATTCCCTGATAAGGTGAAAAGTGGCGGCTATGACGTGAAAGCTGTTGGCTATCCTTATGATCCGAATGTGGAATTTACAGTCAAATTTAACACTGCGGGCGCCTCTGTGAAAGAGGGGGATATATCCGAATTAGCGGACAGAACACAGAAAACATATACAAAAGTAGAAGAACCTAAAGTTACGCTGGAAAGAGGAAACAGCGAATTCACAGGATGGTATAAAGATGCTGCCTGTACAACAAAATGGGATTTTGAAAATGACACCATCTCTGCCGATACCACCATCTATGCAGGCTTCAAATACAACTATGTATCTGCAGAACTGGGAGATCTGAACGGCGCAACATTCAGTATTACCGACCAGCTGTGTGCAGAAAAGACTCTGGATGCTGCACCGTTGACCTTCGAAGCTACTGTTAAACTGGATAAGGATCTGGAAGGCCGCGGTGGCGTGATCTGTGGCAACTATGTAGATCTGGGTTATTACAATTACAGTCTGGTTTATGTAAGCTTTGAAGTTGCAGAAAACGGTCAGCCCAGATTGTATTGGAAGCTGAGTAACAAGTCCAATGAGGGTACCGTACAGAGCGTTGTGATCCCTGGTGTAGATCTGCGTCAGGATGAATGGGTACATGTAGCAATGACCTTTGATACAGATTACGATGAAATCAGCTGCTACATCAATGGCGAACTGGTTTATGTGGCAGAAGACTGTACACTCACGCCCAAGGTTCCTACACAGGCGCTGAAAATCGGCGGCGACTATCGTGGCACAGGTGGCTACAGCAGTAAAGATACAAATACAAAGGGCTATAACGAGCAGTATTTCAAAGGCGAAATTGCCAATGTGAGCATCTGGTCTGATACCAGAACAGCGGCAGATATCAAAGCAGATTTCGATGCCCTGAAAGCAGATGGTTCTGTACCTTTCACAGGGGATACCCTGATGGCAAGCTGGAAATTTGATTCCGCGTCAAAAGAATATAAAGATATGGATCTGACAGATGATGAGAATGAGGTTTACAAGTTCGTAGACTGGCTGAAACCTGAATTTGCAGAAGGCGATTATACAATGATCGCTCTGCCGGATACCCAGTTCCTCTCTCAGACATATCCTGATATTTATAAAGCATTGACCCATTGGATTGCAGAAAATAAAGATAAATATAATATCGCGGCTGTTATGCACATGGGGGATATGGTAAATACAACGACCGATAAACAGTTTGCAAACTGTCAGGCTGCAACAGACATTCTGGATGAATCCGGTATCCCCTGGATGCCTATGCAGGGCAACCATGACGTTGGTACAAATAACCAGGAATGGGACAGCAACTATACCTATGATGAATATTCTAAGAAAAGTTGGTTTGTAGATTCCAGTGATGATAAGACACTGAGACAGACCTGCTGGAAAGTAACAGCAGGAGGTAGAGACTATCTGATCCTGTCTCTGGGCTGGAATCCTACAGAAAGCGCGCTGAGTTGGGCAGAGGATATCGTGAAAAATAACCCTGACAAGAATGTTATCGTGACTGCCCACGCCTATATGTATGCAGACGGCACATTGTTAGATGACAAAGATATGGACTATCCCGGTAATATGGACGGTGGCGACATCTGGGATAAACTGGGCAAATATCCTAACGTTGTCCTGGGTATGGGCGGCCATATCGGCTATCCTGATCTGGCACATCGTACAGATCTGAACGGTGCAGGCAAGGAAGTAACTTCTATCCTATGTGATGCGCAGGGCATTGATAATAGCTATGGCCTGGGTATGATGATGATGCTCACTTTCCATAAAGACAGCAACGAAGTAAATGTAAACTGGTATTCTGTGGATAACGATCAGCTGTTCCGTGACCGCAATCAGTTTACCTTTACAGTACCTCATGTTGGCGAAACGGAAGAGGATGACGCTGATGATAGCGGCAATGCAGGCGACAGTGACAACACGGGTGATAGCGGCAATGCAGGCGACGATGACAACACGGGTGATAGCGGCAATGCAGGCGACGATGACAACACGGGTGATAGTGGCAATGCAGGTGACGGCAGCAATACAAGCAGCGGCTCCTCTTCTTCTAAATCTTCTTCCAGTAAGAAGTATGAAATTAATACAGATGATACAAAAAACGGCGAAGTGAAAGTAAGTGCAACAAGGGCGAAAAAAGGCTCTACGGTTACAGTTACTGTAACACCTGAGGAAAACTATGAACTGAAAAAGCTAGTTGTTACAGATGCAGAAGGCAACGAGCTGACTTTAAAAGATCTGGGCAATGACAAATACTCCTTTGTAATGCCCAAAGGCAAAGTGGATATCGATTCTGTATTTGAAAAGATCGAGGAAACAGAAGCCGATGAAACAGATATTTCTAAGGCAGAAGAAAAAGATACGATCATTCTGACCATCGACCAGATAGCGGCAAAAGTTTTTGGCGAAACAGTCATCAATGATGTGGCTCCTGTCATCAGAAACGAAAGAACCATGCTGCCTGCAAGATTTGTTGCAGAAGCCCTGGGCGCAAAGGTCACATGGAATGATACAACGAAAAAAGTGACGATCGCAACAACAGATAAGACTCTGGAGATTTATGTCGGTTCTTCCTTTGCATTCGTGGATAATGAAGCAGTGATGCTGGATGCTCCTGCATTCATCGAAAACGGCAGAACATACCTGCCCGTCAGATTCATTGCGGAGGGACTGGGCGCAGCGGTTCAGTGGGATGCGGATACACAGGAAGTAACGATCATTCCCGGAACAAAATAAAAAACAACAGAGCAATGCTCTGATGAAAAACAAAGGCATTATCTTATTTTCAAAAGATAGTGCCTTTGTTAATTGCCAAAGATCCTTTTACGAACATTTTACGGGACTGCTTTTTTAAATTTTACATTGTCAGTGTATGATAAATCTGTTTCTTTTTTAAAGAAAACCGAATTTTGCTTTATCTAAGGAGGAAAAATATGAAATACGATAGCATTATTTTTGACTGGGCAGGCACAACGGTGGACTATGGCTGCTTTGCTCCCGTAAAGGCATTTATCGAAGCATTCGAAGCTTTCGGTATCACTCCTACGCTGGAAGAAGTGCGTGAACCTATGGGCATGCTGAAGATTGACCATGTGCGCACGATGCTTTCCATGGAACGTATCAGCAAGCTGTGGGAAGAAAAGCACGGCAAGGCGTGGACAGAAAAGGATGTAAAAAAAGTATACGAACTGAGCGAAAAGAAGATCCTGGAGATCGTCGATCAGTTCGCAGAGCCGAAGCCCTATGTAAAGGAAACCATCGCGGAGCTGAGAAAAATGGGCCTGAAGATCGGCTCTACTACAGGCTACACAGATGAAATGATGGATATCGTTGTACCTGCGGCAAAAGAAGCCGGCTATGAGCCCGATTGCTGGTTCAGCCCCGATTCCGTTGGTAAATGCGGCAGACCTTATCCCTATATGATTTTCAAAAACATGCAGGAACTGAAGCTGCAGGATGTTTCCAGAGTCATGAAGGTAGGCGATACCGTTTCCGATATCAAGGAAGGCAAAAATGCTGGCATGGTGTCTGTAGGTATCGTAGAAGGCAGCTCTGTGATGGGCCTGACAGAAGAGGAATACAATGCGCTGCCCGAAGCGGTGCAGGATGCACTGTATCACAAAGTGGCAGGCATTTATTATGCTGCCGGTGCTGATCATGTGGTGAAGGATATCCGCGGTATCCTGCACCTGATCAAATAAATATGATGTGATTGTAAAGGATGCTTTCAAAAAAAGCATCCTTTTTTAACATTGTGATTTTACACTTAACATTCAGATGCTAGCAGACTTTACGTAGGGGGAATAAAATCATTTTTGTAAATGAGAGAGAAAAAAGAAACCCAAAGGAGGGGAAAAACGTTGGATCGTTATTACAATCCCGTTCAGGTCATTTGCGGCAGCGGAGCCATCAAAGAGATCCCTGCGCTGATCGAAAACATCATTTCTGAAAAAAGGAGAGTGCTCCTGCTCACATGGAGCGAAAGCACTACATATCTGGAAGGATTTAAGGAATTGAAGGATGCCTTCACCGTACGTACCATTCGCTTCAATGAATCCAATCCTACAGTTGAGCAACTGTTTGAACTGTATAGCAGGACGGTTGATTTTCAGCCCGAAGTTGTGGTAGCCGTTGGCGGCGGCAGCGTCATGGATGTGGGCAAATCCCTTTGCTGTTTCTATGGCAAAGAGGTGGATTCTCCCGATGAGATGAGAAAGATCATTTCTGAAAAAGCCTATGGACAGCCGAAAACAAAATGGATCGGCGTACCTACCACATCCGGTACAGGCAGCGAAGTTACCTGCTGGGCAACCATCTGGGACCCCAGTCAGAATATGAAACGCTCCGTAGAATCCCGTGAAAATTTCGCTTATGCAGCAGTAGTAGACCCTGATCTGACAAAGAGCATGCCTCTGAAGCTGGCGGTTTCTTCCGCCCTGGACGCAGTGGCACATGCAGTGGAAAGCTACTGGGCAAAAGCTACAAATACAGTTTCCCGCGGTTTGGCGCTGGAAGCCATTCGCACCATCATGGGCAGCATCGATAAGCTGCTGGCGGATCAGGGAAGCCTGGAAGCCCGCGAACAGATGGCAAAGGGCAGTATGATGGCAGGCATGGCCTTCAGTAATACCCGCACCACCGGCTGCCATTCCATTTCTTATCCCCTGACCATGCACCACGGCATCCCCCATGGTGCAGCAGTCAGCTTGTTGCTAGGGCCCGTGCTGGAGCTGAATGCTCCTGCTGTGAAAGATCTGGATGCATTGCTGACAGCCCTGGGCGTGGAACAGATTGGAGAGGTTCGTCCCCGTATCAATGGTATTCTTGCAGTGGCAGGACATCCCATCCGCCTGCAGAAATGGGGCGTGACAGAAGAAGATCTGCCTCAGCTGGTGGCGCAGAGCATCACAAAGGGCAGAGCAGACAATAACCCGGAAGAACTGACTGAAGCAGTCGTTCACAATATATTGAAAACAATTTTCTAAAGTAAAAAGGAGAGAAAATCATGAAGAAATTATTTGCAATGGCTCTGGCAGCAACAATGGCGATGGCAGCATTCACAGGCTGTGGCGGCGGTGAAGCTGCAGAAGCAGAAAAAGACACATTCACAATTGCATATGCACCTAATGAATCCACAACAGAAAGCGCAGATGCTCGTCAGGGTCTGGCAGATGATCTGGGCGCAGTTCTGGGCATGGAAGTAGAAGAGATCCAGGCAAGCGACTATAACGCAATCATCGAAGCACTGCGTACAGGTCAGGCAGATATGGCTTATATGGGCTCCATGGCAGTAGCACTGGCATCTGAACGTGCGGATGTAGAACCCATCGTAATGAAAGCACCCAACGGCAATAAAGATGAAGCCATTTACCATTCTGTACTGATCACAAGAGCAGATAATGATGAAATCAACTCCATCGAAGATATCAAGGGAAAAACAATGGCATTCGTAGACCCCGACTCTACATCCGGTAACCTGGTTCCTACATCCGATATCATGGAAGCATTCCCCGATGAAGATCTGGACAGCGACAAACTGCATACAAACGGCGAATTCTTCGAAGCAGTAAGTTACTCCGGCAAACATCAGGCAGGCCTGCAGGCTGTTATCAAAGGCGACGTTGATGTTGTTCCCATTTCCGACCAGATTCTGGCTTCCGAAATCGCTAACGGCAATGCAAAAGAATCTGATATCAAAATCATCCACTCTTCCGCAGCGATCCCCGCAGAAGCTATCGTGATCGGCAAAACCGTAGATGCTGACCTGAGAGAAACACTGATCGACTTCCTGACAAGCTATGACAACGAACAGTATTTCACAGATGTTATCAAAGTTGAAGGCGCTCGTTTCGTAGAATGCAGCATCGCTGATTACGAACCCATCATCACACTGAATAAAAATATCAACGCGGAATAAGCAGTAAAAATATTGGAGGCTTTTATGGAACCAATTTTAAGTTTTAAAAACGTAGTAAAGCACTATCCCAATGGTGTTCATGCTCTGAAAGGCATCACTCTGGATGTGATGCCCGGGGAATTTATCTCCGTTATTGGTCCATCCGGCTCTGGTAAATCGACTCTCCTTCGTGCCATCAATAAACTGATCCCTATCAGTGAAGGCTCTGTGATCATTGATGGCACGGATATTTCCAATCAAAGCGGGCGCACACTTCGTGCGACCCGCTGTAAAATTGGTATGATTTTCCAGAACTATAATCTGGTGTACCGTTTATCTGTACTGCAGAATGTGCTGCATGGTACACTGGGGCATATGCGGGGGCTGAAAGGTATCCTTGGGATGTATACAGAAGAAGATAAAAGCAAAGCCATCTCCCTGTTGGAAGAACTGGGGGTAGGCAATTTTTGCTATAATCGTGCCAGTGATCTTTCCGGCGGGCAGAAGCAGCGTGTCGGCATCGCCCGTGCCATCATGCAGAACCCTAAGCTGCTGCTGTGCGATGAACCTATCGCATCTTTGGACCCTTCCAGTGCAAAGGTCATCATGGATATCCTGAGAAATATGACAAGCAGAAGAAATATCGCCTGCATCGTGAACCTGCATCAGCTGGATGTAGCGATCAAATATTCTACCCGTATCATCGGTCTGCATAAAGGAGAGGTCGTATTCGACGGCAAGCCCGAAGAGCTGACAAATGGTGTGATCGAAAAGATTTACGGCACATCCAAGGAAAATCTGATGATTGGAGGAGCAGAGGATGAAAAAACGTATCCCGCAGATCGCGCAAGCTGAGAAAAAGGTCTATGAAGGCTTTTTTGCCGTGATCGTTGTGCTGTTTGTCATCTGTACGGTCTATACAGAATTCAATCCCATGGAGCTGGTTCATAATTCTGAAAATTTCTGGGCATTTATCAATGAAGATTTCTTCCCTCCTGAGCTGCCAAAAGCAGAGAAGATCGCCAATATCGTTGAAAGCGTATTTGTAACGGTGGCTATGGCCCTTTCTGCAACAACGGCGGCTGCGATCCTGGCGTTTTTTGTTTCCCTTTTTGCCAGCGAAAGTGTGTCTCCGTTCCCTAAGGCAGCAAAATTCGTTCGTGGTTTTGCCACATTTTTAAGAAACATTCCTGCCTTGGTGTGGGCGTTTATCCTGTTCTCTTCCCTGGGCATCGGCACAGGTGTTGGTTTTGTGGCGCTCTGCATCACAAGTTTTGCATTCATGGTACGTGCTTTTGCAGAGACCATGGAGGATATTTCCCAGGATTGTCTGGAAAGTTTGCAGGCAGTTGGTACGACATTTTCCCAGAGAGTCGTGCATGGCGTTTTGCCTTCCTGCCTGAGCGGTTTCCTTTCCTGGTTCCTTTACTGCATCGAGGTAAATATCAGAGCTTCCACTATCGTTGGCATGGTTGGCGGCGGCGGTGTTGGTATGGTGCTGTTTTCCTATATCAAAGGGTTTAAGTATCATATCGCCTTCAGCATCATCCTGATGATTGCAGTAATGGTTATCGTGGTAGATTTGATCACAGGTCACCTGAGAAGGAGGTTGTATCAATGAGTGAGATCACTTTTGTGAAAAAAGATCTGCGGCGTACCCGTTCCGGCAAATTGCGGGTGGATTGCGCAGAGAAGGACCATACGATCCCTGTTTTCCTGATCTCTATTGCCGTGCTGGCAGTGATCAGTGAACGATTTTTGCATATCAACTGGGTGAGACTGGCTTCCCGTGTGCCGGATGTTGGTATCATTTTCTGGAAACTAATCCATTTTGATCTGAAAAATATGGATCTTCTCAGCTCTGCTCTGATGGAGACCCTTTCCATCACTGTGCTTTCTACCTTGTATAGTCTGGTATTGGGGCTGTTTTTTGGTATGCTGGCAGCAGAAAATGTATTCCGTCATAAAAAATTCTCCCGCTTCGTGCAGAGCTTTTTCACTTTCCTGAGAGCAGTGCCCACGGTCATATGGGTGCTTTTAATGATGGTTTGTCTGGGGATGGGCCCTTCCGCTGGTATCGCCGGTCTGTGTGTCCATACAACAGCATTCTTTACAAAATCCTTTGCCCAGAGCTTTGAAAGCATCCCCGGGGAAACGCTGGAGGCGCTGGAAGCGACTGGTGTAGGAAGATTGGGCGTTTTCCTGAACGCAGTATTGCCTTCTTCCCTGTCTCAGATCGTGGCATGGGCAGGTATGCGTTTTGAAATCAATTTTGCAGAATGTGCTATCCTTGGTATGGTAGGTGCAGGGGGCATCGGCTACCTGATTTCTACAAGCATCCAGGGGTATGAATACGGCACGGCAGGTATTGCGATCTTCCTGGTATTTTTGCTGGCGTATTGCATCGAGCGTATTTTTGTACAGATCAAAAAGAAGATAAACTGATCATAGTAGAAAACCTCCTTTGATAGGAGAGCCTGTATATGGTGTTCTTTTCAATATCATATTCGGGCTTTTTTTGCGTGTAAGGATTTATAATGGAAGGGGAAACGCCATTAGAAAAAATGCGAAAATATATGTCAGTATAAAAGAATTTTATTACAAAATTGCTTATAACTCTTTGGTTCCAATTTATGCCAAAATGGATAATATTTTCTACTCTGGTGATATTTTCTTAACAGAGTTAACGAGATGCATAATACCTGAGAATACGCTATTTTATCATGTTTTACAGAAATTTTTCTGAATAATCAATGATTGATTGAGCAATTTTTCGGAATATTAAGAAAATGTTAGGAAATAAATCGTGAGATAGCACTAACAGACTTGACAATT
>NZ_JAFUMA010000033.1 GCF_017483025.1 Anaerotignum sp. | reverse complement strand
GCGCTTCCCCCTTCGGCAACAGCGGCGATATCAGCAAGGGCATCCGCGTGGGCGGCGAAAGCAAGAAACGCAGCGCCTTCCAGGTGGCGGGCGACCGTAAATTCCGTGATTTCCGTGAGGATAACGTACTGGATACCCGCCAGTTCCAGATGGCCTTCCGCAGACTGCGCCAGTTTTCTGCCCGGGCAGACGAAGCCAGAACGGAATTCGATATCGACGGCACCATTCGTGAAACCTGCGACAATGCCGGCAGCCTGAAGGTGGTTTACGATAAACCCAGAAGAAATACCGTAAAAGTCCTGCTTCTGATGGACAGTGGTGGTTACATGGAATATTACAGCCGCATGTGTTCTGCCCTCTTCCAGGCAGTGCGCAATTCCAACCATTTCAAGGATCTGCAGGTATTCTATTTCCACAACTGCATCTTTTCCAAAATCTTCAAAGACCCCCGTATGCGCCCCGCTTCTGCCATCCCTACAGACTGGATTTTGCAGAATATCAGCAGCGAATACAAGGTCATTATCGTGGGGGATGCCCAGATGGATCCTTATGAACTGATGGAAGGCAGCTATTATTCCTATGGCGCAAGGGACAGGACCCCCGGCATCGAATGGCTGCGCCGTTTCAAGGAAAAATATCCCCATATCGTGTGGCTGAACCCCTCCGAAAGACCCTATTGGGGTGGCTGGTGGGCAAAGACCTACGATATTCTGGATAAAGAATTCGATATGTATCGCCTGACATTGGACGACCTGAATAAGGCTTTGAAAAAACTGATGGTAAATCGATAATACAGATGAAAAAGGACCTCCATGAGGTCCTTTTTTATCTCCCGTTTCCTTGACAATCAGATTTTACTTTGCTATACCATTATTGTAAACCTTGACAGGAGGTGTCATTTTATGCGAAGCAGAAATATGCTGGAAGGTCCCCTTCTCGGCAATATGATATCCTATACCATTCCCATCATCCTGACAGGCGTGCTGCAGCTTTTGTTCAACGCAGCCGACCTGGTCATCGTTGGCAGATACTGTGGGGAGCTTTCCGTGGCAGCCGTAGGCAACTGCAGCTCTTTGACCAATCTGCTGGTCAATCTGTTCATCGGCCTTTCCGTGGGTACTACCGTTGCCGTTGCCCACTCGATCGGCGCCGGCAGCCCGGAAGCAGTCAGCCACACGGTGCACACAGCCCTGCCCACTGCCCTTGTCAGCGGTCTCGTCGTTGGGTTCATCGGAGTCACATTCAGCGAGACTTTTCTGCAGATGATGGATACACCGGAAACAGTTCTCCCTCTTTCCGCCCTGTATATGAAGATCTATTTTTTAGGCATGCCCTTTACCATGGTATATAACTTCAGTGCCTCTATCCTGCGTGCCACAGGGGATACCAAATCCCCTCTGATCCTGCTGGCCATGGCTGGGGTCATCAATGTAGTGCTGAACGTCATCTTCGTCACACAGCTGGATATGAACGTAGCCGGCGTTGCTCTGGCGACTACCATTTCCCAGGCAGTAGCTGCTGTTCTGGTGGTGATCGCTCTGATGAAACGAAACGATGCCTGCCGTCTGATCCTGTCCAAGATGCGTTTTTACAAGCCCCAGCTTCTGAAAATCATCCGCGTGGGTCTGCCCGCAGGCATTCAGAGCGCGTTGTTTTCCATTTCCAACGTGATCATCCAGTCCTCCATCAACTCCTTTGGGGATGTGCTGATGTCCGGTAACGCTGCGTCAGCCAATATCGAAGGCTTCATCTACATTACCGTAAACGCCTTCCACCAGACTGCTCTGAACTTCATCAGCCAAAACGCAGGGGCAAAGCAATATAAGCGAGTCTCCCGCATCCTGTGCCTCAGCCTGGCCAGTGTATTTGTGGTCGGCGCAAGCATTTCCGCCTTTGCTTATCTGATGGGGCCTACCCTGCTGTCCATCTATATTCCCGATTCTCCGGAAGCCCTGCAATGGGGCATGATCCGTCTGACCTGCCTGTGTATCCCTTATTTCATCTGCGGTCTGATGGATGTTTCCACCGGTTCCCTTCGGGGTATGGGTGCTTCTGTTGCCCCCATGGTCATCTCCGTTCTGGGGGTATGCGGCATCCGTATCGGCTGGATCTGCACTATCTTTCAGATCCCCAGATTCCATACGCCCCAAAGCCTGTATTATTCCTACGGCATTTCCTGGACAGTGACTTTCCTGATCCAGATGATCGCTTTCTTTCTGGTATACCGAAAACGAACGAAACAGGATATTTTCACATAAAAAAGAGCCCCTAAGGGCTCTTTTTTATGTATGGAGGTATATTTGACGGACTTATAAAAAGTCTTAGTCTACTTTTACTGTCCAGCCGAATTTGTCTTCTTTCAGACCCCACTGAACGCCTGTCAGTTCGTCATAGATCTTCTGTGTTGCTGCGCCGATTTCATTATTGTTTACAACAACCTTTTCATCATTCAGAACGAAGCCGCCGATGGGTGTAACTACTGCAGCTGTACCGCAGCAGAATGCTTCCTGTACGCTGCCGTTCTTGCAGCCTTCCATCAGTTCTTCTACTGTGATCTTGCGTTCTACTGTTTCCATGCCCCAGCTCTTAGCCAGTTCCAGGATGGATTTTCTTGTAACGCCGGGCAGGATGGAGCCGTTCAGTTCGGGTGTTACCAGCTTGCCGTCCCAAACGAACATCAGGTTCATGCCGCCGCCTTCTTCAACATATTTTCTTTCCACGCCGTCTACCCATACTACCTGGGAATAGCCTTTTGCTGCTGCTTTTTCGCCAGCTCTTGTAGCTGCTGCATAGTTACCGCCGCATTTTGCATAGCCTGTGCCGCCGCGTACTGCACGAACGTCTTCCATTTCGATCAGCATATCAACGGGAGCCAGACCGCTCTTATAGTAGCTGCCTACTACACAGGAGATCACCATGAATGTTGCTTTTGTGATGCCATGCAGAGCCAGGTCAGCGTTTGTACCAAACATGAAGGGACGCAGATACAGGGATGTACCGTACTGATCGGGTACCCAGTCTTTTTCTACTTCTACATATTTTTTCAGATATTCAACCGCATCAGCCACATCGAACTGGGGCAGGCACAGTCTTTCTGCGGAGTTGTTCATACGTTTGAAGTTTTCTTCGGGACGGAACATCTGCACGCTGCCATCGGGTTTGCGGTATGCTTTCAGGCCTTCAAATACTTCTGCGCCATAGTGGAATACCAGTGCGCCGGGGTTCAGCGCGATATTATCAAAGGGAACGATGCGGGCATTCTGCCAGCCCTGGCCTTCTTCATATTCCATAATAAACATATGGTCTGTAAAAGCTACACCAAAGGGTACTGTTGCAGGATCGGGTTTTACTTTAGGGTTTGTTGTTCTTGTTACGTTTACTTGCATCATAATAGATCTCTCCTTTGTTCATCATAGATTTTCTTATGTATCTATATGTATTTGTTTTCCGTTTGTTTGTTGACCAGCCGCCGGCAATGCTGCAATATTTCTGCAACATCTCTCCTTTGGCTTATCTTTTGTACATTTCCATTTGGCTTATCTTTTGTATTTTTTTGTGTTTCTCTTTTGTAATTTATATGCAATGTTCTTTGCATCAAGGATGATAACAAAAAAGACCCAGGGCCAAATGCCATGGGTCTGTAAACACAAACATATCACGCAGGTTTCTCTTAGAGAAGTTCCTTAATTCTGCACATGACAATTGGCGATATTCTTCTTTTCACCCAGAATGCGAATGACCAGAACAATACCGCTGATTAGCAGGACCACGGAACCGTATGCAGTTGTGAAATCTAAGTTCATCATAATGCATAACCTCTTTTCAAAAACCATTTGAGTTGATAAAAAAAAGATAACACGTTATTTTTGGCCCGTCAACGTGAAAAACAGCAAGTATTTTCGCCATTTTATCTCTGTTTTTGTACATTTTTCCGGATGTATCGACAAAAATACCAAAAAGACAAATGTCCACCACATTGTTTCGCATACAAATAACCAAGCACGCGAAATAAAAAAATTCCCTAACACCGCAGTATTAGGGGATTTCCCGTTGTCTTACAAAAGTTTCTCCAGTTTTTCCTTCAGATAAGCTGCAGGAACCGCGCCAACCACAGCATCTTTGGGAACGCCGTCCTTGAAGAAAATCATATTGGGAACGCTCATGATCTGGTATTTCTGGGCCAGATCCATGGATTCATCGATATCCACTTTTACGATCTTCGCCTTGCCTTCATACTCCGCGGACATCTGATCCAGCACAGGGCCCATCATCTGACAAGGGCCGCACCATGTAGCGGAAAAATCCACCAGAACAGGCACTTTGCTTTCTAAAACTTCCATCTGGAATTCATTGGACTTCACTTGTTTCATTTTCATTTCCTCCTTATATTCTTACTCTCTATCTTAACCTTTTGCTAATTTCTTATGTTTGATTTGATTATAGCATGAAATGGGAATTATTTCAATAATTTTTACTAAATAATAATTATTATTAATAATATTTTTTCAGAAGGCTGAATATTTCTTCCAAAAGTGTTAATACTGATGACTGAGGATGTTACTCCCCCAAGAAGTCCTTCGGGGCTTCTATAACATTCTTTCTACTTCTTCCCCTTAAGAAAAGGACGACAGAAACCTGTCGTCCTTTTTGTTTTATCAGTATTTTTCAATGTCGATGATGTCAGGCTGATAGCCGTGTTTCAATGCCTTCTGGCATACGAATTTGAAGGTATCTGTGCTGTCGGAAAGGTAGAACTGCTTTTGGCCTTCCCCTTCGTTTTCATTCAACAGGCTTTTTTCCCCTAAGAAATTCATCACTCTTTTCGCTGTTGCCTTAGCAGGGTCTACCAGCTTGATGGCATCGCCCACGGTAGTGCCAATGCAGCGTTTCAGCAGAGGATAGTGGGTACAGCCCAGCACCAGAGAATCGATGCCTGTTGCCACCAGGTCTGTCAGGTAATTTTTCGCCGCCTGACGGGAAACTTCGTTATCTGTCCAGCCTTCTTCCGCCAGAGGAACGAAGAGAGGGCAGGCCTTTGTGAACACCTGCATTTCACTGTCCTGCTCGCAGATCATGCGTTCATAGGCACCGGAACGCACCGTACCAGGGGTACCGATAACGCCGATCTTCTTATTTTTTGTAGAGCGCAGAGCTTCCTCCACCCCGGGCACAACTACGCCAAAGATAGGCACATCAAAGGTAGCGCGCAGCTCATCCAGACTGTTGGAAGATGCTGTATTGCAGGCCACGATGATGGCCTTGACATCCTTGCTCAGCAGGAATCTTACGTTCTGTTTGGAATATTTTGTTACAGCTTCCTTGGACTTTGTACCATAAGGCACGCGGGCCGTGTCGCCGAAATATACGATATTTTCATGGGGCATAACCTTCATGATCTGCTTTACCACAGTCAGACCGCCCACCCCGGAATCAAATACACCGATAGGTCTTGTATCCATTGTTACTTTCTCCTTACCCTCTGATGCCCGAATCTCTGGTCAGCGCCAGTTGGATGAAACGGTCCATCAGTTCTGTTTCTGTCATGCCTGCGTGCTTCCACAGCATGGGGTACATGCTGATAGGCGTGAAGCCCGGCATAGTATTCAGCTCATTAAAGAGCACTTTTCCTGTTTTTTTATCTACGAAGAAATCCACGCGAGCCAGACCGCTGCCATCTACAGCGCGGAAGATCTTTTTAGCAATGCGGCGCATTTCTTCCACTTTTTCCTGCTCCACCTCCGCAGGGATCACCGTACGGGAGTCGCTGTTGTTATATTTTGCGTCGTAGTCATAGAATTCAGCCGCCGCAAGGACTTCCCCCACGCCGCTGACGATAGGTTCTTCATTGCCCAGAACGGCACATTCGAATTCTCTGGCAACGATGGCCTCTTCCACGATGACTTTTCTGTCATAGCCCGCCGCAAAATCCAGCGCCGCGGAAAGCTGTTCTCTGTTTTTCGCCTTGGAAATGCCCACGGAAGAGCCTGCATTGGAAGGCTTTACGAAACAGGGATAGCCCAGTTTCTTTTCCACCTGATCCATGATCTTTTCCCGCTTCTTTTCCAGATCGTATTTATGCACCCAGAGATATTTCGCCTGGGGGATACGGGCAGATTTGGCAATCATTTTGGTGAATACCTTATCCATGGAAACGGCAGAGGCCAATACACCACAGCCCACATAGGGGATCTGGGCCATTTCCAGAAGGCCCTGGATGGTGCCGTCTTCCCCCCATGCGCCATGAAGCACAGGAATGACTACATCCACAGGTATTTCCTTCACGGAGCCGTTTACGATCTTCAGGAAGCATTTTTTCGTGGCATCGGGAGAAAGGGACACAGGCGTGCCATATTTTTCCCATTCGCCAGTCTTTACATGCTCTACAGGGCCATTATAAACCAGCCATTCGCCTTTTTTCGTAATGCCCACAGGAAGTACCTGATATTTTTCTTTATTTAAAGAGTTCAGCATCAGCATGGCAGAAACTCTGGAAACTTCATGTTCAGAGGACTGTCCCCCGAAAATCACCGCAACGGTTTTCTTGCTGTACATAGGCATCCTTCCTCTCAATCGGAACAACCGATTTTTCACCAATTCTTTTCTATTATATGCACTTCGCCCCCCGATGACAACAAAAAATTGCGGAAATGGCATAAATTTCAATATTTAACACAGCTTTTGCAAGAAAAAAGGCTCCAAGCGGAGCCTTGATTTTTCAACTCAGTGACCTTTGATCAGGTGAGAAATGGATTTATAAAGGAAGAATGTGATCGCGCAGTTGATACCTGCTTTCAGTGCGTTGAAAGGAATGATGGCGGGGATCATCATGGACATTACCACTTCCAGGGGTGCGCCCATGAAGAGGGGCGTGAAGATCATATTCATTACGATCATCGCCAGCGTCTGCACGATAGCACCGCAGATCAGCGCAATGACTGCTGTTTTCTTTGTTTTATTGCGTTTGTAAATGCTGCCGGCAACCAGCACGCAAAAGCCTGTGGCGAAAATATGCATGATGACGCCGATGATGCCACTCTGGGCACTGACCGTAAAGCCCTGAATAAAGGAAACAACGACAGTCAGCAGGAAGCCTGCCCCAGGGCCATAGGCGAAGGCGCAGATGAGGATAGGGATATCCGCAGGGTCATATTCCAGGAAAGCCGCCGCAGGGATCAAAGGAAAATGGATCGCGGAAACCAGCACGATAGAAATTGCCCCCAGCATCGCCATAGATACCAGCTGTCTTGTTGAAATTTTTTTGTTTTCACTTGCCATAATAAATTACCTCCATTTTTTGTTTAGACATTTCAAGACTTTCCTGCTGCCGCGAAAACCCAATTCGTAAGGCTTTGCCTTACTCATGTCCTTGCTCCGCAAGTCATCCAAAAAATATTCCGTCCGCCGCTTTTGCAAGCAATTCGGCTGCCGTCATATTTTCTGTATGGTTTTCTCCGCTTTCCAACAAAAAAAGCCTGAAATTCTTCAGGCTAAACAAGCAAAATAAAGGACGATACACTCCACGCAAAAATATCACCCACGCAAAGCGCATCAAACTTTACTTTTCTTCTTCCATCCAGACTATACTGTCGGTACCGGAGTTGCACCGGTTCCTGCGCCGAAACGCTCGCGGACTTTACCGCCGATCGGGAATTTCACCCTGCCCTGAAGATTCATGTAGTTATGAGCCATGCAGATGAAAAGGATAGATGCCAGCGGAGAGTTTACTCACCGGATGACATATATGCTTCAGATATACGGCGACAGCCGTGACCGAAAAAACGCTTGCGTTTTTGTGGTACGCATGGCAAATTTATATTCACATCACCATTATATCATTTGTTAATAACTTGTCAACTCCATTTTCACAGAATATCACTGGGAAATGTGCTCATTTATTTCAAACGCTTGAATTTATTGGGGTCGTGTCTTCTATCATAGTCTCCTTTTTTCATCACCTGCTTGGCAAAAAGACCAACCACACAGATGCCGACAATGGTGCCGGCTGCAACGGGGATCAGTGTCAGAGCTGCGCCGCCTTCCAGAGCTGTTTCCAGGGTCTGTTCTGTGGCATCCAGTAAAAATGCTGTTGTCTGAAAATCGAACATCGTATCACTCCTCATTTATAGATAGCTTCATTATAGCGAAAAAAGGATGTTTTTGCAATATTTGCAACTTTTATTTATTCCGATCTATAAAATATCAAAGACCCCTCCGCACACAACGAAGGAGTCTTTTTGTAAGAAAGGTTTAAATATTTCGCATAGTCAGGGAAATACGTTTCTTCTGCAGGTCTACGGAAAGCACCTTCACCTGCACCACATCCCCCAGCTTCACCGCTTCCAGAGGATGTTTGATGAATCTGTCGCAGATTTGGGAAATATGCACCAGACCATCCTGATGAACGCCGATATCTACGAAAACGCCGAAGTCGATGACATTTCTGACCGTTCCCGTCAGCACCATGCCCTCTTTCAGGTCTTCCATGGAAAGAACATCACTGCGCAGGACGGGCGCAGGGGCTTCGTCGCGGGGGTCACGGCCGGGCTTTTCCAGTTCGCGGATGATATCCTCCAGCGTAGGCATACCAATCCCCAGTTCCGCCGCTGTTTTTTCGGGAGATTTGATCTTCTTCGCCAAACCGCTTACTTTTTTCGCCGCCACGTCTTCCAGTGTATAGCCGCAAAGCTTCAAAAGGCCTTCCGCCGCCTTGTAGCTTTCGGGATGGACGCCGGTTCTGTCCAGGGCCATGCTACTTTCGGGCAGGCGCAGGAAACCGGCGCACTGTTCGTAAGCCTTGGGGCCCAGTTTGGGCACTTTCAGCAGTTCTTTTCTGGCAGAGAATTTGCCGTTTTCTTCCCTGTATTTCAGGATATTCTTCGCCACAGTACCATTGATACCGGCTACATAAGACAGCAGCGCAGGGCTGGCTGTGTTCAGATCCACACCAACGCTGTTTACACAGTCCTCCACCACGCCGCCGAGAGCTTCGCCCAGTCGTTTCTGGTTCATGTCATGCTGATACTGCCCAACGCCGATGGATTTGGGGTCGATCTTTACCAGTTCCGCCAGAGGGTCCTGAATTCTTCTGCCGATGGATACCGCACTGCGCAGGGAAACGTCGTATTCAGGGAATTCTTCCGCCCCCAGCTTGGATGCAGAATAGACAGATGCCCCTGCTTCATTGGCAATGATATACTGCACTTTTCTTTTTGTTTTCTTCAGCATTTCCGCCACAAAAAGTTCAGATTCACGGGAGGCTGTGCCATTGCCGATGGAAATGAGGTCAACGCCGTATTTTTCAATGAGCGCCAGCAGTTTCTTTTCCGCTTCGGCGGTCTTATTCTGAGGTGGTGTAGGGTAAACCACCGCAGTTTCCAGTGGTTTGCCTGTGGCATCGATAACAGCAATCTTACAGCCTGTACGATAAGCAGGGTCCAGGGCAAGAACTACCTTGCCGCTGATGGGTGGCTGCAGCAATAATTGCTTCAAGTTTTCGCGGAACACGCCGATGGCGGATTCCTCCGCTTTTTCCGTCAGGTCATTGCGAATTTCTCTTTCCAGGGAAGGAGCGATCAACCTCTTGTAGCTGTCCGCGATCACTTCCTGCAAAATCTCTGCCGTGTCGCTGTTTTTGCGGATAATTTTGCGTTCCATCTTCTGCAGCAGTTTTTCTTCTTCCCCTTCGATTTTCACAGAAAGGAAGCCCTCTTTTTCCCCGCGGTTCACTGCCAGAATGCGGTGTCCCGCTGCTTTTTTCAGAGGTTCCTGATAATCGTAATACATTTCGTAAACGGAAGGCTCTTCCTTGGCTTTCTTGGAAAGCATCGCGCCGAATTTTACCGTATCCTCACGCAAAGCCTTGCGCAGGTCTGCATCGTCAGAAATCTGTTCCGCAAGGATATCCTTTGCCCCTTGAATGGCCTCTTCCACGGATTCTACGCCTTTTTCACTGTCGATGAAAGCGGCAGCGTAATCTTCCAAAGTGCCGATCAATTTCTGTCCAAAAATCATATCCGCCAAGGTTTGTAAGCCCTTCTCTTTCGCAATGGACGCGCGGGTGCGGCGTTTGGGGCGGAAAGGACGGTAGATATCGTCGATTTCCGTCTGAGTTTCAGCGGCATCCAGTTTTTTTGCCAGTTCCTCCGTCAGGTTGCCCTGTTCCGCAATAGCGTTTTTCACCTGTTCCCGCTTTTCTTCCAGATTTCTCAGGGCGGTCAGGCGTTCGGAAAGCTGGCGGATGATCTGGTCATCCAGAGAACCGGTCATTTCCTTACGGTAACGGGCGATAAAAGGAACAGTGTTGCCCTCGTCCAGCAGCTTTACCGTATTTTCCACCTGACTGGCTTTTATTTCAAATTCTTGTTGTAGTTTCTTTAATATATCCATAATTAGTCTCCCTTCTGGGGGCGAGTCCCCAAGGTCTTATCTATAATCATTCCAGATTTCTTCCAGTTTATTTTTACATTCCTCCGCAGAAAGGATCAGACGGTATGCCCTCTGCTCGCCGCTGTCGTTCCTCGCCGCCATGCCGCGGACGATGAGATAATCCAGATGGGCCATGGTCTCCCCAACGGCGAACCATCTCTGGGACAGGGGAAATTCCGCCCATGTCTTGCCCCGCATGGACCATTTCAGGTGCGCGGCGATATCCGTTGCATGGGAATCGGGTGCAGAATCCAGGGCATCCACCGTTTCGCACAGTCGCACCAAGTGATGTTCTATGATCTGGCTGATACGGACATACACATCCATATCATTCTTCCGATGGGCAGGAAATGCCGTTTCCATCTCATAGCCACGGATTTTTACCAAACTATCCAGATAATCCCCCAAAGAATCGGCGGCATCCTTCCAATGGGTGATATTCGGCGTGATATCGAAGAGGATGTGGTCTGCAGTAAACATGATTTTCTTTTCAGGGCAATAGAGACACATTTGCCCGGGGGTATGACCGGGAACATAGACACATTCAAATTCCCATTTGCCCACCTTGATGATATCTCCGTCTTGGATATGCTCCGCTTCGAAATATCTGGTGGGTTCCAGACCACGGGCGGGGTTGGAAATGCGCAGTTCCGCCAGCTGTTCCGCTGTAAAGCCTTCCTTTAAGAAAAGGTCATCCGTTTCTTTCCAGCGTTCGCCTTTCATGTGTTCCCAGAGGACAGCATGGTCTTTCTGGCTGATATAAATTTTGCCGGGCTTATCCCCCATAACCGTAGGGGCAAGGCCCGTATGGTCGGAATGGAGATGGGTCAGGAACATATCCGTCTTTTCCCAGTCGGCATCCAGTTCTTCCAGCCCTGCCAAGAGGGCTTCCTTACATTCAGGACGATTGAAGCCTGTATCCAGAATCAAAGTTTCCCCGCCGTCCTGAATGACGTAGCAATTCAGGTTTTTCAGGGGGTTATCGGGCAGAGGCACATCTATTTGAAAAATATCGGGATTTTCATAAATCTTTTTGAGCATCCTTATTTCCTCGCTTTCTGTTCGTGCTGGCTTTTATTTTAGCATATCTGCTGCAAAAGAAAAAGGCATCCGAAAAACCTCGGATACCTCTGCTGTATTTTCATTATTCTGTAGGAACGGTAAAACCTTTTTCCGCAAAATATTTCGCCGCACCGGAGTGGAAAGGAATGGTAACACCTGTTGTGGCATTTTCCACGCTCATATCGATGCCCCTGGACAGAATCGCAGAAATACCTTCCGTATTTTCATAGATGCCTGCTGTCAGGTTATATACATCTTCTTCGCTGGCGTCCGCGGAAACGATCATGGTCGCCTGGATGGAAAGTGTATTGGTATCCTGATCCAGACCATCATAGGTGCCGCTGAGGATCACATGCTTA
Source organism: Anaerotignum sp. (assembly GCF_017483025.1). GTDB lineage: Bacteria > Bacillota > Clostridia > Lachnospirales > Anaerotignaceae > Anaerotignum_A. Next base: position 12,975 of record NZ_JAFUMA010000033.1, on the reverse strand, counting down.
TTATAGTAAGGGCAGCGGGAGATCAGCTCGTCTGCTTCTTCCCCGTCGATATTTACCAGATAAACATCCCCTTCTGCCGCCAGCTCCGCAACCGCATTGGTGGGCGCGCCGGAAACCATGAACGCCGCATCCACTGTGCCAGCCTTCATGGCAGTTACAGAATCACCGAAGGAAAGATACGCTGCATTGACATCTTCTTCTGTCAGGCCATAGGCATCCAGAATATTCAGGGCATTGAAATACACGCCGGAATCCACTGCGCCAACGGAAACGATACGCCCTTTCAGGTCATCCATGGTTTTGATGTTCTCATCCAAAGTTACAATCTGCACGGCTTCCTCATACAGGCCGCCGATGGCACGGAAGGACTGAAGCTGGCCTTTTCCCTGGAAGGTATTGCTGCCATCCCATGCATAAGCCATGATATCTGCCTGCGCCATGCCCAGATAATTGATGCCGTCATTCACATTCTGCACATTTGAAGCAGAGCCATCTGTGGAAACCACATCGATCACCAGACCGGAGGCATCCTGCATATAGCCGGAAAGCAGATTGCCAAAGGCATAATAGGTGCCTGTTGTATCCCCGGTACCCATGGCCACTACCCTGGGAGAATCTACTGCCACATCTTCTTTATTTTCCGCATCAGAAGTACCACAGGCAGAAAAAGATACCAGAAGGATGGCTGCCTGCAGTAACGCTAAAATTCTTTTTTTCATTGCTGTTTCTCCTTTTATTCCTTTTGGACATAAAATACCATTGTTTTTTTATTATACAAAATTTTGCATCCTCTTTCAATGGATTATCTATAATTCTATCTTTCCTGCAGTTTCCGCAGAACCGTCTCCGCAGCCCACACTTCATAGCAAAATATTTTTATTAAAATGCAATATATATTTGACATTCAGCAAAATATGTTGTATAAATAAGATACAGAGAGGAAATCCGGGCCCTCTCTGACAGATCTGGAAAAATATACACTTGGGGAAGTGATGACTTGAAGAATTTGAAAATGAAGGCAGCCCGCGCTGCCAAAGACCTCTCTCAGGAAGAACTGGCACAGGCAGTAGGGGTGACCAGACAGACCATCGGTATGATCGAGGCGGGGAAATATAACCCTACCCTAAACCTCTGCATCGCCATCTGCAAAGCCCTGAGTAAGACCCTAGATGAATTATTCTGGGAAGAAGATGAAAAATAATGGAACAAGGAGGAATCTCTATGACAAATTTTGTGGACGAAAGAGTATTGCAGGCAAGGCGGAAGATCGGCTCTGAAATGATGATGCTGATGTATTATTTTATTGTGATTTCCTTTTTGGTAAAAGTTATGGGATTCGGTATGGGGCTGGAGGACTGTATCACTGAATTTATCATCATGATCGGCGCACCTATCTATCAGAACATCCGCGCCAGACAGATGAAGGTGATTCTGGGTGACTTCAGAAAAAAATCCAAAGCTTCTACCATTTCTGCCATTTTCGCTGCCGTTGTGGTAATGCTGATCTCCATGTGGCGGCTGGAAGGAAGCATTGACAAGGCAGAAGCACTGTCTTCCATCGTTTCCTTTGCGGTGACCTTTGCACTGGCACGCTATGGCTTCGCCCATATCGAGAAAAAAAGAGCCAGAAAACTGGAGGCGGAATACGAGGAAGACTGACGTACTTCGAAAAAACATTCATCAGCCTGCGGCTGATTCATGCATTTGCTCCGTGAATCTCGAAATATTTTTCATTTGTCCGCCGTTTGCAAGCAATCGCACCCAAATGAAAAACACTTAAATTTTTTCTCCGCTTTTTGCAAAAAATCCTTGCACATCAAGGTTTTTTATGATAATCTCTTCTAGTGTCCTGCAGTATGCAGTTGACACCAGAAGAATTTAATCCTTGTTCTTCCCTCGGAGGAAGAGCCATATGTCCAAAAGGAGGTGTAACCCACATGAACAAATACGAATTGGCGCTGGTTTTAAGTCCCGCACTGGACGAAGAAGGCAGAGCAGCAGAAGTAGCAAAAGTACAGGCTACACTGGAAAGATTCGGTGCAAAAATCGAAAAAGTTGATGACTGGGGCAAAAGAAAACTCGCTTACGAAATCGCGAAAGTAAACGAAGGTTTCTACAGCTTCACAACATTCGAAGCACCCGCTGCTGCACCCGCAGAAATCGAAGCTCGTATGCGTATTATGGAAAACGTTCTGCGTTACCTGATCATCCGTAAAGAAGCTTGATTTTAACAAAGCTTAGTTAAGGAGGTAACTCTATGAACAAAGTGATCTTAATGGGACGACTGGTGAGAGATCCTGAAGTGAGATACTCTCAGGGCAATGAACCCCTGGCCGTTGCCAGATACACTTTGGCGGTAAACCGCCGTTTCAAACGCCAAGGCGAGCAGGACGCCGACTTCATCGGATGCGTTGCATTCGGTAAAGCAGGTGAATTTGCGGAAAAATACTTCAAAAAAGGTCAGATGGTCAGCGTTATCGGCCGACTGCAGGTTCGCAGCTGGGATGATAACGAGGGCAAAAAACGCTGGAGCACAGACGTAGTTATCGAAGAACAGTACTTTGCGGAAAGCAAGGCTTCCTTCGAAAGCCACCGTGACGCAGCACCCGCTGCCGCACCTGCTCCCAAGCAGACAGCCCCTTCCGATGGTTTCTATCCTATCGATGAAAGCATCGAAGATGATGATCTCCCCTTCTAACAAATCTAACAAGGAGGACTTAGAATCATGATTAAAAAACGTGGTCGCAGAAAAAAACGCGTTTGCCAGTGCTGTGCAGATAAAGTAACAACAGTTGATTACAAAGATATCAGCAAACTGAGAAGATATGTTTCCGAAAGAGGCAAAATCCTTCCCAGAAGAATCACAGGCAACTGTGCAAAACACCAGAGAGCGCTGACAACAGCAATCAAGAGAGCAAGACACGTATCCCTGATGCCCTACACACAGGACTAATTCGATACTTGTTAGGACGGAATTTCGATTCCGTCCTTTTTTCATGCAAAAAAAATAAGAGCGGAATCAAATTCCGCTCTCTTTTTATTTTTCCTGGATAACAACATGTTTCGCAGGGATATCCGCCTTGATCGTCACAGACCAGACGATCAGCAGTGCCGCAGAGATCGCCGCCACTGCGTAGGGTACGGGAACAAACCTGCTGACACCATTCAAAATCATAGGCGTTACAAACTGCGCCATATACATGGAGAAGGAGATCATAGGAACGACTGTTGTGCCTGCCGCTCTGCCCGCTCTCTGAGATGCGGTGGAGATAACAAAGGGAATTTCCACACCGTTTGCAAAGCCGATGAAAACAGAACCAATAATGGCACCGACCCAGCCGCCCAGCAGGAACAGAGACGTATAGCCGATGAAAAAGAACAGAGGTGCCGCAAATTTCACTTTTATGCCCAACGCCTTTTTCAGGTGTACGAAGGACAGACCGCCCAAGAATGCCACCAGATCCATGCAAGCCATGATGATAGGGATAAACTTAGGGTTGATAATGCCTTCCTGTACTGTCTGGATGGCAAATACGGAAGGATATACGAAGAAGGTGAACATGGACAGGAAAATCGCCACAAGGAACATATAATATTTTCCAAATACGCCCTCTGCTTCTTTTTTCTTTTCGTTGCCTGCGATCTTTTCATTGGGCAGATGCATCATAACCAGCACTGCACAGGGCACACCCATCAGATATACCAGGAAGCTGGCTCTCCAGCTGAAGGATGCCAGAAAACCGGAAACCAGTGTGGCAAACACGCCGCCCATCTGGTTCATGGCAGAGGAATAGCCCATCAGTCTGTCCTGCTTGTCTCTTGTATAATAGAAGGAAAGCAGACCTGTGGACATAGGCATGATAATGCCTGCACCGATACCAACGATAGCACGGAACACCAGCACGATATAGATATTGCTGAACAGACCTGCTGCACAGCCACCCACCACATACAGCGCCAGCCCGCCCAGAAGCAGCGTTCTCGCCTTGAAAATCTTACACAGCTTAGGGAAGATAAAATTGGTCAGCGCCATAAACAGAGATGGAATACTGATGATCATCTGCACTAAGGTCTGATCCACGCCGCTGAAGTATGTCTTGATGTAATCCAGCGCAGGGGCAACCGCCGCGCCAGCCATAACTGTCAACAGGGACAGAGAAAGGATAGTGATGGTCAGATTTCGTCTTCTTTCTTCTTTTCCTAACATAAAGTACCTCACTTTCTTTTTTTGCATATAAAAAAAGTGCAAGCCCAGACATTGTCTGGACTTACACTTTTCGTTACTCGACTTTCCAATTATAGCACATAGAAATCGAAAAATGCAAAGACTTTTTAAAAATTACAGCAGTTCTTTTCTCAATTCTTCGGGTGTTTTGGGAGACAGATATGCAGGTGCTACATCGAATACTGTTTTCGCGCCTGTGATGCCTTCCTGCGCCATTTTATAAGCCGCTCTTGCATAAGCAACAATAACAGAAGATGTGAACTCGGGGTTAGAGCCCAGTGTCAGTTTGTATTCGATCATCTGTTTTGTATCTGCGCCTGTTTTGCCTGTTCTGATAACGAAGCCGCCGTGAGGAATACCTGCGTGGTCACGGTTCAGTTCTTCCTGTGTGATGAAAGTTACTGTTGTATCGTAATCAGCGAAGTAGTTGGGCATTGTTTTGATTTCATTTTCAATACGAGCCAGATCTGCGCCCTCTTCTGCCACCACGTAACATTCTCTTGTGTGTTTTTCTCTTGTTGTCAGTTCGGGGTTTTCGCCTGCTCTTACTCTTTCCAGAGCGGCTTCCACGGGAACTGTATACTGTTTACCGTCTTTTACGCCTTCGATTCTTCTGATGGCATCAGAATGGCCCTGGCTGACACCTCTGCCCCAGAAAGTATAATCTTTGCCTTCAGGCAGGATGCAATTGCCCAGCAGTCTCTGCAGGCTGAACATACCGGGGTCCCAGCCAACGGAAATAAACGCAACCTTACCGCCTTCTTTTGCGCTGGCGTCAACGTTTGCGAAATGTTCAGGGATCTTTGCATGAGTATCAAAGCTGTCTACGATATTGAAATATTTTGCATATTCAGGGCTCTGTACGGGCAGGTCTGTTGCGCTGCCGCCGCAGAGAATCATTACGTCGATATCGTCTTTTTTGCTTACGATGTCTTTTACATTATATACAGGCACATTGGGGCTCTGTGTTTTCAGGCTTTCAGGGGCTCTTCTTGTAAAGAATGCAGCCAGCTCCATATCGGGGTTCTGTCTTACTGCCAGCTCTACGCCTTTGCCCAGGTTGCCATAACCCAAAATACCAATTCTGATTTTATCTGCCATCATTTTATCATTCCTTTTCTTTAGAATAAATTTTGGGATAAGTATACCACAAGGAGCAAGAGATGGAAATATTTTCAGCCAAAAAAATGTGATTTTGTCGAATCGTTTCAAAAGAAAAGGCGTCCATTTGGACGCCTTTCCATAAAAAGGTTAAATGCATTTTCAGTTATTTGCCTCTTACCACTCTGCTCAGCTGGATCAGGAAAGTGGGGATAAATGCAAAGCCTACGATCTTCAGGATGTGGCCTGTTGTCAGGGCATCGCTGATATCGAAAAGACCATGCAGACCTGTGATGAACAGCACCGCCATCAGGAACAGAGTACCCACTGCGAATGCGCCCCAGCTATAGATATTGGCGGGCAGACGGAAGATGGAACGTGTACCGCGGCAGTTGAAGCCATGGAACAGACGAGCCAGACACAGAGTAGCAAAAGCCATAGTGCAGGCCATTTCGTCGCTGACTTCCATACCAGTATAGAAGCCCAACATGGTAACAATAGCGATCAGAGCGCCCTGTACTGCCAGATTCTTCAGGAAATCCTTTGTCAGGATGCCTTCCTTGGGGTCTCTGGGTTTCATGTTCAAGAGGTCGCCTGTAGGCTGTTCCATATTCACTGCCAGCGCAGGCAAGCTGTCTGTCAGCAGGTTGATGAACAGAAGCTGTACTGCCGTGAAAGGCAGAGGCAGACCCATCAGGGATGTGAATACGACTACCAGGATACCTGCCAGGTTGCCGCTCAGCAGGAACTGGATGGAGTTTTTGATATTGGTATAAACATTTCTGCCGTTAGCAACGGCTTTTACGATAGTAGCGAAGTTATCGTCTGTCAAAATCATCGCTGCGGCATCCTTGGATACTTCTGTGCCAGTAATACCCATAGCGATACCGATATCTGCCTGTTTCAGGGCAGGAGCATCGTTAACGCCGTCGCCTGTCATGGCTGCGATGCAGCCGTTTTCCTGCCATGCGCGGACGATTCTGATTTTATGCTCAGGAGATACACGGGCATAAACGGAGATGCTCTTTACTTCTTCCTTCAGCTGGTCATCTGTCATATGTTCCAGTTCGGAGCCTTCGATGGCACGGTCGCCTTCCTGCAGGATGCCGATCTGTTTTGCAATAGCGGAAGCCGTTACCTTATGGTCACCGGTGATCATGACAGGACGAATGCCGGCGCGGCGACAATCTGCGACAGCCGCCGCGGATTCCAGACGGGGAGGGTCCATCATGGCGATCAAACCAACAAACGTCAAGTCACTCTCATCTTCCAAAGTAAGGATTCTATCCTCAGGCATAATTTTCTCAGCAAAAGCCAACACACGCAGCCCCTGGGAAGAGAATGCAGCGTTCTGCTTATGAATTTCTTCGGAAAGCTTCGCCGTCATAGGCTGGATGCCTTCGGGCGTTTTCGCAGATACGCAGCGTGCCAGCAGCACATCAGGCGCACCCTTTGTCAACAGTTTATATTCCCCATCGATCTGATGGAGGGTAGACATCAGTTTTCTATCGGAATCAAAAGGAATTTCTTTCAGACGGGGATAGCCGAAGCGCACTTCGTTTTCATTGCTGCCTGCTTTTCTGCAGAATGCCAACAGGGCTGTTTCTGTGGGGTCGCCCACCTGCATATCGCCATTGATGGCACCGTCGTTACAAAGCACGCTGTTTTCGATCAGTTCTTTCAGAGGGGATTCATCGGCATCGGCGCCTTCTGCATCCCAGATACGGCCGATGGTGAAGGCCTTCTGTACAGTCATTTTATTCTGGGTCAGTGTACCGGTTTTATCGGAACAGATCACGGAAACAGAACCCAGAGATTCAACGGCACGGAGCTTTTTGATAATGGCATTTTCCTTCGCCATTTTCTGTGTACCAATGGCAAGGCCGATGGTCACGATGGAAGAAAGGGCCTCGGGGATGGCTGCCACTGCCAGAGCCACAGCAAACATCAGGGCATCGCCAATGCCCATATTTCTCCAAACGCCCAGAGCGAATACTACCGCGCAGATAGCCAGGATGATGATGGACAGCTTCTTGGAGAAATCATCCAGGCTGCGCTGCAGGGGTGTTGTTTTTTCCTGGGCGGATTCCATCAGGTGGGCGATCTTACCCATTTCTGTATCCATCCCTGTACCGGTCACCAGAACAACGGCACGACCATAGGAAACCAGAGAGCCGCTGTAGACCATATTCAATCTGTCGCCCAAAGGCAGTTCGTCTTTTTCAATGGGCTCGTCGATCTTATTTACGTTTTCAGATTCGCCTGTCAGGGCAGATTCGTTTACCTGCAGGGAATAGTTTTCCAGAATACGACCATCTGCCGCCGCAACGTCCCCTGCTTCCAAGAGCAGAATATCGCCGGGCACGATGTCGATAGAGGAAATTTCCATCTTATCGCCATTACGGATGACGCGGGCATGGGGTGCGGACATGGCTTTCAGGCTATCCAGAGATTTCTGTGCCTTGAAATGCTGCACGGTACCCAGAATCGCATTCATGATCAGAACCGCGATGATTACGATGGTGCCTTCCAGGCCACCTGTCAGGGCGGAAATGATGGCTGCAATGATCAGAATGACTACCAAGAGGTCTGCGAACTGTTCCGCAAATACCTGCAGCACGCCCTTCTGCTTGCCTTCCTTTAATTTATTTTCGCCGTATTTTTCCAGTCTTGCCTGGGCTTCGCTGCCGCTCAGGCCATGTTCGCTGGTTTCATAGCCTGCGAACAATTCATCTTTGTTTTTCATCCAAAGTTTATCCATGTTCATTCTCCTTTCCACTCGGTGCAAAAATAAAAAGACCTTCATTGCACCCATCAAACATAACGTTTTCTGTGCAATAAAAGTCTTGCTTCTCAGACGACCGAATGGTCTCTATTCGGACAGCGCCCGGGCTTAGTCTCCTAAGGCCGTGATGACGAACGCTGGCAACGGTTTCCCGTAAGCTACTCCCTTTTATCGTTAAAAAATTCTATCATACCAAAACCGAGAAAGCAAGTAAAAATTTCTTTATGGTTTAGTATGGTTCTTTTGTTATTAAAACATACTATGCCGGAAATTTCTTGTTTGTCTCTTTTTTTCCTGTTGCTTTTCTGGTATGATAGAAAAAATAAGAAGAAAAAATTCCCCCGAAGGAGGTCTATGATATGAGACACGATAAATACAGATATTCTAACACAGAAGAAATCGTTTGGTACCTGAAAAAATATCGCAATGTGAAAGAAGACTGGCAGGCAGATTTCTACGATGAATACGGCAGACATATGCTGACCTTTGAAAATGACGAAGAGACCCTGGAAGCCCTGGAAGACGAGGACAAGCTCTTCACCATGGTGGCAGAATGGCTGGATTTCGCCCTGCAGATCTCTCCCGAAGAATTTTAACAAGTATGAAAAAGGCCCCGTATCCAATGGATACAGGGCTTATTTTTTTATGCTTCTGCCGTTTCCTTTACGGCAATTTCATCAAAGATAGGTTTGATTTCTTTTTTGAAAATCTTATGCCAGAAGAAGATCATAATGATCAGCGCTACGCCTTCCGCCAGAGGGAAAGAGAGCCATGTCGCATTCAGACCCCAGATCCTGGAGAAGATGAATGCAGAGGGCAGCAGCACGAACAGCTGACGCAAAACAGAAACAGTCAGGCTGACAACGCCGTGACCCAACGCCTGGAAGGTGGAAATACGGATGATATTGAAGCCAGCCAGCAGGAAATGCACACTGATGATACGCAGGGCAGGGATACCGATGGCAAGCATCTGTTCAGAAGCATTGAAGATGCCCAGAAGCTGAGGTGTAAACGCCCAGAAAATGATCGTGCCTACCGCCATCATGGCCATGGCATATTTCGTTGCCAGATGCATGGTCTTCATCAGACGATCGGGTTTTCTTGCGCCGTAGTTGAAGCCGATGATGGGGACCATGCCGTTGTTCATGCCGAATACGGGCATAAAGATGAAGCTCTGCAGTTTGAAATAGACACCGAATACCGCCGCCGCTGTAGATGTGAAGGCGATCAGGATCTTATTCATGCCGAAGGTCATGATAGAGCCGATGGATGCCATGCAGATGGAAGGCACGCCAATGGCATAAATGCTTTTTACTGCATGCGCCTGCAGGTGATATTTCTTGGGATTGATCACGATATCGTCATTTTTCTTTTTATTGAACCAGCATGCCAGAGTAGCAGCGCACACCTGCCCAAATACTGTAGCAATGGCTGCGCCCTTTACGCCCAGCGCAGGCGCACCAAACAGACCGAAGATCAGGATAGGGTCCATGATGATATTTACAATAGCGCCAAGCCCCTGTGTCAACATGGTATAGAAGGTTCTGCCTGTGGCCTGCAGGATACGTTCAAAACCAAACTGCAGGAAAACCGCTGTGGAAAGCAGACAGCAGACACGTAGGTAATCTGTACCCAGCCGTATGATCTCAGGGTCGCTTGTCTGGGCGCGGAAGAAGATCTCACTGCCCAGCATACCAAAGATCGCAAATATGATACCACTGATGACATACAGCACCAGACCATTATTGGCGATCAGATTGGCACGTTCCTTATTCTTTTCCCCCAGAGAACGGGAAACCAGCGCATTGACACCTACACCAGTACCTGTCCCAACAGCGATCATCAGGTTCTGGGCAGGAAAGGCCAGAGAAACCGCAGTCAGTGCATTTTCGCTCAGCTGCGCTACGAACATACTGTCAATGATGTTATACAGCGCCTGCACCAGCATGGATGCCATCATAGGCAAAGACATGGAAAGCAGGAGCTTATTGACGGGCATGACGCCCATTTTATTCTGTTCCATTTTCCGAATTCCTCCTTATGTAAAAAAACCATGAAAACAGCCTTCCCCTTTCGGGAAGGCTGTTGGATATTCAAAAATGATACTTATTTGATCTGTGCGCTGTCTTTCAGCAGTACGTCGTGGGCACCGCCTTCTACCAGGGATGTTGTGGAAATCACAGTGATCTTTGCTTTTTCCTGCAGTTCGGGGATGGAAAGTACACCACAGTTGCACATTGTGGATTTTACTTTCTTCAGGGACAGGCCAACGTTGTCACGCAGGCTGCCTGCGTAGGGAACATAGGAATCAACGCCTTCTTCGAAGGACAGTTTTGCATCGCCGCCCATGTCGTATCTCTGCCAGTTTCTTGCTCTTGCAGAGCCTTCGCCCCAGTATTCCTTCATGTAGGAACCGTTGATGTTTACTTTGTTTGTAGGGGATTCATCGAAACGAGCGAAGTATCTGCCCAGCATGATGAAATCTGCGCCCATAGCCAGAGCCAGTGTCATATGATAGTCATATACGATACCGCCGTCGGAGCAGATGGGTACGTAGATGCCTGTTTCCTTAAAGTATTCATCTCTTGCCTGAGCAACTTCGATAACTGCGGAAGCCTGACCACGGCCGATACCCTTCTGTTCACGTGTGATACAGATGGAGCCGCCGCCGATACCTACTTTAACGAAGTCTGCGCCACATTCTGCCAGGAAACGGAAGCCTTCTGCGTCTACAACGTTGCCGGCGCCAACTTTTACAGAATCGCCGTATGTTGCTCTGATCCATTCCAGTGTATCTTTCTGCCATTCGCTGTAGCCTTCGGAGGAGTCGATGGTCATGATATCAACGCCAGCTTCTACCAGAGCGGGAACTCTTTCCTTGTAGTCTCTTGTGTTGATACCGGCGCCTACAACGTAACGTTTGTGAGCATCCAGCAGCTCGTCCTTGTTTTCTTTATGGCTGTCATAGTCTTTACGGAATACCATATATTCCAGTCTGCCTTCTGCGTCTACGATAGGCAGCTGGTTGATCTTGTTATCCCAGATGATGTTGTTTGCTTCTTTCAGAGTTGTGCCGGAGGGCGCCCAGATCAGATCAGACATAGGTGTCATAAAATCTTTTACCAGTTCTGTGCCTTCCATACGGCTCACGCGGTAGTCTCTGCTTGTTACCAGACCCACCAGTTTGCCCTGGGCTGTGCCGTCTGTTGTAACAGCTACTGTGGAGTGGCCTGTTCTTGCTTTCAGAGCCAGGATATCATTCAGTGTGCTTTCAGGGCTGATATTGGAATCGGATACAACGAAGCCGGCTTTGTAGGATTTTGCTCTTGCTACCATTGCAGCCTGGCTTTCGATGGACTGAGAACCAAAAATGAAAGCAATGCCGCCTTCTTTCGCCAGAGCCACCGCCATTTTGTCATCGGATACCGCCTGCATAACAGCGGATACCAGAGGGATATTCATTTCCAGTGCAGGTTTTTCGCCTTTTTTGAACTTTACAACGGGTGTTTTCAGACTTACATTATCTACCATGCATTCTTTGGAAGAATAGCCGGGTACCAGCAGAAATTCGCTGAAGGTTCTGGATGGTTCTGTGAAAAAAGTTGCCATTTTGATTCTCCTCCTATTGTCTTTTTTGATTTTGATATATAGTACGCCATTCTGATTTACATTTAATGTTGAAAATGATTTTAACACTAAAAAGTCCCCTGTTCAAGGGGACTTTCGGAATTTTTGTCTTTTTGTTGATTTCGTCAGTTTTTTACCGTTTTTTCGGGCATTTTCGTGCGTTTGTATACAGCGTACTTATCTTTTTAGATAGCCCAATGCCGTCTTGGCCACGATGCCGATGAAGATCCCCGTCACTACCCCGCTGACCAGCAGGAAGGGCAGATAATAGGCCATTCTTACATTTTCCACCGCAAGGGCCGCCACGATGATCTGACCCACGTTATGAAAGATACCGCCGGCAATGGAGACGCCCACGATACTGAATTTGCCCGTCTTTTTCAGCAGTGCCATCACCGCAAAGCTGAGCAGCGCCCCCGCAAGGCTATACAAGAGCCCTGCAAAGCCCGCAAACAGCAAGCCGGACAGGATGACACGGATCAGGGAAACGAAAAATGCGCTCTTCGTATCCATGAAGTACATCATAATAATGATAATAACGTTTGCCAGACCCAGCTTTACGCCGGGAATGAGCACAGGGATAGGGATGAGCATTTCCACATAGCCCATCAGGATGGCCAGTGCGGCAAACAGACCGTAATATGGAATTTTCTTATGATCCATTTAACCCACCACCGTATCCGCTTCTGCTTCGCCTTCGCCTGTTACTTCAACAACTAATTTATGGGGCAGGCAGACGATCGTCTCCCCTGTTTTCGATACTTTTTTATGGTCTACGCAGATCTGGTCGCGGCAATCGGCTTCGGTAACAAAAACTTCGCCGTTTTCCACGGTCACGATATTATAGCCCCATTCTGTTTCGATGGCGGCACTGCTGTCCTCGTCCAAGGGCAGTTCTGCCTTCCATTCACCGTCTACAGTTACTACAGCAGTCAACCCGGCATCTGCGCCTGCGGAATAGAAAAGCCAGATGCCCGCTGCCGCAACAAGGGCCAGCACGACCAGCAATAAGTCTGTTTTTTTCATTCCCGCACCGCCTTTCAAAATATTGACAAAACTCCGTATATACAGGAAAAAGGAAGCGAGATGCTTCCTTTTTCAGAGTAGTAGGATTTTAATGTGTACTGCAAAAAAAAATGCCCAGAACCGGAATCGAACCAGTGACACGATGATTTTAAGTCCTCTGCTCTACAAACTTAGCTATCTGGTCGGATAAATGAGTAAGCACAAAACAAGT
>NZ_JAFUMA010000002.1 GCF_017483025.1 Anaerotignum sp. | reverse complement strand
GATGGGAAGGGGATCACGGCGGTGGAGCTGCACGGAGAAGACCTGGAAGGACAAAGACTGGTGCTTTTTCCGCTACAGAAAAACGGGGATTTTTGTGGACAGTAGAAGTTACAAGAGTTACATTTGAAAAATATTGTGCAGGATTGCTGTAACCGATATTTTGGGAACCTGTATTTTATGACATTTTCTGGATTTCATGAAAAAATGATGGCAACCTGCACATTGCAAAAGACCGCGATTCATGGTATCCTTAAAAAGGAATCGTGGACACATGTCCACCATGAGAAAAAAGAGTAAAGGGAGAATTTACTTCACTTTTTCGAAATATCTGAGGGGAGGAAAAAAACATGGCAAAGGCGAAACAAACAAGAAGAATGATGGCGATGGCCCTGGCAGCAGCGGTAACAATGAGTTCTGTACCCGTAGTTGCATTTGCGGAAGAAAGCGAAACTGTTACAACAAGTGGCGAAGGTACTGTGGCAGATCCTATAGTAAAAGTAACGGTATCTCCTACTGAAACTACAACAAATGAAGCTGGCAATACGGAAACTGTGGATAAGACTACAACAGAAACACAGGGTCAGGATAATGAAACAGGTGCATCTGTTGATAGTACAGTGACAGAAACTGTAACAACTGAAACAAATGCCGAAGGCAATCTGGAAAATACAAACGAAAAAGTTGTAACAGACAGCAATGCAGTTGATGCAAATGGTGTTACAACAGATACAGATATCACATGGGAAGAAACTGTGGATTATAACAATGGTGTCTGGGAAAGTACTGATGGTTCTGAAGAAGGTACAGAAGTTGTAGAAAGTACAGTAGAAGATCCTGAGGATGTTAATGTGCATGCAGTTGGTGTGCCTACACTGCCTTCCAGTGGCGGTACAACTACGACAGAAACTGTGAAAGTGAATGATCAGAATGTAGAAGTAAAAACAACTGTTTATAAAGAAGTCAGCACAGATGAAACAGGAAAACGCGTGACAACAACAACAACCGTTGTAACACAGCCTAAGAAAGATGCAGAAGGCGCTTATGTGATTGATGAAACAACGGGCGAAGTTGTAATGGAAACAGTAACAACTGTAGATAGAGATGTACTGATTTCCAGCACAGGTGATAGCGATAAATCCGATGGCGAATGGGACTACACAGAAATTGAAACAGGTCGTGAAGTTACTGTAACAGCAGAAAATGAAAAAATCGAAATCTTTAACGGTGATGGCACTGTGAAAGATAAAGATGGTAATGTGATTGAAATCATTGGTGAAGATGCAAAAATGATTCCTATTCAGCCTGATTGGGATTATAGTGGGACTAAACAAGACTTGGCCAATAACGAATATAATCACGATAGATATCTCTATGCTGTTAAGACCGGAGAGAATAAACCTGAAGGGGCAGATGTTGCATATGTTGGCTGGGCGGAAGATAGTAGCATCAACCTGAAAGTTGTTGCTACGAATGAGGATGGTACTACACTTACAGATTATTCGGATGTTCTCCAGTTTGTAATGTCCGATGTAGTAGAAGTAGAAGTGGACTCTGAAGGAAATCCTGTTACAGAAGAAAATCCTTTAGAAGAAGGTGAAGTTGGCAGCACTGAAAAAACAATGACAGGACCCGTTTTCTCCGGATATTGTGTAGACCATAGCACAGGTACAGCTAGTGGTCATTGGTATTCTATTGAAAATCTGGAAGATGCAGACTATTACAACACAGATCGTACAGAAGAAAATGGCTATATCTCTGATGCAGACCATATCCGCGCCATTGCCAAAAATGGTTATTGGGGTACTGTAGGATATGAAGAAGGCGTAACAGATAAAGAAGGGAATCCTGTACCTAAATTAGGTAGTATGGAAGCAATCAGAGCGAACTTAAAGGCGGCTGGTGAAAGTGTAACAGGTATGACGGATGCACAGATTGATGCACTGACAGAAGGGGAAGCACAGGCTGCAACTCAGATGGCAATCTGGAAATATGGTAATGGCTATGAAAACGCGGTACTGTCTTATGGCGGCCGTGAAAGAGGAACAGCAGATGAAGGCGAAGCCGAAAGAGTTGAAAAAATGGCTAAATATCTGATGGGCCTTTATGATAAAGGAGAAGAAACGGATGTCATTACAAGGGACAATTTTATTAAAGAATTGGACTTTGTTGTTGGTGATAAAGCGACAGGCGATAATGGCGAAGCTTTAACGGATAATACAGATGATGATGATACAAATGATGTTTACAATGTTTCTTTAAAATTTGCATTAGTAGTTACACCTGGTGAAAATGATGATCTGGTAGTAAAAGTAGTCGATGCAAATAATACTGTGGTCACTTCTGCAAAAATTGGTGGCAAGGATGGCTTAACACCAGATGAAGAAGGCAACTATACATTGTCTGGTATGAAGTTGGCTGAAAATTCCGATATCGACTTTGATTTGAAACTGGAGGGCGTACAGTATCTGGAACAGGGTGTTTACATTTATTCTGCAGTGGATGGTTATGAAAATTCTCAGACTTTTGTAGGCATTGCTGAAGGTAAAAAAACCGTTGATGTTGGTGCAAGTATCGATCTGACTTTCAATGTAGAAGAAGGCACAATGAAGGCAACTCGTTCCTGGAGAAAAACATGGAATGATAAAGACGACGACAACGGCGGCGGTGGTAACAACGGCGACGATGACGACGATGATGACGATGTATTTGGCGACGACGATGATGACGATGTATTTGGCGACGACGATGATGACGGCGTAGCAGGCGACGATGACGATGATGACGAAGGTCTGGTAGCTGGCGATGAAGATGAAAACGCAGCAGATGAAGAAGACGACGGCATCGTGGCAGGCGATGAAGACGAGATCATCGCAGCTACGGCTGACAACAACCATATCATTGGCGCAGCAGGCGGCATGTTTGCAGCTTTGGCTGGTCTCTTCGGACTGAGAAAGAGAAAAGAAAATTAAAAATGGAATAAGGTTCAAACATTCCCCCGGCTTTTACAGCCGGGGGTTCTTTTTGCGAAAATTCGCTAAATATTCTGCAAGAAGTGGGATTTTTTGTTTTCTTTATATGAAACGTGATATGAAATATGATATGCTTACATTAATATGGATATTTGCGCCCCTTGCAGAGACGCAGTGAATGAAAAAGCGTAAAGAAGGCGAATCAAATGGAAGAAAAAAATAAACTGACGGTTTTGGGCTGCCGCGGCTCTATGCCCTGCAGCGACAAGGCCTGTTTGAAATATGGCAGCGCTACCTCCTGTTTTTATCTGCAGGCAGGGGATACGGAGATCCTTTTCGATGCCGGCACGGGTATTTTGAGCAGCACGGCGCTGCTGGCGGATGCAAAAGAATGTCATCTGCTCCTGAGTCATATGCACATGGATCATATCCAGGGGATGGCCTTCTGGCGCCCCTTGTTCACGAAGGGAAAATCCATCCATGTCTATAGCGAAAAGCGCGGCGGCATGACCACAAAAGAACAGCTGCAGAATTTCCTGCGCCCGCCCTATTGGCCCATCGGCATCGATATCTGGCAGGCAGATATCGACTATCGGGATATCACCTGCGGGGAGACATTCTCCATCGGCGAGGACGTTCTGGTGAAAACCATGCGTTCCCATCATCCCAATACATGTACCCTTTATCGGGTGGAATGGGGCGGAAAGTCCGTGGTTTATGCTCTGGATTTTGAGCACTCCCCCGAAGCCAGCGCGGAATTGGCGGCATTTGCGAAGGAATGTGATGTTCTGATTTACGACAGCACCTATTCCCCGGAAAGCTACCCCCAGAAGGCAGGCTGGGGCCATTCCACATGGCTGGAGGCCCTGAAGCTGAAGGAGGCGGCGGGGGTGAAAAAGCTGCTGCTGGCCCATCATGAGATCGACAGTACAGATGAAATCTTAGACAACTTACAGAAAAAACTGACGGAATTAGATAACAACGTATATCTTGCCAGGGAAGGTATGGAGATAACCCTATGAACGAGATCCGAATAGACAAGCTGCTGGAGATCGGCATTGCCCTCTCCAGAGAAAAAGACGGCGATAAGCTGCTGGGGCTGATTTTGCGGGAAGCCATGGAAATGACCTCCTGTGACGGCGGCACCCTGTATATCTACGATGGGGAAAGCCTGCGCTTTCACATCATGATCACCAGATCCATGCATTTTTACAAGGGCGGTAAAAATGACCCTGTGGATCTGCCTCCTGTGCCCATGAAACGCAGCCATGTCTGCGCCTGCAGCGCTATGGAGAAAAAACTCATCAATATCGCTGATGTATATGAACATAATGAGTATTACGATTTTTCCGGGCCGAAAAATTATGACAAAATGACGGGCTATCATACCCAGTCCATGCTGGTGGTACCCATGGAGGATGACAATGGAGATGTCATCGGTGTGCTGCAGCTGATCAATGCCCAGGATGAAGGGGGCAATACCATTCCCTTTGAGAAGGGCTATGAAAAGGTCATCGCTTCCCTTGCATCTCAGACGGCTATCTGCCTGACGAACAGAAAGCACTCCGTGGAAATCATGGAATTGCTGGATTCCTTTGTTCGCGTCATGTCTACGGCTATCGATGCCCGCACCCCCTATAATGCGAACCATACGAAAAATATGGTAAGATACGGCAAGCGATTCATCAATTATCTGCGGAGAAAGAACGGCGATTGGCAGTTTACGGAGCAGCAGGAGAAGGAATTCCTGATGGCGGTATGGCTCCACGATATTGGCAAGCTGGTCATCCCCCTGGATGTGATGGATAAGGAGACTCGGCTGGGCAAGCGTCAGAAAGATGTGGAATACCGGCTGGAAAAGATCGCCCTTTTGGACGAGCTGGCCTTTGCCAGAGGGAAGCTGACAAAAACAGAGTTGGAAGAAAAACGGGCGCAGCTGGCGGAAAGCAGAGAACTTATCCTTTCTGCAAACAAAGCAGGCTTTCTGCCAGATGAAACCTTAGAAAAGATAAAAAAGATCGCCGCGCTGACCTTTACAGATACGGATGGCGTGGAAAAAACATGGCTGACAGAGGAAGAGCTGACCTGCATGTCTATCCGCAAGGGCACCCTCAGCGACGGGGAAAGAAAGATCATGCAGAGCCATGTGGAAATGACGGAAAAATTCCTGAACGAGGTACATTTCCCGAAGCAGTACAGCGGCGTGACCCGCTGGGCTTCCTCCCATCATGAACTGCTGAACGGTAAGGGTTATCCCAGACACCTCAGTCAGGATGACATAGAAAAAGAAGTGAGACTGCTGTCCATTCTGGACATCTTTGATGCCCTGACGGCGAGAGATCGTCCTTATAAACCACCCATGCCTGTGCCAAAGGCCATGTTCGTGCTGGAGGATATGGTGAAATTCGGAGAGCTGGACGGCGAGATTTTGAAGTTATTTGAAGAAAGCAAAGCTTGGGAAGAGGAAGAATAAAGGAAGAAGGGCGAAACAATGAGACTGAAAAAAATACTGACACTCCTGCTGACCCTTGCCATGGTGGTAAGCTTATTGCCCGCAACAGCCTTTGCGGCAAACAATACAGCGACTACTATGCGACTGGCGAAAACGCAGGGAACTGTGGCGGTGACCAACGCCACAGGCAAAAAGGTGAAACAGACATCCAATATGAAGCTCTATAACGGGTATAAACTCAAAACAGGGGCAAAAAGCTACGCCTGGATCAGTCTGGATAATACGAAGGTAGCCAAACTGGACGCTAATTCTGTGGTAAGTGTGCAGAAAACAGGCCAGAAACTGACCCTGTATCTTTCCAGCGGCAATATTTTCTTTAATGTGAAGGAAAAACTCAGCGGCGGCGAGTCCTTCCACATCAAAACTTCTACGATGACAACGGGGATCCGAGGCACAAGCGGCTGTGTCCGTGTCATCAACCCCCGAGTTTCTGAGATCCATCTCCTGACAGGCCGCATTGAGGTCTTTGCGGAACATCCCGAGCTGCATCTGACCAAGTCTGAAGTGCTGACAGCAGGCACCATGGCAACTTCCCTGATCGATCAGGAAGCAATGGCACTGACAGGCGAACAGGTGGAAATCATCGTGAAGGAACTGGATGAACACACAGTCTGCGGCAACTGTGCAACAGAAGTGGCGGAAGATCCTGTTCTGCAGGAACGCATCGAGGCGGAAACTGATCTGGATGTGGAAGAAATCGTAGATAATGCCGAGGAAAAACTGGCAGAAGACGAACAGGCGGCGGAAGAAAAGGCGGCAGAAATTGAAGAAGCCGTGGAAAATCAGGTTCTGCCTGAGGACGTAGATCCTTATTTTGAAGAAGAAGCATCCTCCGGCGGCGGTGGCGGCGGTGGTTCTGTGGCAGAGCCGACGAATGTCATCACAGTAACAGACTGGCAGAAATTCGTTGCAGCCCTGACAGAATTTAACGGCGGCACGGTGGATACAGAAATCAGACTGGCGGCAGATATCGAACCTGATACAGGGGTAACAACAATGCCGGAAGTAGAAGATAACGGCGCTTCTCTGACTCTGAATCTGCAGGAATATGGTCTGAGCATTCCTCAGCCTCTGGTGAATCATGGTAATCTGACCATCACCAATGTGGACGGGTATATCACCGCTTATGATTTCGAAAACTGGACAACCTCCAAAGACATCGTTCAGAACTATGGCACTCTGACCCATCTGGCAGGTCAGATCCAGATGCCCGGCGGCTATAACGGTGTTTATAATCAGGGGACATATACACTGAACGGCGGTACATTTGATCGTTTCGCTGAGAGTGATGGTGATCCCACTGGTGCAGTACAGAACAGCGGTACTTTCCGGATGCAGGACGGTACGGTAACGTGGCCTGTCACCAATAATGGTACAGCGACCATCAGCGGTGGTACGGTTTCCCATGTAATCGTAAATAACGACACGATGACGATCAGTGGCGGCGCAATGACCGATAATGAAGGTTTTAACGGAAACTGGATACAGAACAATGGTGAAATGGATATCACAGGCGGTACCTTCACCTATCACGGAAGAACAGAGCTGATGGAAGGCAGCATCAGCATTGCATCCGGTGCGGAACTGAATATCACAGGCGGCACCTTCACCGATGAAGGCGTGCTGATTGGCAATAAAGGCGGTACGTTCAGCATGACAGGCGGCCAGATGACGGTTTCCTCTGCATCCGCTGACAGAGATATTGAAGCATATTATGATGCTGCTGGCGGCACAGCGACCATCGGCGGCAGCGCAACAATCATCATTGATGTATCAGATGCTCAGACGATCGTTATGGAGCAGTTGAATGCGATCCAGCTGGCAGCTGCAGATGCAGAACTGACCATGACAGGCGGCACGATCGAAGTGAATGGTCTGGAAAATGAAAATACGGTTTGTGGTGTTCGTGTGACCGATGGTACATTTTATATGACCAGCGGTACGATCATAGTGAATACCTGCGGTACAGGTGTTTTGAATAATGACACAGCTAAACTGAGCGGCGGCACGATCGCGGTGCGAGATACTGCAAAAGATGCCATTGCTGTTTCCACCAGCGGCGAACTGAAGACAGACGGAACTGTTTCCATCAGTGCCAGCGGTGATAACACAGGTATTTATGCTTCCAATGGCACACTGGAACTGGCGGATGGCAGAATCAGAGCCAATGGCGAGGCAATCGCTGTGGTTCTGCGGGAATCCGGTACAACAATCGTTCCCAATGTGATCAGACCCATCGGCGCAAGCATCACATGGGGCGGCAGTGCATTCTCAACGAAAATTTATGAAAATGGCGCAGTGGTTGAAGCCTTTGAAGGGATCAATTTCAGCGGCGATGGGGAAGATCACCTGATTCAGCCTATGATTACTATGATGGATACTCTTGATCCTGGTCCTGAGAAAAATGTAATTGCTACAGAGGATCCTGAAACTGGCCGAAGAGAAGAGACTGTAGATACTATATATGAAGTATATTTCATGGATATGTACGGAAACGAAGGCAGTGCCAGTGGACCAGTTACCAATGCAAGGGATATCCTGACTGCAATTAAGCAGTTCAACTTAGGTATGGATGATTCCACTCTGACACTGGAAAATGATATTGAAATCACTCTGGCAGATATTGAAGCCTATGGTGATTCCAGAATTGAAAATACAGCATCGACCCTGACCATCGATCTGGCGGGCAATACGCTGACACTGCAGAATCAGCTGTTTGTGGCAGACCGTGGCAGCCTGAAGATCACAGACAGTGGTTCCGGCGGTATGGTGACAGGTACGATCGATCCTCTGATCAGCGGCGAAGGTACTTTTGAACTGGAAGACGGTACACTGGAAACAACCGGTGCCAATGCAGTGAAGAGTGTCGGTGATGTTATCATCAGCGGCGGTGTCATCAATGTGACACAGCCCAGCGCAACAGGGGTATCCATCGGCAGCGGCGGTTCCCTCAGCATGACAGGTGGTGCCATCAACCAGACTACTACAGCAACTTACAGTAAAGCCATCGTACTTTCCAATGGCTCCACAGCGGAAGTGACCGGCGGTGCTATCAATCAGAGTGTTGGTGACTCTACCGGCATCATGATGGGCGAAGAAGGCGGCACAGCACCTGAACTGGCCTTTGGCGGCACAGCAAGGATCAACGTAAGCGATCAGGGGAACGGTATCGTGAATAATTATGGTACTGTAGAAATGACCGGCGGTACGATCCAGCTGAATAATGTTCCTTCCAAGGGGATTACCAGTGAAGAAGGCACCGTAGAAATGACCGGCGGCGAGATCATTCTGGTTGGCAGCAGCAATTCTTCTGTGAACTATGGTATCTACGGCAATAACACCAAAATCACTCTGGACGGCGGTACAGTCAGAGAAAGCGGAGATACAACCTACAGCCTGAACTGTGCGGTTTATGCGGGCGGCGGCAAACTGGATCTGACCAGCGGCGCAGTCAGCGTAAATTATGGTCAGGGGGTATATGTATCCTCTACAGATATCATGACACTGAGCGGCACGACTGTAACGGCTCTGGAATATGAAGATCTGCTGGTGACAGGAGATAATGACGAAACGGGTTATACATATTCTGAATATGATACAACATATTTCAAACTGGAAAAGGCTGTTCCCAATACAGTCGTAAATACATGGGAACAGTTCGTGGCAGCGGTAAACGCCTTTAACGGCAGCAGTGAAGCACAGATCATCACTTTGGCGGAAAGCATCGACCCTACGGAAGAAGAAGTGACAGCATATTCTATGCCTGCAGGCGTTGGCAACGGCACATCTTCTGATCTGACTATTGACCTGGGTACATACAGTCTGGCTCTGCCTGCAACACTGGCAACATCTACTTCTTCCGGTCTGGTGATCAAAGGTACGACCGGCAGTATTACAACAGGCAGCCAGTGGGATGGCAGCACCTATTTAATCAATAACTATACAGACCTGACATTGGCCGGCGGTACCATCGATGTGCCTCACGGCGTTGTAGGCGTGAATAATACAGGTTCCTTTGATATGGATGGCGGTACGATGAATGTTGTTTACACAACAGGTATCCAGAACAGCGGCACAGTCAACCTGAATGCAGGTAAGATCACAATGTCTGCAGCAGGTGCACCGGAAGGTGTTACAGAAGAAACTTCTATCGCTTACAGTGCATATATGACAAACGGAACCGGTGCGGCGCTGAACCTGAAAGGTACGAATATTACCATGACAGATGGTATCAGTTATGTATACACAGATGCAAACGGCGATGATGTGGATTCTCCTGCAGTTGCAGTCAATAATGAAGCAGGGAATACTGTTACAATGACCGCAGGTACGATCACAGTTAACAGCGATCTGGGTATCAGCAATAAAGGTACGCTGAATATCAGCGGCGGCACCATTACAGTAAATGCTGACAGCGGCGAAAATGTAAAAGGTATTGAAAACTTCGGCACATTTGACCTTGAAAGCGGCACTATGAATGTTAACGGTTATGGCGTTGGTGTATTAAATGGCAGCGCTGGTACCATGAATGCCGAGGGTGGCACGATCAATGTAAAAGCAGCAAGAGCGGTTGGTATTGAAAACATTGGTGCAACCAATCTGGAGGGGACAATGGTTGAAGCAAGAAATGGCTATAGTGGCGGTATTGGTGTCTCTAATACCGGTGCGCTGACGATGACAGCCGGTACGATCTGGACAGACCTGATGCCAGGTGTTTCCATGAGCGCAGGTACATTCAATATGACAGGCGGTTCCTTCCAGTCTAGAACGACTGGTTATGGTGCAGTAGATCTGGATGGCGGTACTGCTACATTGTCCGGCGGTTCCATCACTGTAACTGGTAGCAATGCTAAAGAAAGGGGCGTTCAGGTGAGCGGAGATGCGACACTGATTATTGACGGTACAGCAATCACGGCAACAGGTTATACGACTTATAACGAAAATAATAAGACGATTGCGATCTATCATCAGAGTGGTACAGTAAGGATCGACAGCGGTACTATCACAGCAGAATCCGAGGCATTTGATGCGAATACAGGCATTGGCAATGCCTATGCATTGTACTCTGAAACATCTAACTGGGCTGGTCTGGATGTGGCACCGGGAGTTGGTGTTGTTGTTCGGGCAACGACTGCGGCGAATGTCATCAATCCTGCGCATACTACTTATACAGTATCTACAACGGCAGCAGATGGTTACTATACATTGGTAGTTCCTGAATAAATTTTACCCTGAAACAGAGGTAATCCCATGAAACACTTACTTGAAACAAAACGCATTTTAAGCGCCCTTCTGGCGGCGACCCTGATGACGGGCATTGCCGCCTCCGGGCTGCTCTATCAGGCGGATAACACCGCCAATGATAGCTTTTATCAACAGGAAAGGGCGCTGGATGGAAATATATTCGTCATCGGCATCGATGCCTATTCCCTGGAAGAGCTTGGTCCCTTCCAGACATGGGGCAGAAGCTATATGGCCCAGGCGGTCGAGATGCTGAATCAAAACCCTGACTGCAAGCCCGCCGCTATCGGTGTCGATGTGCTCTATGCAGGCCTGACGGAAGAAGGGGAGGACGCGGCTCTGGTGGAAGCCCTGGGGAAATATGATAACGTCGTCACTGCCAGCGCGGCCAATTTCGCCAGTGAGCTGGTGACGGAAGCCGACGGCACCTTTTACATGGATGATTATTACGTAGAAAGCTACGACGAGCCTTTCCCTGCGTTGCAGGAAGTGACGACGCAAGGGCATATCAACGCCATGTATGACGCCGACGGCATCATGCGCCACGCCATTTGGGCAATTGATTTGTCTGATGGCAGACAGGTGAACAGTTTCGCCTATGAGCTTTATGCAAAATATTGCGCCCATTTCGGCATGGAAGCGGATGCGAACCCGCCTGCCGATGAGCGCTATCGCTGGTATGTGCCCTTCAGCGGCAAGCCCGGCGCATACTATGATGATTTTTCTTTTTCTGATCTGATGAACGGCAATATCCCTGCGGAGATCTTCGCAGATTCCATCGTCCTGATTGGGCCTTACGCCACAGGGCTGATGGATCATGTGACCACTTCCATCGACCATTCGGAAGTCATGTATGGGGTGGAATATCAGGCCAACGTGGTGGATGCCCTGTTGCGGGGGCAGTTCGTGAAGGAAGTTTCCGATGTGCCCCAGCTGGCGGCACTGTTTGTGGTGGCCTTCCTGCTGGTGCTGTTTTCCTATAAGCAGAAAATCAAGGTCAGCACCGCCCTTTGGGTGGCGGCAGCCGGCGGCTATCTGGCCATTGCCAAGCTGGCTTACAGCAATGGCTATCTGCTCCACGTATTATGGATTCCATTGTTCTCCACGATTATCTACGTGGCACTGATGGCATACAACTACCTGAAAGCGGCAAAGGAACGGCGACAGATCACCAATACATTCAAGCATTACGTAGCCCCTGAGGTCGTAAATGAACTGCTGAAAAATAAGGACGCTCTGGAACTGGGCGGCAAACTGACAGATATCGCCTGTCTTTTCGTGGATATCCGCGGGTTCACCCCCATGTCGGAACTGCTGACACCTCCTCAGGTGGTAGAAATCCTGAATCGCTATCTTGACCTGACATCCAGATGTATCATGCAGAACGGCGGTACTCTGGATAAATTCGTGGGGGACGCCACCATGGCGATCTTCAATGCACCCCTGCCTCAGGAGGATTATATTTATAAAGCAGTAAAAACAGCGCTGGATATGGTGGAGGGCAGTAAGGCCCTCAGCGACGAACTGCAGGAACAGTTCGGCAGAACGGTACAGTTTGGTATCGGGGTACACTGCGGACAGGCGGTTGTCGGCAATATCGGCGCATCCATCCGTATGGACTATACCGCCATTGGCGATACGGTCAATACGGCGGCAAGACTGGAATCCAACGCCCCCGGCGGTCAGATCCTGATCAGCCGTGCGGTGGCAGATGCGCTGGAAGGGCGCATCAGGGTAACTTCTTTGGGCGACAGTATCAAATTGAAGGGCAAATCTGCAGGCTTTGAAATTCTGCGTGTGGATGGCCTGATGGAGGAATGAGTATGAAAAAGTTTTTAGCACTTTCCATGAGCCTGCTGATGCTTTTCGGCACCTGCCAGACAGCATTCGCCAGCGTGACGATCCTGAGCGAACCTGTGGGCATCTATAATGCTGATGGTGTTCTGCTGGTGACAGACAGAAGTGACAATGTTATTTATCAGATCGTGGACGGCGAAGCAAGCCTTTACAGCGGCAAGAGTGCCGTGGAAGATATTTACGGCGATGCCATGAGTTATTATTACGATGGCAGTAACGAAAACGCTTACTATGGTGACCCTTACGATATCACCCCTTACCTGAACGGCTTTGCGGTGACCGATACGGAATTCAACGTAGTTCGTTATATCAGCGACCATAAGGTTTATACCATCGTAGGCAGCGGCGATGCAGGTTATAAGGATGCGGAAAGCATTCAGGCAGAATTCAACGGCCCTACGGGCATCACCACAGATGATGAAGGCAACCTGTATGTTTGTGATACCCAGAATAACCGCATCCGTAAGGTCAATACAGTGGGTATGGTAACAACAGTAGCCGGTAGCGGTGCGGAAGGTTATAAGGATGGCAGCGCAGCCGATGCAGCCTTCAACCAGCCTACAGGCATCGACTGGTACAACGGTGCTTTGTATGTATGCGATACAGGTAACCAGAGAATCCGTAAGATCGAAGACGGCAAGGTAACTACTTTCGCCGGCACAGCAGGTTATTATCTGGAATCCGAAGGCATTTATGAAGGCGGCTATCAGGACGGCGCAGCAAAACAGGCCCAGTTCGCAGAACCCATGGGCATTCTGGTGCAGAATGGTGTGGTTTATGTGGCAGACAGCGGCAACAGCGCCGTGCGTAAGATCCAGAACGGCGTGGTTTCCACAGTGGTGCAGAATACAGACCCTGCCCATTCCGTATATCCCACTCAGCCCAGCGGTCTGGCTGTGCTGAATGGTACTCTGTATATCACAGACCCCTTTGCAGGTCTGGTATATTCCGTTTATGATGCGCTGGGCAAGGCAGCATCCGACGGTGACGGTGCATCCGTATTCAAGGATGTGAAACAGACAGACTGGTTCTTCAAGGCTGTTATGTTCATGCAGGAAAGAGGCCTTATTTCCGGTACGGGCGATAAGACCTTCTCCCCCAACATGAATATGACAAGAGGCATGTTTGTGACGGTTGTGGGCCGTATCTGCGAAGCCCAGGGCGAAACCATTGCAAACAATGGCTGTGAATTCGGTGACGTGAAACAGGATATGTACTATGCAAAATATGTACAGTGGGCGAAGGACAACGGTATTGCCAGCGGTTCTGATGATGGCAAGTTCTATCCCGATAAGAACATCAACCGCCAGGAAATGCTGGTGATGCTCCGCAATCTAGCAGTATATATGGATAAAGATATCACTGTCAGCGGAAACAAGACAGTGGAGGGTTTCAATGACTATAACCAGATCGAAAGCTGGGCTGTGGGTGCGGCTAACTGGGCTTACAGCAATGGTATCGTCAGCGGCAGAGACGGCAACCTGCTGGCACCTAAGGCGACAGCTACCAGAGCAGAAGTTTCCCAGATCTTTATGAAATATCTGCAGAATGTAAAATAAATCAATATTCAGGAAAGGCCCTCGAAGAGGGGCCTTTTTTGACGAAAAGAAAAATAAACAAAAATTTATTTTTTTTTTAAGATATTCCATTTGAATAAAGTCAAATGTCTGTGTATTTGGCATAATATTAGAGCCTAAATTGGTAAAAAATACCCATAAAAAACGCCTGGAGCAAAAAAGTTATAAAAAATTAAAAAACGAATGAAAAAAGTGGTGATTTCGTAACTTTTGGGTGATATAATAAGGATGATCCTGGAATAACTGATAATGGCAAACTGCAGGAAACTGCAGGACGCAAAGCTATGGGGGCTAAAACAAAAGTCATGCCAGCCCGGCCGCCAAATGTTCCTTCATGAAATTTTTGGGAGGGGGATATTTATGGCAAAAGAAAAACAAACAAGAAGAATGATGGCGATGGCCCTGGCAGCAGCGGTAACAATGAGTTCTGTGCCTGTGGTTGCATTTGCAGAAGATGGTGTTGATTCTGCACCTACACAGGTTTCTGCACCCGCACCTACGAATCCGGATACACCTGTGAAAACAGAAACTTCTGGTAGTACAGTGACATCTGGAAATACCAGTGAAGCAACAACACAGACCAATACGTCCTGGAGTGAAACGAACGGCAACCAGTCTACTTCTTATGAGGGCAGCGAAATCAAAGTGACTGTAACGAAGAATGAACCTGCAGCGGACGACAGCAGCGATGCATCTGAAAGCACAGTGCTCAGTCAGAGTACAACAACAGACAATACTCTGACAACAACAACACAAAATGCAGATGGGTCTTCTACTGTTGTGAAGGAAAATGTTCAGACTGAAAATAGCCAGACAGCAACAGAAAGTGTACAGAGCGATGTGGAAACAACAGTAGAAAGTGATTATGATGCTGATGGTGACTGGGTAGAAACAGATGGCGTTCAGCAAGGCGAAGAAACAAAAACAGAAGTAAAAGAAGGCAAAGATGTTACAATTCCCGTAATTGGTGAAAATGCTACTCCTGATGGTAAGACAGAAGATGGTAAAGACATCTTTGTTGGCAGTGACGGTGAAGCTTCTGAACCTGTTGTAGAAGGTGATGTGCCTGAAGGTGAAAATGATACGGAATGGAATTACACAGAAACAACAGAAACTCCTCGTGAAGTTGAAGTGATTGTTGGCGGTGTGATTGTGCAAACAGGGAGTTCCGAACTTATAGATGAAAATGGTGAGCCTGTTAACCGAGAAGATGAAGGGTTCAATTATTACTGGAGT
>NZ_JAFUMA010000001.1 GCF_017483025.1 Anaerotignum sp. | reverse complement strand
CTTTGTTGTAGCCGTCCTGGGCGGTATCGGTGTTATCCCCGGGGCGATGCTGGGTGGTCTGATCGTTGGTATTCTGGAAATTATGATCAAGATGTATCTGTTGCCCGGCTGGTATGAAGCCATCACATACGGTATTCTGATCATCGTATTGCTGGTAAAACCCGCAGGTATCCTTGGCAAGAACAAGGGCGAGAAAGTGTAGGTGATATTTATGCCGAAAGAAAAGAAAAAGGCTTATCTTATCAATTTGATAGGCATATTATTGATATTTGCTCTGCTGGTTATTCTACTGGATACGCCTTTATTGGGACGACAGGTGAATTATATCAGCGGTATTGCTACTATGGCGATGATCACCATCGTTATGGTTTGTTCTCTGAACCTGATCACAGGGTTTATGGGTGAATTTTCCCTTGGACATGCCGGATTCATGTCCATTGGTGCCTATACGTCCGCTATGGTAACGATCGCGATCGGAGAAGCAGGCATCTCCCTCCCTAACGGCTTGCTTTTCTTGATTGCTATCGCTGTTGGGGGGATTTCTGCAGCCTTTATGGGTTTTCTGGTTGGCGTACCTGCCCTGCGGCTGAAGGGGGACTACCTTGCTATCGTTACCATTGCTTTTGCAGAGATTGTTCGTGTTGCCTGGACCAATATCCCGGCAGCAGGCGGCGGCAAGACCTTGAGCGGCATTGCGAAAGTTTCCGATTTCCATTTGGTGTTCTGGGTAATGGTTATTTCCGTGACGGTCATGTATATGTTCGTCCGTTCCAGATATGGCCGTATTGTCAAAGCGATTCGTGAAGATGATATTGTTGCTGCGGCTTCCGGCATTGATGTAACGTATTATAAAGTATTGACTTTTACCATTTCTGCCTTTTTTGCAGGTATTGGCGGGGCCATGTATTCCCATTACCTGACCTCTCTGATCTCTACAAAATTCAGTTTTATGTATTCCGCAGAATTTCTGACAATGGTTATTCTGGGCGGCACAGGCTCTTTGACAGGTTCTGTGGTAGGGGCAGCCATCCTGGCTTCTCTGCCGGAGGTACTCCGTAGCTTCCAGAGCTATCGTATGCTGATGTATTCCATTGTGTTGGTGCTGGTGATGATCTTCAAACCCGGTGGCCTGTTTGGTACTTATGAATTTTCTCTGACTAAACTGCTGCTTCGTTTGAAAAACGGAAAACCTGATGTAAAAAAGAAAGAAGCCCTGAAAGGAGGCGTTGTCCATGACTGATGTACCTGTATTGGAAACAAAAGGACTGGGCATCCAGTTCGGCGGCCTGAAAGCGGTCAATGATTTTACGATCTCCGTTGGTCATGGGGAACTGGTCGGCCTGATCGGCCCCAATGGCGCAGGGAAAACTACAGTATTCAATCTGCTGACAGGTGTTTATCAGCCCACAGAGGGCACCTATTATCTGGAAGGGCAGAAAATGAACGGTAAGCGTACCCATCAGGTGGTGGACGCGGGCATTGCCCGCACCTTCCAGAATATCCGCCTGTTTAAAAAGATGTCTGTATTGGAAAATGTAAAGATCGCTTTTCAGAAAAGTGCAAAATATAAAATGGGTTCTGCCATCCTGCGGACACCTGCTTTCTGGAAGGAAGAGGAGGAGATAGATAAAAAGGCAAGGGAACTGCTGAAATTGTTCAAGCTGGAAGAACAGGTAGATGATATGGCGGAAAACCTGCCCTATGGTAAGCAGAGAAAACTGGAGATCGCCAGAGCTTTGGCAACGGATATGAAGGTGCTGCTGCTGGATGAGCCTGCGGCGGGCATGAACCCGACGGAAACGGCGGAGCTGCTGGAATCTATTCATCTTATCCGTGAAAAATTCAACGTAGCCATCCTTCTGATTGAGCATGATATGAGTCTTGTTATGAATATCTGCGAGCGCATCATCGTGCTGAATTATGGCGAGATCTTAGCAACAGGCTTGCCGGAAGAGGTGGCAAAAAATCCCCAGGTCATCACAGCATATCTGGGCAGCGCGTAAGGAGGCGGTTCTATGCTGAAAATACAGGATTTGAATGTAAAATACGGTGCGATCCATGCCATCCATGATGTTTCCATGGAGGTAAAGGAAGGGGAACTGGTGACCCTTATCGGTGCCAATGGCGCAGGCAAAACAACCATCCTCCATACCATTACGGGGCTGAAAAAGGCCGCCGGTGGTTCTGTTCTGCTGGAGGGAAAAGACCTGATGAAAACAGACCCCAGCAAGATCATTACTTTGGGGATGGCCCATGTGCCTGAAGGAAGGCATATCTTCCCTGAAATGACTGTAGAAGAAAACCTTCGTATGGGGGCATATACCAAAAAAGATAAAGATTACATTGAAAAAAAGATTTTGGAGATCTATGAAAGATTCCCCCGTCTGCAGGAGCGCAGACGTCAGCTGGCGGGTACTCTTTCTGGCGGGGAACAGCAGATGGTAGCAGTAGGCAGGGCGCTGATGGGCGATCCTAAAATATTGCTGATGGACGAACCCTCCATGGGTCTGTCTCCCATCCTGGTCTCTAATATTTTTGACATTATAAAAGAAGTACACAAACAAGGCATCACCATCCTTCTGGTAGAACAGAATGCGAAGATGGCCCTTTCCATTGCAGATAGAGCCTATGTGCTGAAAACAGGTCGCATTACCATGGAAGGTACAGCGGAAGAACTGCTGCAGAATGATGACGTAAGAAAAGCATACCTGGGTGTGTGAGGAGAAAAGAAGGAATAAAATATGATAAAATTTGCAGATAGAATGGGGCAGCTGAAAGGGTCTGAAGTGCGGGAGTTGATGGCGCTGACTGCCAAGCCCGACATCATTTCCTTTGCCGGCGGCATGCCTGCCCCGGAGCTGTTCCCTGTGGAGCAAGTGCTGGAAGCAACACTGGCAGTATTGAAAGAGCATGGACAGGAAGCCCTGCAGTATTCCACAACGGAAGGGATTCCAAAATTGAGAGAACAGATCGCAAAACGAATGGAAGAAAAAAACAATATTCACACAGATGCGGATCATATCTTAATGACTTCCGGTTCCCAGGAGGGGTTGATTTTTTCTGCCCAGGCGTTCCTGAATAAAGGGGACGTGGTGCTGATGGAAAGCCCTTCTTATCTGGGGGCCATCAATGCTTTCAAGACCTGCGAACCCACTTTTATTGATATTCCTACAGATAAGGAGGGGATGCTGATAGATGAACTGGAAAAGGTGCTGCAAACAACGGAAAATGTAAAGATGATTTATGTGATTCCTGATTTTCAGAATCCTTCTGGCAAGACATGGTCTTTGGAACGGCGAAAACAATTTATGGAAGTGGTAAATAAATATGAGATCCCTGTCATCGAGGATAATCCCTATGGCGACCTGAGATACGAAGGGGAAGCATTGCCTGCCCTGAAATCTTTGGATACAAAGGGTCTGGTGGTTTATCTGGGTACATTTTCCAAGATTTTAGCCCCTGGTTTCCGTTTGGGCTGGGTCTGCGCCGATGACCCGATCCTGGCGAAGTATAATTTCCTGAAACAGGCATTTTCCCTGCAGACCCCCACCATCTCTATGCTGATTGCTTCTAAATGGATGGAATTGTACGATTTGAATGCCCATGTGGATAAGATTCGAGATTGCTATGGAAAAAGAAAGAATATCATGATCGATATTATGGAGAAAGAACTTCCTGCCTGCTGTAAATTTACAGATCCGGAAGGTGGACTTTTTACATGGATCGAATTGCCTGAGGGGATCGATGCAAAGGAATTGGCTATGAAGTGTCTGGAAGAGAAGGTCGCTTTTGTTACAGGCGGCGGCTTCTATCCTAACGGTGGTCATGAAAATACCTTGCGCCTGAATTATTCTAATATGCCGGAGGAAAAAATCACCGAAGGTATGAAGAAGCTTTGCAAAATCATTACACAGTTTTGCGAAGAAAAAACCTGAAAGCTGTGAGAAAATGAGATTTGTATTTCAACGAAAAATATATTTGCATATAAAAATAGTTCCTGCCTATGACGGGGACTATTTTTTTAACTTAAATGAAAAGTTAAATGCTAGTGGGTTATAAACGTTGTAAATTTGCGGAATTTGCAGAACTGAATTCTGCATTTTTTCTTAACAAATGCGGAATACTCACTTATAATGAAAATAATAGCACAGATTTTACTGTTTTTTTGCATACCAAATAAGCATCTGCAATTAGTGTGCGAGACTAAATTCCACATGCTGGGTGTGTAAGAGTAAATTCTACAGTGAAATCTGCCT
>NZ_JAFUMA010000032.1 GCF_017483025.1 Anaerotignum sp. | reverse complement strand
TACCATCCATATCTTTTTTACAACAACGAAGTATCAACCGGTTTCTCCAATGATGGTTGTTTGATTTTCATTAATAAATAAGCGTCCACTCACCTGATTTTTCATATACAAAAAGCAGCAGGAACGCATCCTGCTGCTTTCTTTTTCCCATTTTACAATTCTTCCATAGGACAAAGAGGTACATAATCTGCAGAAACAGCGAACAGTTTCACGTCCTGTCCCCAACTCTGCAACGTGAGTGTAGCTTTCTCACCTGCGGACAGTTCCACCATATCCACGGATTTCATTTTGCCATCCTCATAGGAAGCCAGAACTGCATAAACAGACTCTCTATTGGCCTCATCGGCAGTCACAACGACTGCGCCATTTTCATAATAATTGTAAGAAATCACACCACCCATTTCGCCGACTTTACCGTCACCGCGCAAAACGGGATAACTGCCATCCCCTGCAATCATCCATACAGTAGTGAAGTCAAAACCTGTAAAACTGGACTGCTGGCCCATTTCTTCTGCAGTCAGTGCCAACACATTGGTTACAGTCTTTGTACCAGCATCACCATAAAGAACAACGTCTACAGAACCTGTACCAGATAATGTATAACAGTTTCGAACAATCAGCTCTGCTCCAGAGATATTTGTGCAGACACGACCTACCGTACCGCCTGTATCTTTATTTCCAGCAATAGCACCTGTAGAATAACAGTTCTCAATCACAGAATATCCTGTAGCACTTCTTACCCATGCATCACCAATGATACCGCCAACACAACTATTACCACTGATTTCCCCAGTATTATAACAGTTGCGTACATACAATGTACCATTACTTCCTTCTTCAACTGTTGTAAAGCCAACAATACCACCTGCAAAATGATCATCAGAATCCATGCCAACAGAAACTGCACCATTATTTACGCAAAGCTCAATAATTGCACTATCGGAGTCAGTCGCATACATCATGCCAACAATACCACCTGCATTCTGCAAATCAGCCGAAACAGCGCCATTGTTTGTGCATCCAGAAATCAGACTACAGCCATTATTGCCACTGATACCACCGATTTTATCATATCCAGATATATTGCCATTATTGATACACGCTTCAATGTAAACGCCATTATTTCTGACAGAACCCATGATACCGCCAGCATATTCACTACTATCTTCATTATTGGAGTCAACAAGAACCGCAATATCACCATAGTTCACACAGTCCTTGATTACACCATCAGAATAGCCGGCACCTGCGATGCCACCAACACAGCGATATCCTTCGATATTCGCGTGGTTAATACAATCTTCTATTGTTCCGCTAACTCTACCTGCAATACCACCATTTTTTTCAAGAGAAAAAATGTCCCCGCAGTTTGTACAGTCTTTAACCAGACTTTTCTCATCATTGCAAGAACCGGTAATACCACCTGCATATTCATCAGAAGCCGTTACATTCCCTTTATTGATACAATTTTCAATCGTACCATCATTATAACCAGCCAGTGTACCCACATATCTGGTACCAAAAACATGAGATTTTTCAATCGTCAGATTTTTCAGGCAGCCTCCACTATAAAGCTGTGCAAAAAGGCCACCGTAATCCTGACTTCTATTTACATACAGACCATAAATCGTATGATTGCCACCATCCAGTGTCGTTCTCAGAAAAGAAAGAGGAGTCCAGACATTATCAGGTGCATTTTCCGCTGTCCAGGATTCCCAGTCTGTTGTATCATTCAGGTAAATATCTGCCACCATACGGAAATACGCATCTTTATTTTTATAATTTTCCACCAAAGCCAACTGACTTGCTGTTGCAATCAAATAAGGATTGTTTTCCGTACCGTCACCACCCGCAAAGGCTGTTGCAACAGTACCATCCCACATATCATTTTCGGGCAGAGCCAGAACAGATGCATAGACATTCGCATCACCATAAGGCATGGAGAAGGTAAAGGTATTGTCGCCTGTTTTTTCTGCATAAACGGATGTATCAGGGTCCTCTTCTGTACAGAACCATACCTGGTAAGGAATATAGCCTTCATTCGCTGTTACGGTTACTGTAACCATTGTTTCTGTCAGAGCAGAAGTATGAGAAATCGTTGCAGATCCGTTTTCAGGCTGATTCAGTGTCAGGTTCCCTGTTACAGGAATATATGCAGGCACTGTACCCACAGGAGCAGGATATCCATTACTGTCTGTTTCCCAATATGCATAACCTGTTTCTACTCTCTGGTTTGCCAGTACCCAATCATTCAGAGTTTTCAGAAAATCTGCAGATTTCAGTTCTGTTTCGGTGATTTCTGTTACATATGCTGCGTCATCTGCATCTGTACAGCAATCAGGCAAGGTATAGCAATGAACAATGTCTCCTTCATCAGCACTACTTAAAACAACACCAGGTATGTAACGAGAAGATTCTGTTGTGATCTGTCCGCCATTCCAGCAATTTCGGATAGGTTTGTCTGCACTTAATCTACCACAGATACCACCAGCCATATTAGAACCAGAAACATCGCCCATATTATAACAGTTGGCAACTCCCATTGCATTACTGCTGATATCCCCGACAATACCACCAATTCTCAATGCTACACCAGAAACCTTACCACCATTGATTGAATTTCGAACAAAGCCCTGATTCAAAAGACCAATAATACCACCCGCTTCGCTATTGCTTTCTGATGTTACAATAACATCACCATTATTTTCACAGAAGTCTATAAGAGTATCATTATATCCCTGACCAGCGATACCGCCAACAGAATCCCGACCTGTAACAGCACCTTCATTTTCACAACCAATAACAGAGCTTTCCTGCGCCTGTCCAATAATGCCGCCAACTCTTGTACCTTCCGCCATTACAGTCGCATAATTGATACAGTCCGTTACTGTTACATTATCATATAAACCGCCTGTAATGCCGCCAATAGAAGCGGGTTCATCAGATTCTGCTTCATAGACTGTCACATCACCTTTATTTACACACCCTGTAATCTCTGTCTGACCAAAAGCATAGGCAATAACACCGCCGACCTGACTGCCATAAGAAGAAATACTACCTGTATTCGTACAATCCTCGATCACAGACTCATTGGCACTGCCGACAACACCGCCAATTCTTAATACATCATTACTATCTGTATATGTACTGTTTGTATTTGCAATCGTGCCGGAATTCGTACAGTCGGCAATCAGTTCACATCTATATGCCTGCCCAATCAAGCCTGCAACATGACCGCCTGTAGTCTCGATATTACCGCTGTTATGACAGTTGATGACCCGCGTATCTGTCATCGCTTCACCAATCAGCAGACCACACATCTGTCCGCTGGTAAACATGAAGGACTCCTTGATGGACAGATCCTTGATTTCAGCTTTTTCTGTTCTGAAAAACAGACCTGTATAATTATCCTCAGTAGACATATACAGACCATAAATAGAATGCCCATCACCATCAAAATTTCCTTCAAAGGCATCATCAAAGTTACCAATCATCCCCCATTCATTGGCAGGAACATTCGTTTCAGACCATTCTTCCCAGTCTGCTGTATCATTGAGATAGATATCCTTTGTCAGACGGAAGTGTTTCTGTAAATAATCATTTACCAATACCAGCTGGGCGCCATTTTCAATCAGGTAGGGATCCGCCGCCGTGCCGCTGCCGCCTGCAAAACTGTCCGCCACAGTTCCATCCCAGATACCTGTATCAGAAGGCACATTTTCTTCCAGATCCTGCTCAGTAACGGTATAGGCATCACTCCATACAGACCAATCACCATGATATTTTTCACTCAGATCATTAGATATCACACGAATACGATAATAGTAATCCCCTTCGCCATTTTTATTCATCAAAGTCTCAAATCTTTCCATCGCTCTTGACAGATCATTCATATTTTCACCGCTATAGCGATAGGCTGTAATTTCTCCATTTTCCTTTTTCGCAAACTGAATAAATACCGTACTGTTTTCAGCAGCATCATCAGGAGCAATAAAACTCAATTCACCATTATCCCATACTACATCAGTAATAGTACCGTATTTTTCACCAGGATTTTCATAATAAAACTCCAAAGTGGCTGTATCACTCGGTGTCCAGGCCCCACTCTCTTCCAGATACAATTCTGCCTGATAATTGCCCGTTTTCATTTCATTTTCTGTATACCAGCCGATCAGCAGGTTGCTTTCATCCGCAGAAAACTCAATACCATCACGGTAGACTTCAAATTCTTCATCAGTATCTGTATTTGTAATCGCCAGTGTATAGGCCACTTCCGCCAGTTCTTCCCAATTCCCACTCTCAATTGTAATATTCAGACGACACTTCTCCTCTACCCATTCCAATACAGGTGTCGGCAGTTTGCTATCTTCTGCTGCCGTTTCCTGTAGTTCTATAACCTCTGTCATATCTGTTGTTTCCGCAAAAGCCATGGTCGGCATCAACGAAGTTGACATCGTCAGCGTAAGGCATAATGCCATCAATTTCTTTTTCATATGCTCCTCCCCTTCTTTGTATCAAACAAGATTTTCCTATAGTAATATTATATCATAAAACAGTTTATAAGGTATCATCTCAAAAACCAAACCCCCGATTTCTCAGAGAATTTTATAATGACAATATGCCTGACAATAAAACTTTATCCGGAAAATCATTGAAAAAGAATCTGTATACCTAATCGAAAATTCTTTTCTTTCCTTAGAATGGTGATATAATGAACCTAGTATCAAAACCATAATATTCCGTTGAAATAAATATAATTGAAAGAAAGGAAAATGGTATGAAAACAAAAAAACTTCTGGCTTTTCTCCTTGCCTTTTCGCTGATGCTCCCAACTGTCAGTGTATCGGCAAAAGAATATGAGTCAACACCAAACCAG
>NZ_JAFUMA010000031.1 GCF_017483025.1 Anaerotignum sp. | reverse complement strand
TACTGGGGATATACGGAAGTATAGGTCGTCACGATATTTTCCTTCGCTACGCCTATATCCTGCATGGCTTTTGTCACAGCCTGCAGAATTTTATTGTTTTCTTTCTGTGCCGCCTGAGAGGTCTTGCCTGTGGTTTCTACGTTCAGGTTGATGGTGGCTGTATCGGGTTCTGCCTGTACGATGCCTGTGCCGTTTACGTTGATTTCGCCTTCAGCAGCATAGGCCATGCAGGCAGCGCCCATTGATAATGCCATCGTTGCTGTCAGAACAGCCAATGCTTTTTTCCATTTTTTCATACCCAATCTCTCCTTTCAAAAACCATACGACTGCGGTGCACATTTGTCTTTGCTTCGTTTGACGCAGCAGGATGGAAACAGTTCCCAATATTTTTAAAAAAATTGATTTTCTTTCTGATTTATTTCCATTATACTAAAGAAAGAATGAGACGAAAAGTTCAGAAATTTTCTATGGAGTGATTTTATATGAAACAGACTTTAGTCATCGGCTCTGCGGTGGTCGATGTGATCGTAAATATCCCCCATCTTCCCAAAACAGGGGAAGATGTCCATATCAGCACCCAGACCCGTTCTCTGGGAGGCTGCGCCTACATCGTTTCCGATGTACTGCGCCATTTCGGCGCGCCCTATAGCCTTTGTACAGCCGTAGGCACGGGCATTTACGGGGATTTTGTCCATAAAAAATTGGAAGAAAAGGGCGTACCTATCTATGTGACCCGCCCTGAGGAAAATGGCTGCTGCTATTGTATGGTGGAAACGGGCAAAGGCGGCGAGCGCAGCTTCATCGTAGACCATGGTATCGAATATACCTTCTATGAAGAATATCTGGAAAAAATCGATACTGCTTCCATCGACAGTGTGTATGTCTGCGGTCTGGAGGTGGAGGAGTATACCGGCTGGAATATCATCGAATATCTGCGGAAGCATCCGGAATATACGGTGTATTTTGCCCCCGGCGCCCGCATCATGGAGATACAGCCCGACCGCATGGAGGCTATGTTTGCCCTCCATCCCATCCTGCATATGAATGAAGGGGAAAGCCTTGCCTTTACAGGGGAAAAGACGGTGGAAGAAGCGGCTCGTGCCATTTATGCAAAGACGGGCAATGCGGTCATCGTCACTCTGGGGGAAAAGGGTTCCTATTGCTACGACGGGGCAGACCATTATGCCGAACCCGTTCCTGCAAAGGTGAAGGATACCATCGGCGCAGGGGATTCCCATATGGGGGCGGTCATCTCTGGCAGACGCTTTGGCCTTTCCTTTGCCGATGCCATCTGGGCGGCGAATCATGTTTCCTCTGCCGTGGTAAGCAACGAAGGCGGCCTGCTGGAGGATGCTGATTTCGAAAAAGCCCTCGTTTCCATGCCTGAAAAGTTGCGAAATCAAATCAAATAAGCAATAAAGAAGGACTATGGATTTTTTCCATAGTCCTAATTTTTTGTCGGTATTTTCTTTGAAAATTATTTAGAGAATTCACAGGCAACAGGCTGGTCATTTACGATCAGGATCACACGGTGTTCGCCGCTGCCGATCGTACCGCACAGACCTTTCCAGTCAACTTCTCTTTCGATAGAAGTGCCTGCAGGGATGGTTTCTGTTTTGTCACGTTTCCATTCAGATACTCTTGTGCCGATGTTTTCCTGCCAAACATCATTTTTCTTTTCTTCCAGATGGAATTCTACGGGATCGAACTGAACATCTTCTTCAGAATCATTTGTCAGAATAAAAGTAGCTCTGGAAGATTTCAGTGTGTCTTCTACCAATGTCAGTGTTACACCTTCCACTGTGTTTACTTCAGTGAATACAGTGGCATAATTATCGCCGCCGCAGCCGGTCAGCGCCAGTGTCAGAATTGCCAGCAGTGCAAAAATTTTTTTTCTCATATTGGATCATCCCTTCTTTTTCCCGTGTACGGATTAGGTTTAATTATATCATAGTTTTATTCTTCGTACAAGGAAAGAAATGGCTTCTTATGTCCCAATGTGGTAAAATTTTCCAATCAGTCGTTCTGTTTTTGTATCAATCAGATCAAAATTGTCCTCTGCCTCGTTGTAACGATAGCGGAAATTGCGGTTCAGCTTGGCTCTGCGGGATTTATCGCCCCAAAGCAGGGGGCGTTCCTTTTCCTCTACATCGGGAGCGACCCAGCCGGCATAGCCTCTGTAGCGGGGCACGCCGCCGTAACGGATGAGCAGGCTGCGATATTTTTCCCGGAAACGGTCTATCTCTGTCCAGCTGCCGCTTTCCTTGGCCTGCTTCAGGGATTCTTCCAGATAATCCATGGGCGTTTCGTTCTGGTAGCGGGCGTTGGCCTTTGCGCCTTTCTGCAAAAGCAGCTCTGCTGCCTGCAGCATGCCTTCATCTGTGGCTGTGGGCCAGACGAAGCACCATGCCGCACTCATTTCATCCTCATTTTTTACCTTTATATCCAGCCCATAGCGGAAGAACAGCTCCAGCAGGGCGGGCAGATATTTCCCTGTTTCCCTTACATCGCCGTTTTCATCCACATATTCGCCGTAATATTCCAGAATGGTAAGGAATACGTTTCGCTCTGCGCCGGTTTTATTCAAATCCGCACCAGCCTGCAGAAGAGCTTCGATCTCTTCCATGCGGGGCGGGATCGTTCTTGCTTCATAGATCAAACGATTTTCCATATCGGAAAACGCAGCATCATATTTTTCCATGCCCGTGTTCACCCTTTCTTCTACTCCCAGTTTTTGGTGATTCTTGTCTCATTTTACACTATCTCACTAAAAATGTCACTATTTGTGTCTTTACAACTATGTTACGATTTTGCAAAATGAAAACATTTTAGAAGGGGCGGGGAACGGATTTTTGATAAAAGAAAAAGACTGCCTATTAAGCAGGCTCCGCTTAATAGATAGTCTTTTGTATTTTTCTGTGCTTTATTTTCTCAGGTCATCCAGGAGCTGCGTTTTATCTTTTGTTTTTTCATCCTTCATTTTCACGATCTTTGCGGGAGAACCGGCAACGACAGCCCCTGCGGGCACATCCTCTGTCA
Organism: Anaerotignum sp.; assembly: GCF_017483025.1. GTDB lineage: Bacteria > Bacillota > Clostridia > Lachnospirales > Anaerotignaceae > Anaerotignum_A. The sequence continues at coordinate 6,836 of NZ_JAFUMA010000031.1, read as the reverse complement.
CCACAGAGCCGGCAGCCACAACGGCATCCTTCCCAACGCGGACACCCTCCAGCACAACAGCATTGGCGCCGATCAAAACGCCATCTTCCACGATAACGGGCGTAGCAGAGGGGGGCTCCAGCACGCCAGCCAGCACAGCACCTGCCCCGATATGGGCATTTTTGCCGACGGTGGCCCTTGCGCCCAGAACGGCATTCATATCGATCATGCTGCCTTCGCCGATCTCTGCGCCAATATTGATGACAGCGCCCATCATGATAACAGCGTTTTTGCCGATGGAAACATGGTCACGGATGGTGCAGCCGGGTTCAATGCGGGCTTCAACGTTCGTGATGTCTAATGTGGGGATGGCAGAATTTCTGGTGTCATTTTCCATGAAAGTATCCTGTACTTTGTCAGCATTTGCTTCCAGAACAGCCTGCACCAGGTCATGGTCGCCTGCCAGGAACCAGAAATCGCCTGTGCCGAAGCGCTTCACTTCAGCGGGCACCTGCGCCGCAGAAAGGTCGCCTTTCACGTATACTTTCACAGGGGTGGCCTTTTTGGCATCCTTGATATATCTTGCAATTTCATAGGGGTTGGTCATATCATAATCCATAGGTTTTCCCTCCTTTTTTCATAGAAAAAACAAATCACATCTATTATATACTAATCCCGTAGAATTTCAAAGATTTTCATTGACAAAGGGGAAAAATCGTGAAAAAATCTAAACAGAAAGAATGGTGATGCTATTTTGAATACATATTTTGAAAATATAAAAGAAACACTGAAAACGATCAGAAGAGATTTGCACAAAATCCCCGAGGCTGGGCTGAAAGAATATAAAACATCTGCCTATATTCAGGAAAAGCTGCAGGCATTTGGTGCGCCTTATATCGAGACCTGGCTGGAGACTGCCGTGGTGGCGGTGTTCGGCGAAGGGGGCGCAAAAGAGACCATAGCCTTCCGGGCGGATATCGATGGGCTGCCTGTGCAGGAGGCCCCCAAGGAATATGCTTCCCGACACGAAGGCTGGATGCATGCCTGCGGCCACGATGGCCATGCCGCCGTTTTGCTGGGCTTTGCCAAATATCTCTGCGACCATCCCGCAGCCTATGCCGACCGCAGAGTCGTCCTGATCTTTCAGCCTGCAGAGGAAGGCCCCGGCGGGGCAAAGCTCCTCATTGAAGCGGGTCTTTTGAAAAAATATGATATCAGGAAGATCATCGGCTGTCATATCTTCCCCCAGGTGGAACAGGGGAAGATCGCCTGTCGGAAAGGCGCCATGATGGCACGAAACGGAGAGGTCGATCTCCATATCCGCGGCACCAGCGCCCACGGCGCTCAGCCTCAGTTGGGGAAGGATGCCGTACTGGCGGCGGGGGCAGTCATCACTGCCATCCATACCATACTCAGCCGCAATGTTTCCCCTCTGGACAGCGGCGTGCTGACCTTTGGCTCCATCCACGGGGGCGAAGCCTGCAATATCATTGCCAAAGAAGTAAAACTGGAAGGCACCATGCGGGCCTTCAGCGACGAAGCCTATGAGACCATGGAAAAACGCGTCCATGAAGTGGTGCAGGGGGTAGCGGCAGGCTATGGCTGCGAAGGAGAAGCGGTCTTCCGGCATATGTACCGTGTGGTGGATAATGCCCCGGAACTGGTGAAGGCATTGGAGGAAGTCTGCGGCGAGGCTTATGAAGAGACCCCTCCCTATATGCTGGCGGAGGATTTCTCCCTTTATCAGACCCAGATCCCCGGTATGTTTTTCTTTCTGGGCAGCGGCAATGCAGAAAAGGGCTTTACCGGCTCCCTGCACAGCGCAGAATTTGATTTCGATGAAGCCATCCTTGCCGCAGGGGCGGAGACCTACGCCAAGTTATTGGAAAAGATATAAAATAGAAAAAGATATAAAATAGAAAAAGATACTCTGAATAAGGGTATCTTTTCTTTTTTGTAATGGTTTTGAAAACTGCACAAAAATCAAAAACACCTTTCCGCAATCTGCCGGGGCATTTTTGCAAAAAGGTGTGTTATTTCATTTTTATTGTAAGTTATGCATCGTATTTTTTGATGACAGCGATGCCGATGGCGCTGGGGCCTGTGTGTACGCCGATGGTACAGCCGATCTGATAGCTTTCTATTTCCCCTTCAAAACCCAGAGCCTTCATCTCTTCTACTACCTGCGCGTGGAAAGCAGCATGTTCTTCCTTATCATAGCCAAGGCCTGTGCAGATGCGATAATCGTTGATATTTTTATCTGCCAGAAATTTTTTTGCATCCTCCAGGAATTTCTGCAGGGATTTTTTTCTGCTGCGGACGATGCCTGCCGCCTGCAGCTCCCCTTCGTAGAGCTGTATGATGGGTTTGATCTTCAGCATGGTCGCCGCCTGGATCATGGCTTTGCCCACGCGGCCGCCTTTCTGCAGATAGGAAAGGTCTGCGGTGGTAAAGAAGATGCGGGATGTTTTTTTCACTTCTTCGATGCGGGAAAGTGCTTCTTCATAGGACATGCCTGCCTTTGCCATTTTTGCCGCCTCTGTCACCAGAAGGCCCTGTTGTACGGTGGCAGACATACTGTCAACAACGGTAATTTTGCAGGCGGGGTATTCTTCCGTCAATGCTTCCGCCGCCAGATTCGCGCTCTGGAAGGAGCTGCTGAATTTGGAAGTCAGGTTGAAATATATAACATTTTCCCCTGCCTTTGCGTAGGGCAGAAGGGCTTCATAAATATCCACCTGGGTAGGCATGGAAGTTTTGGGATAGACGCCGGGGTTTTCCTGCATTTCTTTGTGGAATTCCTCAGCGGTGATCTCTATACGGTCTTTTTTATAAGTTTCTCCATCGAAGGAAACGTAATAAGGAACGATGCCGATCTCGTAGGCTTTTTCCTGTTCCAGGGAAATATCGCAGGAACTGTCACTAATGACATGAAAATCCATAAAAATCAATCCTCCAGTACTATATGAAATTTTCTGCCTGTGTTACAAAATCACATGCATTGTAACACATCTTAGCATAATCTTTTCCAATTTACCAGAGAAAAATTAGTTTTAATGTAAAAATAATTGACTTGTAATTGGTTTTATATTAAAATCAATTCGTATTATGTTATGATAAGGAAATTTTCTTTATTTTTGGAAGAAAGGAGTGCCGGAATGGAAGCTGCGACAGGCAAGGCAATCGTTGCCGATATGATGCGATTGGGAACGAATATTGCCCGCTGGAACAAAGAATATTCATCAAAGGAAAAAGTCGCAAAACGAGTGGAAGAATTGGGATTGACCCATCATCAGGTGGAGATCCTGGCTTTTTTGCGAGGAAATCCGGAACTGGATACGGTATCAGCTCTTTCATCGGAACTGCATATCAGCAAGGGAAGCCTTTCTCTGATGCTTTCCAAGCTGCAGATGGCTGGCTTTGTGCAGAAAAAAGCAGCCAAAGGCGATGATGACGGCAGGAAGGTCTATGTTTCTTTGACGCCAAAGGGCGATGCGGCGGTCATGGAGATCATGGAATTGCTGATAGAAAGCGCAGCTGGTGTTTTTGACCGGATGGATGACGAAAGACGCGCTCTGATTCACACAAAAGTAAAGGAATTGATGGAATTATTCAATACAGGAGGATGGAAAGAATGAAGAAGCATGTATTGATCGCACTGGCTCTGTGCATGGCACTGGGTACAGCCTGCGGCAAAGAGGAAGTAGTGGAAGAAAAGAACCTGCGCTCTGTTGAGATCACGACAGTGGGCAAATCTGAAATCTCCAGCGAATTTGCTTATACAGGCAAAGCAGCGCCTTCCAAAGAAGTATCCGTCGTACCCACAGTACCCGGCAAGGTAACAGATTTTAATTATGAAGTAGGCGATAAGGTAAGCCAGGGTGCAGTCCTGTTTACAGTAGATACGATCGACCTGCAGAATAGCCTGCGTTCCGCAGAAGCTGGTTACAATGTAGCAAAACTGGCAAGAGATAATGCGAAAAATACATATGAAAACAATAAGCTGCTCTATGATGAAGGCATCATTTCCAAATCTGAATATGATCAGATCAAATATGCTTACGATGCAGCGGAAGCACAGCTGGTTTCTGTACAGGTGCAGATGGATACCCTGAAAAAATCCATCAGTGACTGCTCTGTAACTTCCCCCATGACTGGCGTGATCGCCACAAGAGGCGTAGAACGCGGCGGCTTTGCATCTCAGGCGGCTCCTGCTTATACAGTTATGGATCTGTCCACGATCAAAGTAGAAGTTAGCGTTTCCGAACAGGTGCTGAATACCATCAAAGTTGGCGATAAAGTTTCCGTTCTGATGACAGCCGTTTCCGAAGAACCTCTGGAAGGCACAGTAGCGACAATTGCTCCTGCTGCAGGCCAGACAGGTATGTATACCGTTAAGGTTGAAATGGATAACAAAGATGGCAAGATCAAATCCGGCATGCTGGCGGAAGTAAACTTCACAATGGAAAGCTCTGATGATACCATCGTTCTGCCTCGCAACGCTGTCATTGAAAAAGAAGGCGAAACATACGTTTACGTGGTTGAAAACGGCGTAGCAAAGAAAGTTATCGTTGAACTGGGTATCGAAGCAGCTGATACAATTGAAATCACAAAAGGTCTGAAAAACGGCGACGATGTTGTAACAAAGGGCCAGACATATATTTCTGACGGCGAAGAAGTAAATATTTCCAATGCCGACCCTGCAGAAACAGAAAAATCTGAAACAAAAAAAGAAGAAAAGGGGGAATAAGTAAATGTTCTCCAAACTTTGTATCCGAAAACCAGTAACCACCATCATGGTGACCCTGATGGTGTTTATCGCAGGTATTCTGTCTTACACCAACCTGGACCAGGCCATGATGCCTGATATGGACCTGCCTATCGCCGTTGTAGCCACAACTTATGTAGGTGCGTCCCCCGAAGAAATTGAAAACCTGGTATCCAAACCTCTGGAAGAAGGTATGGGTTCTATTGCCAATGTAGATACCATCACTTCCTATTCCGCAGCCAATATGTCTATGGTACTGCTGCAGTTTGTAGACGGTACTGATATCGATATGGCTGCCGTGGATATGCGAGATAAACTGGACCAGATCGAGTCCACCCTGCCCGATGGTGCCAATGAGCCTATGGTAGTAAAAATGGATATCAATGCCATGCCTATCATGCTGGGTGTCAGAGCGGAAAACCTGGATCTGAACTCCCTCCACGAAATGCTGGAAGATAACGTTGTGAACCGTCTGGAACGTATCGAAGGTGTAGCCTCCGTTGATCTGTCCGGTGGTATCGAACGTGAAGTACGTGTAACGATCGATCCTGCAAAACTGGCGGGTTATGGCCTGACCACATCCACCATTTCCGGTATGCTGACAGCTGAAAATATGAACCTGCCTTCCGGTTCCCTGTCTCAGGGTGATACATCCGTATCCATCCGTACTGTCGGTGAATTCACATCCCTGCAGGATATCCAGAATCTGCCTATCCCCACATCCACAGGTGCCGTTGTTCACCTGAGCGACGTTGCCCGCGTAGAAGAAGTGGAAGCGGACAGAACAGGTTTCTCCTACATCAATGGGGATAAGGGTATCATGATCTCCGTTGACAAACAGTCCACAGCCAACCTGGTTAAGGTTTCCGATGCCTTGAAAGCAGAGATCGAGGAACTGCAGGAAGATTATCCTGAACTGGAAATCCATATGCTGACAGACACAGCGGAATATATCGAAATGTCCCTGGCAAATATCACAGAAACAGCCTTCCTGGCAGCGATCATCGCTTTCTTCGTGCTGTTCCTGTTCCTGAAAAATGCGGTAACAGCGGGTATCATCGCTGTTTCCATCCCTACATCCATCATGGCTACCTTTGGTCTGATGTATGTGACCGGTATCAATATGAACATGATCTCCATGGGTGGTGTCGCCATTGGTATCGGTATGCTGGTAGATAACTCCGTAGTAGTTCTGGATAGTATCTATCAGTATTATGAAAGAGGCTATACCCCTGCGGAATCTGCAGAGATCGGTGCCCGTGAAGTATCCATGGCCATCACAGCCTCCACACTGACAACCGTAGCCGTATTTATCCCCCTGGCACTGCAGGGCGGTACGACAGGTGCCATGATGAAAAACCTGTCCTTCACCATCGTGTATGCGCTGGTGGCATCCGTAGTAGTTGCGCTGACTTTCGTGCCTATGGCATGTGCGCTGCTGTTAAAGAGAGAAACAAAAACGATCCACTGGAAAAATATCAAATTCCTGGCATTCCTGGATCACTGGGATGCAGCCATTGATATGCTGTCCAGAAAATATGAACTGGCACTGAAATGGGCGCTGGGTCACAGAAAGAAAACTGTGATCACAGTAGTAGTTGTATTCCTTCTGTCTCTGGTTACTGTTCCCATCGCCGGTGTTGACTTTATGGCAAACATGGACCAGGGCTCTGCTTCTGTAACAGTAGAACTGCCTAACGGTACAGAACTGGATACGACAGAAGAAACAGCACTGGAAGTACTGTATCGTCTGCAGGATATCCCCGAAGTAGATATGCTCTATGCGTCCGTTGGTACCAGCCAGATGAGTGCCGGCACAAACTCCGCTTCTGTAACCATCAACCTGGTGGATAAGGACGAAAGAGACCGTTCTACAGATGAAGTCTGTGAAGAGATCGAAGGCCTGCTGGCGGATATTCCCGGTGCGGAAATCACAGTAGCATCCTCTTCTTCCGCCATGGGCTCCATGATGGGCGGCGGTGACGTAACCATGAATATCTATGGTTACGATAACAAAACACTGATCGAAGCAGAAAGAGATGTCATTGCACTGTTGGAAAATACACCCGGCCTGTCTAATGTTGAAGGC
>NZ_JAFUMA010000030.1 GCF_017483025.1 Anaerotignum sp. | reverse complement strand
TACTGAGGAAAGAAAGGTGTCAGCTGTACTTCAGGGAAGCAGACAAGGTCTGCGCCGTTTTTCGCCGCTTCTTCGATCATCGCAACGGATTTTTTATAGTTCGCTTCCATATCGGGAGCCATTTTCATCTGTGCCAATGCAATTTTCATATTCACACATCTCCAATCTTTTGTATCAATTATTTACCTAAGCAGAATTTTGTAAAGATACGGTCGATGATTTCATCATCGCTGGTGTCGCCTGTGATTTCGCCCAACGCTCTGTTTGCATCCTGCAAATCCAGAGAAATGAAATCCTCGGGCATGCGCATGGTGATGGTCTCCATGCAATGCTCCATAGCTTCTTTCGCACGATACAGGGCATCTTTGTGACGAGTATTACCCAGCAGAGCATCGTCCGCACTGGCCGTATGCCCATCCAAAAACATATTTTTCAGGGCATCGATCAGCGCATCAAAGCCCTGATTTTTCTTTACAGAAATGAACAGAATCTGTTCCTTGGGAACGTAGCTTTCCAGTTCTTCCAGAGAAAGCTTCTGCTCCAGATCCACCTTATTCAGCAGAACGATGGTCTTTTTATCCTTAATAAAGGACAAAATCTCCTTATCCTCCGCCTCCAGAGGACGGGAACCATCCAGCATCATAATAACCAGGTCAGCCTGTTCCGCATAGGCCTTGGATTTTTCCACGCCCATCCGTTCCACCACGTCGCCTGTTTCACGAATCCCTGCCGTATCAACAATTTTAATAGGGATACCGTCGATATTCAGGTATTCTTCCACCGTATCCCTTGTCGTGCCGGGGATATCTGTTACGATAGCACGGTCTTCCTCCAACAGCCAGTTCAGCAGAGAGGATTTCCCCACGTTAGGCTTACCAACGATAACCGTCTGCAGACCATCACGAATGATTTTCCCTCTGTCTGCACCTTCCAGCAGTTTTTCCATGGTCGCCAGCAGCTTTGTGGCGCCCTTTTCCATATTGCCGTAGGTTTCATCCTCCACATCATAGTCGGGATAATCGATGACAGCTTCAATAGAAGCGATCATATCCAGAATTTCATCACGCATTTCGCGTACGGCTGTTTTCAGTCGGCCTTCCAGCTGATTCACCGCCGCCTGACGGGAAAGCTCCGTTTTGGATTCGATCAGGTCGATAACAGCTTCCGCCTGGGTCAGGTCGATGCGCCCGTTCAAAAAGGCACGCTTCGTAAATTCCCCAGGCTGGGCAATACGTGCGCCTGTTTTCAAAACCGCCTCCAGCACCCTTCTTGTCACCAGAGAACCGCCGTGGCAGTTGATTTCCACGATATCCTCTTTTGTATAGGTATGGGGCGCTTTCATGACGGAAACCAGAACCTCGTCAATGATCTCGCCGCCTTTGCCGTCGGTGATTTTGCCATAGGATAAGGTATGTGTCGCTTTTTCCGTCAGTTTTTTCCTGCCGATGAAAATGGTATCCGCCAGTTCGATACAGCCTGCACCGCTCATGCGTACAATGCCGATGCCGCCTACCCCCATGGGCGTGGAGATCGCCGCAATCACATCATCCAGCATATATTCACGTTTCATAATAAATAAACCTCCTCTTCTGAGGGTTTCAATACTCTATTTCCATAATAAAACGAAAACCCGATGTATTCAACAACGGGTTTCCAGATTTTCATTATTTCAATGTGATAACAACATTTCTATAAGGTTCTTCGCCTTCGGAATATGTTGTAACGAATCTGTCATTCTGCAGTGCGGAATGGATGATTCTTCTTTCATAGGGGTTCATGGGTTCCAGAACCACATTTTTCTTTGTGTGTTTTACCTTTTTCGCCAGGTTGAATGCCAGGCTTTCCAGAGTTTCTTTTCTTCTCTGGCGGTAATTTTCTGTATCCAGCATTACGCTGATGTAATAAGGGCTTTTCTTATTCACTACCAGGTTTACCAGATACTGCAGCGCATCCAGTGTCTGGCCTCTTTTACCGATCAGGATACCCATATCGTCGCCTGTCAGTTCCACATACAGGTGCTTTTCTTTCAGTTCTGTTTTGATCTTTACGATCAGGCCCATGCTCAGGAAAACTTCCTTCAGGAATGTTTCCGCTTCTTTTTCAGGGTTGAAATTTTTCTTCACCAGAACAACGGCATCCTTGCCGCCGAACATGCCCAGAAAACCTTTGGAGCCTTCATCGATGACTGTGATATCTACTTCTTCACGAGTTGCGCCCAGTTCAGCCAGAGCAGCCGCGATCGCATCATCTACAGTCTTCGCGCTTTTTCTGATTTCTTCCATTACTGTGCTGCCTCCTCTGCAAATTTCTTTTTATAGTATTTATTCAGAACGACCTGCTGAGCAATACCAAACAGGTTGGAAATTGTCCAGTACAGACCCAGACCTGCGGGCATGCTGATGGAGAAGAAGCCCATCATGATAGGCATTGTGTACAGCATTGTTTTTGTCATTGCTGCTGCAGGGTTGTTGGGGTCGTTGTTCTGAGGGTTCATCATGTTCATGATCTTTGTCTGCAGATATGTTGTCAAGCCTGCAGCGATGGGAATGATGACACCGGGGAAAGAAAGACCTGCTTTACTTACCAGAGGGATGGTCAGGAATGTTTCAATCTCATTCTTTGTTTCCAGCAGAGGTGTCAGCGCATCGCCTGCGGAACCCAGATTCTGCAGGATCACTGTCCAGTCATCTGCTTTCAGATAATTTACCAGCATAGCGATATCGCCTACCTGGCTCATGTCGAAACCATCTTTGATGATATCAATGTTTTTATAAGCATCCACAAATTCCTGTGCGAAGGGCTGGAATACTTCCATTCTCATGGATGCAGGGATGTTGATGATCGCATTGGCGATCTCTGTGTAGTTTGTGCCGATGGCATCTACATAAACGTATGCATTCTGGAACAGATAGAACAGTGCATACAGGATAGGCAGCTGGATCAGCATGGGCAGACAGCCGCCCATCATGCTTACGCCGTTCTTCTTCTGCATTTCCTGCATTTCGAAGGCCATACGCTGCTGAGACACCTGGTCTGTCTTCCCTTCATATTTTTTCCTGATCTTCTGCAGTTCAGGCTGCAGCTGCTGCATCTTGAAAGAAGATTTCTGCTGCTTCACCATCAGAGGGAACAGGATCAGTTTCACAATCAATGTAAAAATAATGATCGCCAGACCCAGGGAACCTGCACTTGTGCTGCTATGCAGAATATCAAACAGCATGTTGTATACTTTCCCCATCAGGTTGGCTACGGGTCCGATAATGACACCGGGCTCTCTTACGGAAGGCAGAGCTTCCAGTAAATAGGAATTCAACATTTTTTCCTCCTTAAAACAAACAATACGGGATTTTTGCCCCGAAGGACAGGTTATTTTTCTTTCTTCTCAGGTACGGGATCATATCCCCCTTCATGGAAGGGATGACATTTAAGCAGTCTCCGAACGGCAAGATACGTGCCCTTTATCGCACCGAAACGGGTAATGGCAATATACGCATATTGAGAACATGTGGGCGTGAAGCGACAGCATGGCCTGAAATGGGGCGATATCGCTACCTGATAGAATTTGATAAGTAGCAGAAAGAGTTTTTTAAGCATTTTCGCTCACTTCGTTTCTGCCCGCTTCTAATTTATCCTGACGGTCCTTTCTTTCAGACGCGCTCAGCAGAAGCTGTTGTTTTTTGAAAAGATGCCGCAGGGAACGGCACACCTCATGATACGTTGCATCGGCACAGAAGCCACGGGCGATGACTACCATATCGTAGCCAAGCTTGATTTCTTCTTCCATGCTGCGATAGCTTTCGCGGATGAGACGTGTCACATGGGAGCGTACCACGCTCTTGCCCACCTTTTTGCTGACAGAAATGCCAAGCCTGTTGTGGTCATGTGTTCCGTTTTTTACCAGATATAAAACCAGATGGCGGTTGGCGATGGATCTGCCTCTATTATACACATGGCGGAACTGAAAATTTTTCTTCAAAGATTCTGTATGCTTCATCGACTCAACCCCCTTTGCGGCCCGCTTATCAAAATCTTTCCCATGGAAAATCTTCTCCATGGAGAATCTTCTCCATGACGAACAAAAGGCCACACTGACTGCGGCCTTAATAAACATGAAAAGATTATGCGGATAATACTTTTCTACCTTTTTTTCTTCTTGCAGCAAGCACTTTTCTGCCGTTTGCTGTTCTCATTCTTTTTCTGAAGCCGTGTTCTCTGCTTCTCTGTCTTTTCTTAGGCTGGAATGTCATTTTCATGGTTGTTGCACCTCCTTCAATTTCCGGGTTCTGCTCACCCTTTTTTATGAGCACTGCCCCTATTATAGTAAAAAAAGCAATGCTCGTCAAGAAAAAATTTTTGCGGAAAGCCTTATATTCTGCGGATTTGTCCACATTTCCACAGGTATTTCTGAAAATTTTTTCTAAGAAAAAGGAATATTTAGTTTTTTTCAAAAAAGAACCACTACATCTTGTATACAGTATCATTTCAGAATTTTTTTGGACAAGTTTTTCATTGAACCTGTGGATAACTTTTGCTATACTAGAGACAATAATGCCCTTCTGCGCACTTTTTCGAAATTCCACAGGTTACACAATGGTTCATATTATGTTATCCACAATCTGTTGACAACTCTGTTGATAACTTTTCCCAATATGTGAAAATAACTGTGGACTTTCCTCTCGGTAAATTATAGGATAAGCCTGAAAGGCTCTGGTTTTCCGTCCCCTGTGGAAATTGTGCAGAAGGAGAACTGAAGAACCTGTGTATAACGCAGAAAAAGAACTTTATTCGCCCTGTTTTTCACAGGGATATCCCAATAGCCTGTGGATAAACCACAGTACAAATAAAATAGGAGGTAAAATTTCATGGAACTGAAACAGATCTGGGAAGAAGCCCTGAAGCATATCGAAGAAGGCACCTCTCCCATCAGCTTTGAAACATGGATCCAGCCCATCATCCCCTGCGGCATCGATGGAAATAAGATCATCCTGCAGGTAGAAAACGGATTTTTCAAGGAAATGATTGAAAAACGCCACCTGCCCGTGATCCGTACCGCCATCAAAATGGTAACAAAAAGTGAATATGAGATCATGATCACCACAGAGGAAGAACAAAAGGCCGGCAATCTGAGCAAGCATAACCTGGTAGAAAAGAAGAAAAGCGATAACGAACTGGCCAGAAATCTGAACCCCAAGTATGTGTTCGACTCCTTTGTCGTTGGCAACAGTAACCGCATGGCCCATGCCGCATCCCTGGCCGTTGCGGAAAGCCCCGCACAGGCCTATAACCCCCTGTTTTTGTACGGCAATTCCGGCCTGGGCAAGACCCACCTGATGCATTCCATCGGCCATTTTATTCTGGATAAAAACCCCGACGCAAAGGTGCTGTACGTTACCAGCGAAACCTTCACCATCGAGCTGATCAATTCCATCCAGAATAATAAAAATGAAGAATTCCGCAATAAATACCGCAATATCGATGTTCTGATGATCGACGATATCCAGTTCATCTCTAAAAAGGAAGGTACACAGGAAGAATTTTTCCATACCTTCAACGCATTGTATGAATCCAATAAACAGATCATCATTTCTTCCGACCGTCCCCCTAAGGAAATCAAGACATTGGAAGACAGACTGCGCAGCCGTTTCGAATGGGGCCTCATTGCAGACGTACAGCCTCCCGATTATGAAACAAGAATTGCGATTCTGAAGAAAAAAGCAGAACGGGATAACCTGACCGTGCCCGATGACGTCATGGCATATATCGCCAAAAATATCGCATCCAATATCCGTGAACTGGAAGGCGCATTGACCCGTATCGTGGCATTCGCTACCCTGACCAATCAGGATATTTCCATCGCCCTGGCGGAAAATAGCCTGAAGGATATCTTCAGCGAACATTCCTCTGCCCCTCTGACCCCCGAACTGATCCAGCAGGTGGTGGCAGAGCATTATAATATCCGCGTGGAGGATATCCAGGGCAGTAAAAAACCCAAAAATATCGCCTTTCCCAGACAGGTATCCATGTACCTTTGCAGAAAGCTCTTGGATATTTCCCTGCCGAAGATCGGCGAAAGCTTTGGCGGCAGAGACCATACCACCGTTATCTACGCTATCTCTAAGATCGAGAAACAGCTGGAAACAGATACCGCATTGCAAAAAACCATCCTCCAGCTGGAAAAAGAAATCAAAGAATCTTAAGACCTTGGGGGTTTCACCCCCAATACCCCTACCAAGGGGATAATCCCCTTGGAACCCTATAGGAAAAAGCTATCGCTTTTTCAAGTCGATTCATTCGAATTATCACGCCGCAGGCAAATAAAAGTTTTTGGCTCGCTTTTTTCAAAAAGCGAGTGGGGTTTGGGGCAACGCCCCATAAAACTTGCCTCCAGGCGGTTCTTTGGAAGGTTTGGAAACCTTTCACCAAGGGAAGAAAGGTTTCCTTCACGAACTTTTCGAAGGTTCCCCTTCCTATATAATATCTTTCCACAACCCCTTGTGAATTTGCTCTGGATACTTTGTGGACAACTTTCCCGTTTTTCCCCCTTCTGTGGAAAACGTGGACAACCACAAAATTTATTTTGACTTATCCACAGGGTTTTCCAAATCAGTTTTTCCCTGATTTTTCGGGCGAATTTGAGTTTTCCACAAACCCACAGCCCCTACTACTGCTACTACTAATCGAATGATATTATTTATATCTATACATGTGAACAAAGGAGTTGTACACAGCGATGAAATTAACATGCAGCAAAGATCTGCTTCTGCAGTATATCAATATCGTTAATAAAGCGGTCTCCAACCGCACGACACTGCCTATCCTGGAATGTATCCTGCTGACAGCCGATGAAAAAGGTTTCGTTATGACCGGGAACGATCTGGAAATCGGCATCAAAACAGCCCCCATCGAAGCTGAAATTTCCGAACGGGGCGAAGTTGCCATCGAAGCACGTATTTTCAATGAGATCGTTCGCAGACTGAACGGCGAATCCGTGACCATCGAAACAGATGATAAATTTGCCGTTTCCATTATCAGCGGCACATCCCAATTCAAGATCATGGGCCAGAGCGGCGATGATTTCCCTAGCCTGCCCGAGGTGGAACAGGAAAAAGTATATTCCATGGAACAGGCGAAGCTGAGAGATATGATCCGTCAGACCATTTTCTCCATTGCCCAGGATGGCAGCAAACCTGTGCTGACCGGTGAACTCTTCGAACTGAAAAATACTTCCGTAAACGTGGTTTCCGTGGATGGTTACAGAATTTCTTTCCGCAAAAATGGCCTGATCATGGGCAGCGGCGAAACAGAAGTCATCGTGCCCGGCAAAACCTTATCCGAACTGAATAAAATTCTCTCTCAGGAAGAAGAAGATACCCTTTCTATCTACCTGACAGAAAAACATATCCTCTTCGATCTGGGCAATGCTGTGATGGTATCCCGTCTGATCGAAGGCGATTTCATCCGTTATGCCCAGTCCTTCTCTGAGGATTACAAAACAAAGGTGATCATTGATAAGAGCGAACTGATCCAGGCGCTGGAACGTGCGTCTCTGGTTTCCAGAGATAACAGAAAAACGCCTGTCCGCCTGATGATCCGCGGCGGCGGCATGGATATCACCGCAAGAAGTGACATGGGTACTGCCCATGAAAACGTGGTGGCAGAAGTGGAAGGCGACGATCTTTCCATCGCCTTCAACCCCAGATATCTGATCGAAGCCTTGCGCTCCATCGAGGATGAAACAGTGAAGATGATCTTTATGGCGTCCCTCAGCCCTTGTACCATCCTGCCTGTGGAGGGGGATGCGTTTAAGTATCTGATTCTGCCTTTGAGAATGTAAGCGGGGCTTTGCCCCTGCACCCCACCATCCTTTGAAAAGGCTGGACCCAAACTTTTATACGAAAAAGCATTTCATGCTTTTTCAAATGTGAAGTAATTTGAATGGGAGTTTGAGGGTACGCACCGCCGAACAGATGCGGCGGTTGCTCCGAAGGAGCAAGGTTTGCGAAGCAAATCCTGCTTGAACAGAATCCCTAAAGAAAGGAGATTGTTATGGAAAAGGTATATATCCACACTGAATTTATTAAACTGCAGCAGGTGCTGAAGCTGGCCGGTCTGGTAGACCAGGGTTCCGATGTAAAATACTACCTGTCCGAAGGCATGGTTTATGTAAACGGCCAGCAGGCCACAGAACGCGGCAAGAAAATTCGCCACGGGGATATCGTGGAAGTGAAAGGCGTTGGCCGCGTGGAAGTGGAACTGGAAGTATAAGCAGAAGTTTATATTAAAAAAGGAAAGAGGTGCGAAAGAATGGCCAATCAAGCAAAACTGCAATTGATCGCATCTATGGTGATTTTTGGCACCATTGGTATCTTTGTGCGGTATATTCCCCTGCCCTCCAGCTGTATTGCTGTGGTGCGGGGTTTTGTCGGGGCGTTGTTCGTGCTTCTTTTTCTTTCCCTGAAAAAAAGCAAGCCGGACAAGAAAGCGATCCGAAAAAATTTTGTGATGCTGGCCCTATCGGGCATTTTTATCGGCATCAACTGGATCCTGTTATTCGAATCTTATAACTACACCACCGTTGCGACGGCCACCCTTTGCTACTATATGCAGCCCATCTTCGTCATTCTGGCTTCGCCCTTCCTGCTGAAGGAAAAGCTGACGGCGAAAAAAGTCATCTGTGTTTTGGTGGCCTTGGTGGGCATGGTTTTCGTTTCCGGCGTGGTGCAGACGGGCATCCCCGCCCTTTCCGAGGCAAAAGGCATTCTCTATGGCCTGGGGGCGGCGTTCTTTTATGCCAGTGTTGTTTTGATGAATCAGAAAATCAGGGAAATTTCTGCCTATGATAAGACTATCGTGCAGCTGGGCGCCGGGGCTATCGTTCTTCTGCCCTACGTGCTTCTGACCCAGGATATGGGCGCAGTGCGTTCCGCCCTTAGCCCCTTTGTTCTTTTCATGCTGCTGTTTGTGGGCATCGTGCATACGGGCGTGGCCTATGCCCTGTATTTTGGTTCCATGAAGGACTTGAAAGCCCAGACCATCGCTATTTTCAGCTATATCGACCCTATCGTGGCCATCGTGCTTTCCGCCCTGCTTTTGAAAGAAAGCATGGGGATTTATGGTGTAATTGGTGCGGTTCTGGTGCTGGGTTCCACCTGCGTCAGTGAATTGCCGGAAAAAGAAAAAACCTAAACTTTTGTTTATTTAAAATAGAAAGGGGTTTTAGAGTTATGTTTGCAAAACCCAGAAATGGTTGGACGGATATCCTCTTGGGGGATTTCGAAGGCCTTGGCAGTTATATTCAGGATGTTCCCGTGGAAGCCATGGATGCCTGCATCCGTGCGTTGAAAAACGGTACGCCTCTGGAACTCCATTTCGACGAAGAAGGCTCTGAATTTACGCTGACTGCCGATGAAACAATTAAAATCGTTGCCCAGGGCTATTATGGCCCCGAGGAATATGAAGTGAAAATCTCCAGAATGGAGCTGATTCAGCAGATTCTGGAGGATATGGAAGAATTCTTCGAGGATTGGGTGGAATGGCCCGAGGAATATGCTTATTTCGAAGATGACGAAGCTGAAGCAAAGCAGGCTTTCTATGATGAAAGAGTGATTTTGCTCAATGGCCTTCTGAAGGAGTTCAAAGAAGAATTGGAAAAAGCAAAATAAGGTTACATAATATTTTGTATCAAGAAAAATAAAATTCATATTTATGAATTGTGGGTGAATAATTATGTATATCACAGAGGTTTCCCTTCAGGGGTTTCGAAACCTTGCACAATTGCATATCGAACCTTCCCGGGGAATCAATGTGATTTACGGCAGCAATGCCCAGGGAAAAACAAATTTCCTGGAATCCTTGTATTTCTGCGCCATGGGGCGTTCTTTGCGTGGGAAAAGCGACCAGCAACTGATTCAGTTCAACGAAGAAGAAAGCCATATTCGCATGATGGTGCAGCGAAAAAACCGCTATGACCGCATCGATGTCCACCTGAAGCAGAATGAAAAGAAGGGGATTGCTGTCAATGGTCTGCCTGTGCGAAAGCTGGGCGATCTGTTCGGTACGCTCTATGCCGTTATTTTTTCTCCCGAGGATCTGTCTCTGGTAAAGGATGGCCCCGGGGAACGCCGCCGTTTTCTGGATATGGAGCTTTGCCAGCTGAGCAAGGTCTATTATTACGACCTGCAGCAGTATTATCGCATTTTGAAGCAAAGAAACAATCTCTTAAAGGAAATACAGAAAAAGCCTGCTTTGCAGGAGACCCTTTTCGTCTGGGATGACCAGATGGCGGAATATGGCGAGCGCATCATTTCCGCCAGAAAGCGTTTTCTAATCCGCTTGGATGAAATTGCGGCGGAAAAGCTTTCTCAGCTTACAGGGGGCAAGGATAGGCTGCAGACCATTTATAAACCAAATTGTGAAGAAGGCATGCTGGCGGAAAAACTGCGACGCAATATAGAAAGAGATATTTATTTTGGCTCTACCCAAAGCGGCCCCCATAAGGATGATATCCTCTTTTCTATCGATGGCAGGGAAGTGAAGGTCTATGGCTCCCAGGGGCAGCAGAGAACGACAGCTCTTGCGGCTCGCTTAGCAGAAATCGACCTGATTCGGGAGGAAACAGGGGAAGAACCTGTTCTTCTGCTGGATGATGTTTTTTCTGAACTGGATGAAAGCCGACAGAAATTCCTTCTGGAATCTATCGGAGGCCTGCAGGCTTTTGTCACCTGCACAGGCATCGAGGATTCTGTGAAAAAATATATCAGCAAGGATAATCTTTTTTACGTGGAAAATGGGGTCATCACTCCCCAAAAAGATAGCGTTTAAACAGGTACTACATGTTGTGGTATCTGTTTTTTATTTTCTTTCAAACTTCTAAAATAATAAGGAAGGAATTTTTTAAAAAAATGAATGAAAAATCATTCGAAAACGTTGAAAAATCAATAAAAAAATGGTATAATTAATTCGAAAAAATTAGTTTTTTATTCGCATGAGAAAAACCGACAAAATATCGGCTTTTTTTAATGAAAAAAAATCAGTAAGAAAAACATCGACCGAAAGTGAGGGATTTGATGTCATCCGAATATAATGCAAATCAAATTCAGGTCTTAGAGGGTCTGGAGGCAGTGCGTAAGCGCCCCGGTATGTATATCGGCTCCACCAGCTCCAAGGGTCTGCATCATTTGGTTTATGAAATCGTAGATAACTCCGTAGACGAAGCCCTGGCCGGCTTCTGTAACGAAATCACTGTAAAAATCCACCCCGACAATTCCATTTCCGTTATGGATAATGGCCGTGGTATCCCCGTTGATATCAATGAGCAGAAGGGGATGTCTGCCCTGCAGATGGTATTTACCATCCTCCATGCCGGCGGTAAATTCGGCGGCGGCGGGTATAAAGTCTCCGGCGGTCTGCACGGCGTAGGCGCGTCCGTTGTAAACGCTCTGTCTACAGAACTGACCGTTCAGGTTCACAGAGACGGCAAGATTCACGAGCAGAAATACTGCAGAGGCGATGTGGTAAGCCCTCTGACTGTCGTTGGGGAAACAGATATCACCGGCACATACGTCCATTTCCTGCCCGATGATACCATCTTCGAAGAAACAGTTTTCGATTATGATATCCTGAAACAGCGCTTCCGCGAAACGGCTTTCCTGACAAAGGGCCTGAAAATCAACCTCATTGACCTGCGTGTTGGCATGGAACAGGAAGATTCCTTCCATTATGAAGGCGGTATCAAGGAATTTGTATCCTTCCTGAACAATAGCAGACAGGGTCTGTATGAAGATATTTTCTACGCTTCCGGCGAAAAGGACGGCGTTCTGGTGGAGGTTGCCTTCCAGCATAACGACGGCTTCACAGAAAGCATCTTTACTTTCGTAAATAACATCAATACCCCCGATGGCGGTACCCATCTGGTGGGCTTCAAGGCTGGTCTGACCAAAACACTGAATGATTACGGCAAGAAGATCGGCATCATCAAGGATGCGGATAAGAAGCTTTCCGGCGAAGACGTTCGTGAAGGCATCACAGCCGTTGTCAGCATCAAGGTGGAAGACCCTCAGTTCGAAGGCCAGACAAAGGCAAAACTGGGTACCAGCGAAGCCAAGGGCGCGGTAGAAAGCGTTCTCAGCGAATATCTGACCTATTTCCTGGAAGAAAATCCCAGCATCGGCAAAACCATCATCGAAAAAGGTATGATGGCTTCCAGAGCCAGAGACGCGGCGAGAAAGGCCCGTGAACTGGTTCGCCGTAAAACAGGTCTGGAAAATACAAGAATGCCCGGTAAACTGACAGACTGCACCAGCCGTGACCCCTTCGAATGTGAAATTTATATCGTCGAAGGTAATTCCGCGGGTGGTTCTGCCATCAAGGCAAGAGACCCCAAAACACAGGCTGTCCTTCCCCTGCGCGGTAAAATTCTGAACGTAGAAAAGGCAAGACTGGACAGAATCCTGAATTCCGAAGAAATCAGAAATATGATCACAGCTTTCGGTACCGGTATTTCCGAAGATTTCGATATCGAAAAACTGCGTTATCATAAAATTGTCATTATGACCGATGCCGACGTCGACGGCGCCCATATCAGAACGCTGCTGTTGACCTTCTTCTATCGTTATATGCCACAGCTCATCGAGGAGGGTAAGGTTTATATCGCCCAGCCCCCTCTGTATCGCGTGGAAAAGAATAAACAGCATTATTATGTGTACGATGATGCCCAGCTGGAAGCCCTGTATCAGGAAATCGGCAGAACAGGCATCAAGGAAGTACAGCGTTACAAAGGTCTGGGTGAAATGGACTTTGACCAGCTGAGAGATACCACCATGGCGGTGGAACATCGTATCCTGAAACTGGTTACCATCGATGATGCCGTTCTGGCAGATCAGATCTTCAGTATGCTGATGGGTGATGAAGTAGAGCCCAGAAAAATCTTCATCGAAGAAAATGCTCAGTACGCTGAGATGGACTTCTAATTGAGGTGAGTATATGAGTAATGAGAATGAAAATAAAGAAATTGACAAAGTCATAACCATAGATATCAATAAGGAAATGCAGAAATGCTACATCGACTATGCCATGAGCGTTATCGTTGCCCGTGCGCTGCCCGATGTCCGCGATGGTCTGAAGCCCGTTCAGCGTCGTATTCTGTATTCCATGAACGAAATGAATCTGGACCCCAATAAGAGCTATCGTAAATCGGCCCGTATCGTCGGCGATACCATGGGTAAATATCACCCCCATGGTGACAGCTCCATTTATCAGGCCATGGTGCGTATGGCGCAGAATTTCTCTATGCGTTATATGCTGGTAGACGGTCATGGTAACTTCGGCTCCATCGATGGCTACGGCGCTGCTGCCAGCCGTTATACCGAAGCCAGAATGTCCAAGATCACAGCGGAAATGCTGGCGGATATCGAAAAAGATACAGTTGATTTCGTACCTAACTATGACGAAAACGAAAAAGAACCTACGGTTCTGCCTTCCCGTATCCCGAACCTGCTGGTGAATGGTTCCAGCGGTATTGCCGTTGGTATGGCGACCAATATCCCTCCCCATAACCTGGGCGAGGTCATCGATGGTATCGTCTGCATGATCGACCATAAAATTGCCGATGAGGATACAGATGTAGAGGAACTGATGGAATACATCAAAGGCCCCGACTTCCCCACAGGCGCAAATATCCTGGGCAAGAGCGGCATCCGTGCAGCCTATAGAACAGGCCGCGGTAAAATCATCGTGCGTTCCACAGCGGAAATCGAAACCCACAACGGCAGAGAACGCATCGTGGTGACAGAAATCCCTTACATGGTCAATAAACTGCGTCTGATTGAAAAGATCGCAGATTTGGTCAAAGAAAAACGTGTGGAAGGCATCAGCGATCTGTACGATGCATCCGCCGGTGATGATATCAAGATCATCATTGAAGTAAAGAAAGACTACAACGCAAACGTGATCCTGAACCAGTTGTATAAATATACATCTCTGCAGGAATCCTTCGGTGCAAATATGCTGGCATTGGTTGACGGAAAACCTGTCGTTCTGAACCTGAAGCAGGCACTGGAAGAATATCTGAAGCATCAGGAAAACGTGGTAACAAGAAGAACCCGCTTCGATCTGGATAAGGCAGAAAAGAGAGCCCATATTCTGGAGGGCTTAAGAATTGCCATTGATAATATCGACGAAGTCATCCGCATTATCCGCACGAGCTACGATGATGCAAAAGAAAGATTGATGGAACGCTTTGGTCTGTCCGATGTGCAGGCACAGGCCATCCTGGAAATGCAGCTGAGAAGACTGCAGGGTCTGGAAAAAGAAAAAATCGACGCGGAATATGCAGAACTGCAGAAGAAAATTGCGTATTATAAGACTATTCTGGCAGATGAAAAGCTGCTGCTGGGTGTTATCAAAGATGAAATCACAGCCATCGGCGAAAAATACAGAGATGAAAGAAGAACAAAACTCATTCAGAACCCCGGTGAAATTGATGTGGAAGACCTCATTGATGAAGAAACCTGCGTATTCACTCTGTCCAATCTGAACTACGTAAAACGTACGCCTCTGGATACCTATAAGAGCCAGAACAGAGGCGGCCGTGGTATCATCGGCATGCAGACCAGAGAAGAGGACTATGTGAAAGATCTGTTCCTTGCTTCCACCCACGATACTCTGCTGTTCTTCACAAACAAAGGTAAGGTTTACCGCATGAAGGGCTATGAAATTCCCGAAGCCGGCAGAACCGGCAGAGGGATTGCCATCGTGAATCTGCTGGAAATCGGTTCCGATGAAAAGATCATGGCAGGCATTTCTGTGAGAGAATTCAGCGAAGATAAATATCTGGCGATGATCACAAAACAGGGCATCATCAAGAAAACAGATATGTCCAGCTTTGCAAATATCCGCAAGAGCGGTCTGATCGCCCTGAACCTCCGTGAAGATGATGACCTGATCTCTGTAATGGAAGTGGATAAAGATGACCATATCTTTGTTGCCACAAGAAAAGGCATGGGCATCAAGTTCTCCGAAGCAGATGCAAGACCCATGGGCAGAACAGCCACAGGTGTCAAAGCTATTACGCTGAACGAAGGCGACTATGTTGTTTCCGCCCTGAAAGTAGACCCTGATGGTCAGATTTTGAATGTAACAGAAAAAGGCTTTGGCAAACAGACCCCTGTAGAGCAGTTCAATCTGCAGTACAGAGGCGGTAAGGGTCTGAAGATCCACCAGCTGACGGAAAAAACAGGCCTGCTGACAGGCGTTCTGATGATTGGTGAAAATGATGAGCTTATGCTCATTACTTCCGAAGGCGTTATCATCCGCCTGCGCGGTAAGGATATTTCCAGCTACAGCCGTGTTTCTCAGGGTGTCAAGCTGATGAATCTGGATACAGGTGTGACCGTTGTGGGCATCGCAAAAATTTCCGAAGAGGATATCGTAGAAGAAACAATGGATGAAGAAACAGAAGTTGTGGATGAAGTTGAATTTTCTGAGGAATAAATAGAATCAAATGAAGGATATCGGTATTTGCTGATATCCTTTTTTGTGTTAAACTAAAAAGACAGAAATTTTCAGAAGGGAGGGAACCCCATGCGCAGACGCATTTATTTGATGATAGAAAAAGCGGAAGACGGAGATAAGCTCAGCTGGCTCTATGACCGCTTTATGATCCTCTGCATTCTGGTGAGCATCCTTCCTCTTTGCTTCAAAGATACCAGCCATCCGGTTTTTTTCTGGATGGATAAAATTACGCTGGTCATTTTTATTGTGGACTATGCTTTGCGGTGGTCTACGGCGGATTATAAAATGCTGGGCAAACGGAAAATTTCTTTTTTGAAATATCCCTTTACTCCTTTTGCCATTATCGATTTGATAACGATTTTATCTTCCCTGACAGCTCTGAATTCTTCCTTGAAGGCCTTCCGTATCCTGCGCCTGCCCAAGTGCATGAAAACCTTGAAAATCCTGCGCTATTCCAGAGGGTTTCACCTGATGCTGCGGGTGTTCCGTAAGAAAAAGGATGACCTGCTGACGGTCTGCTATCTGGCGGCGGGGTATGTGCTGGTTTCTGCTCTGGTTCTGTTTCAGGTGGAACCGGAAACGTTTCCCACTTATTTTGATTCTGTTTACTGGTCTGCCATTACGCTGATGACCGTAGGTTATGGGGATTTTTACCCCGTAACGAATATTGGCAAAGCCATCGCCATCGTTTCCTCTTTCCTGGGGGTCATGGTGTTTGCTCTGCCTACGGGTATCATTACGGCAGGATATCTCAGCGAACTGGAGCATAAAAGGAACAAATGATAAGTTAAGATGAAAAACCTTCTGTTTCCATGGAAGGTTTTCTCTTTTTTTTGTCGAATACAATAAAATATAGACTTTTTTGAAAAAGGGGGAAACGGATATGAAAAAAATGATGGCATTCTTATTAACCGCATTGATGGTATGCTCCATGGGTACGACTGCTTTTGCGGCTACAGCCAAAGCCTCTTCCGATAAAGTGGCTGTGAATGGACAGCAGGTACAAATGCAGGCATATAACATCAATGGTTATAATTACTTCAAACTGCGTGATGTGGCGGCGGTGCTGAATCATACCCGTTCCAGTTTCTATGTTGGATGGGATGCGGAAAAACAGCTGATCACACTGGATCTGGGTTTTCCTTATGACGGCTCTTCCGATGTGGGCAAACCCCTTGTAACAGGTACAAAAACAGCATCTCCCGGCAATGGCGATGTATTGGTAATGAACGGTGATGATGAAAAAATCCTGCATCTGTCCGCTTATAATATCGACGGCTATAACTATTTCAAACTCCGTGATTTGGGTGAGGCGGCATGGTTTGATGTTGGCTGGGATGAAGCACAGAAATGCGTGAATATCCAGTCCTATTCCGATGCACCTCCTGCAGATCTGATGGGCGATGTTCCCGGTTATGGTCTGCCGGAAGAGCCTGCAAAGCCAACTGTTGTCAATGATACCTTCTATATTGATGTGGATGAAGGTGGCGGCTTCTGGTATGATAACTATACTTTCAATGGCGAAGTTATCGTATGCTGGATGCAGGGCGGCGACAACGGCCGTGTGAAATTTACAAACTGCAAATTC
>NZ_JAFUMA010000029.1 GCF_017483025.1 Anaerotignum sp. | reverse complement strand
AGGTGCGCCGTAAGGATTGTCTTCCAGGAAGATGCATACAAAGATCTTTGTCATATATGCCAATGTCAGACCGCCGGAGAACAGGAACAGTGCTTCTGCGCATTTCATAAATGCAACAGGCTGACCGGATGCATTCAGGATAGCAATATATTCCACCATGCTTTCGTGGATCAGTGTTTTGGAAATATAACCATTCCACAGAGGGATACCACCGATACCCAGAATAGGCATCAGGAAGATGAATTTCAGCAGAGGTTTATCTTTCCCATAGCCGCGAATTTTGTTCAGGTTCAGTTCTCTAAGATTCATGAAGATCACACCTGCGCCAAGGAACAGCAGCAGCTTGAACAGAGAATGGTTCAGGAAGTGCAGGATCGTACCTGCAGCCGCCAGGGCGTTATGTTCGCCCAGAAGGCCCTGCATACCAATGGCAATCACGATAAACCCGATCTGAGACATGGAAGAGCAAGCCAGTGTTCTCTTCAGATTGACAGAGAATACTGCCAGAACCGCCCCCATGACCATTGTGATGATACCCAGGATCAGGATAAAATAACCCCAGTTTGCATCATGCAGGAAGATCTTGCAGCTTACGATGATGGTGCCAAATACACCTGTTTTTGTCAGCAGACAGCTCAGCAGTGCACTGGAAGGCGCAGGAGCTACGGTGTATGCGTTAGGCAGCCATACATGCAGAGGGAACAGACCTGCTTTTGCAGCGAAGCCAAACAGGATCAGAACGCCAATGCCATAGTAATCTGCCACATTCTGTGTTGCCATGAAGGCTGTCAGCTCTCTCATATTCAATGTGCCTGCCTTCTGATACATCATAAACAGGCCCATCAGTGTTACCAGACCACCGATCACTGCCACTGCCAGATATGTTTTTGCAGCGCGCATGGTGAACGCTTCTTCATCATGCATAACCAGCACAAAGGATGTGAAGGACATGATTTCGAAGAAGATAAACAATGTAAACAGATCGTTCGCCAGGAAGATGCCCATTGTGGCACCCAGCGTCAGGAATACGAAGAAATAGTAGCGGTTTCTGTTTCTTTCCGCTTCCATATATTCCCTACTGAACAGTGTTGTGATCAGCCAGATGGAAGATGTCAGCACTGCCAGTACGATACCGAAGCAATCTGCGGCAAAGGTAAGCCCCAGACCACAGAAGCCGGAAATTTCATATGCTACGTCCTTACCAATGATCGTCAGGCTGGCTGCAAAAACCACCGCAGACAGGATGCACGCCCAGATATCACGGGCCTTTTCATTACTGCGGCCGATGATATAGCTTACCACCGCGCCGAGGAAAGGAAAGAACACCAGAAATGGTACGACGATACTTGTTGTTGCAATATGTTCCATTCTTTCTCCCCTCCTTTACAGTACGCCCATGATGGCGTCATTCATGATGCCCAGCAGTGTATCAGGCATCAGACCCATGATAATAGAAACGATCGCCAAGATCACCAGAGGCACTGTCATGTATTTGTTTGGATCAGATACATGATGGTAGTAATCCGCAGGATATTCCTTTTCTCTGGGGAAGTATGCTCTGATGATGATGGAGAAAATATACAATGCTGTCAGAAGCGCAGACAGGATCAGCGCAACAACACCAATATATGTCACAGGATTGCCGCTGGCTGTTGCCGCCGTTGCCAATGCCCACTTACTGTGGAAACCGGCAAAGGGAGGAACACCCACCAGACCCAGGCCTGTGATAGCCATGGTCGCGAATGTAATAGGCATCAGCTTACCGAAGCCTTCGATCTCATAGAGATATTCGCGGTGTGTTTTATACAGAATGGCACCAGCTGTGAAGAACAATGTGATCTTGATAACAGCGTGGTAAACCATATGCAGCATACCCGCCGCCAGACCTGCAGGTGTCATAATGGCGATACCAAAAATGATATAAGACAGGTTGGAAACTGTGGAGTATGCAAATCTTCTTTTTACGTGGGGGGTTCTCAGGGCTACTGTAGAACCAAACACGATGGTGATGGCAGCGGCGATCAGCATCACGTACTGCGCCCATGTGCCCACCAGGAAATCCGTACCGAATGCGAAGTATGTCAGACGGATGATAGCAAAAATACCGGATTTAACGACCGCAACCGCATGCAGCAGCGCTGTAACGGGTGTAGGCGCAACGGACGCCTTGGGCAGCCAGCGGTAAAAAGGAAATACCGCAGCCTTTACGCCAAAACCGAAGAATGCCAGAACGAATACCAGACGCAGCATTTCTTCATGGCCCGCAATCAGATTGGGATCCAGAACGCCGCCGAAGATAAAGTCTGTTGTTGTACCGTATACCATAACGAATACAAAGCCGATGAATGCCAAAGCTGCACCGAACATCATGTACAGGACATACATCTTACCGGCATGGCGTGCCTTGTTATCCAACTGATGCATAACGATAGGCAGCGTTGCCAGTGTCAGGAATTCGTAGAACAAATACATTGTCAGGAAGTTGGCAGCAAAAGCGATACCAACAACGACACCGAATGTCATGATAAAGAATGCGAAGAATCTGTCTTCGTGGCCTTCGTGGGTCATATATTCAAAGGCATAAATAGTCGTCAGGATCCACAGGATGGAAACCATCGTACCAAATACTTTGGACATGCAATCCACATGCAAAGCCAGAGACAGCTTATCGCTGAACTGGAACAGCGTCACCATGCCAGCGTCTGCGCCAAAAATCGCATACAGCGCGAAGATCGCGTTCAGTACAACGATAGGCAGTACCACTTTTTCACGGGACTTTCTGTCACTAAATTTTACCGGCAGCAGGCAGGCACCCGCAATGATCGGAAAGATCACCGGTAACAATGTCGCAAATGCGTTCATAATGTTTCCTCCCTTTCCCTTAGAAAATCATTCCGCTGATGCTGCTGATGATATCCAGCAGAGGTGTGGGCATCATACCGAAGCCAACCACTGCGATGCTCAGCAGTACCAGAGGTACCGTCATCAGATAATTAGGTTCTTTCTTCTGCAAAGAAGCATAGTCGAAATCTTTGCCGGGGAAGAATGCGTTCAGCACGATGCTCATCAGGTAGCCTGCTGTCAGCAATGCGCTGACCATCAGAACTGCTACACCAACGATGCCCAGAACATCAGCTTCGGGCAGCAGACCGCCCTGAGCCAGATACCATTTGCTGACAAAACCACTTGTGGGAGGAATACCGATCAGGGACAGCGCTGCCAGAGCGAATGTCCACATCACGATAGGCATTTCCTTACCAATACCCTTCAATTCGTGAACGAAGGTTTTGTGTGTTTTATAGATGATAGCACCGGCGCAAAGGAACAGGATGTTCTTTGCCACTGCGTGGAAGACTACCTGCAGCAGTGCGCCCATGAAACCTGCGGGGCACATCAGCATCAGGCCGAATACCACGTAGGAAACGTTGGAAACTGTGGAGTAAGCCAGTCTTCTCTTCAACAGTTTTTCTTTATAAGCCAGCATGGAACCCATGAAGATGGTCACGATAGACAGAACCAGCAGCGCTGTCTGCGCCCATGTGCCTTTCAGGAATTCAACGCCGAACAGATAATATGTCACACGGATGATGGCGATGATACCGCCCTTTGTGATGATACCGGAAAGGACCGCAGATGCAGGAGAAGGTGCCACGGGATGGGCTGTGGGCAGCCATGCATGCAGGGGGAACATACCCGCCTTACAGCCAAAGCCCAGCGCCATCAGGAAGAACACAATCAGCATCAGGTTTTCATTGCCAGCCACCAGAGCCATATCCAGTGTACCGCCGGCGATGAAGGATGTTGTTTCGCAGTAGGTATTCAGGAAGAAGAAGCCCATCAGACCCATGCCTGCGCCAAAGAAGGAATAACCCAGATATTTCAGACCAGCACGAACTGCTTCGGGTGTGCCGGAGTGGATAACCATTGGAGCTGTCAGAATCGTCATAAATTCATAGGACAGATACAATGTCATCATATTTTCAGAGAAGCACAGGCTCATCAGTGCCCCCAGGGAGAAGGTATAGAACATGAAGAAGCGTTCAGGCTTATGTTCATGCTTCATATATTCCATGGAGAATACTGCCGCCAGCAGCCAGATGGTGCTGATCAGGCAGGCAAAGAATTTTGCCAGGCCGTCTGTGTTATACGCAAGGGAAAGACGATCTGTGATCTGCCACAGCAGGAAGGAATGATCCCCCATGCACAGATACCACACCAGAGCCGCTTCTACAGCCATTGCGATAAAAACTAAAGTATTACGCTGCTTTTCTTCCTTCTGGAAGCCAATGATGAGACCAAAGATAAAAGGTAAAATCATCGGGAGCAGCAAAAGTACATTTCCGCTCATTTTTTCTCACCTCATTCTCTCATCACAATGTCATCTGGATCAGTTCGATACCCAGCTCCATCACATCAATGATAGGACGGTAACCGATACCCAATACCAGATTGACTACGATAAACAGCACCATCGCCAGAGCGAACAAGGGAGAAATCTGCGTTTTCTGTACTTCTTCCTTGGGACGTGTCCAAATAGCGATTACGGAAGGCAGGAAGTACATCGCATTCAGGATCATGGAGATCGCCAGAGCAGCCAGAACCAGAACCAGTCTCAGCCCAGTCATTTCCAGAGCAGCCGTTGCGAAGTACAATTTGGAAATAAACCCTGCGAACAGAGGCACACCGATCATAGAAAGAGCGCCAACTGTGAATGCAATACCCGCCAGAGGATTTCTGTGGGCTGCACCCTTCAGGTTTTCCAGCTGTTCCTTACCGCCTGCGCCTTCAACGAAGGAACCACAGCATACGAACAGCATGGATTTTGTAACAGCATGAGCAAATACATGGAAGATCGCTGCCAGCATACCTGCTACGGAACCCAGACCGATACCCATAAAGATATAGCCAATCTGCGCCACGGAGGAATACGCCAGCATACGTTTCATACGGCTTTCGTGTACCGCATAAACAGAACCCATGACCATACCCAGCACGCCCAGAACGAACATAACGTCCGCAATTTTCAGTTCAACCAGTGTTTCCACTGTAAATACTTCAAATACCAGTTTGATAGCCAGGATGATGTACGCTTTCAGAACCAGACCGGACAGGATACCACTGGAGGTTGTCAATGTGGAACCGTAAGCAGTAGGCAGTGCGGAATGGAACGGGAACAGCGCACTCTTGATGCCCAGACCAACAAACATCAGGCTGACTACGATCATCAGCGCGAAGTGATAATCGCCTGTCGCCATCAAGAGAGCAATGCCCTCTTTCATCTGAGGGAACAGCAGCTGACCGGTGATACCATACAGGATACATACACCCAGCAGGAACAGACCGGAACCAACACAACCAAATACAAGATAGTGTGTTGTACCTACGATGGCTTGCTTTGTGCCCTTCGCCAGAATCAGTGTACAGGATGCGATCGTCAGAATTTCGATGAAAACGTAGCCTGTGAAGATATCGTTTGTATATGTCATCGCCAGCATTGCGCCGAAAGTAGCGTTCAGCATGATGAAATAGAAATTCTGTTTTTCAGGAACGATTTCCTTAAAGATAACATCGCTGCCGGCTGTGATCGTCAGGAACATAACAACGCTGACCATAACTGCCAGAAGTGCTTCCAGAGGCCCGATACGCAGTTCGTTGCCCCAGGGCGCAGGGAAATGACCCATCATAAATGTGTATGTTTCCTGATCCTGCACAACATTTACCAGCAGAACAACGGACAGAATGCCTACCAGCAGCACCATAAAGCCGTGCAAACGACGGGCAATACGACCGTTTTTGATCAGTGGTGTTATGATACCACAGAACATCGCGAAGAAGATGCTGAAGAAAGGTATATTATGTACGAAATTTACATGATGCTCCATATTATTCCCCTTCCTCCTCTCTCATCATTCGCAGAATCTCATCCATGTTCAAGGAGCCGTAATGTTTATACAGTCTCAGAACCAGGGCCAGAGAGAACGATGTGATACTAACGGATACTACGATACCTGTCAGAACCAGACCTGCAGGGATGGGGTTGATGTAGTAATCCGCATCGATGATCCCATTTGTCAGGATGGGTGCTACTCTGCCGAAAACATAGCCCTTCGCCGCCAGGAACAGATAAACCGCTGTATCCATGATATTCAGACCAATAAATTTTTTGATCAGGTTATTTTGCAGAAACAGATTCATGAACCCTATGCCAAACAGGATCACTGATGCTGCTTCATAATAGTTTGTCAACAGATGACTCATAATCAGATTTCTCCTTTTGTAAATAACGCATAGAACCCATACATAGTACAAGCAACGACCAGACCTACACAAATATTCAGAGGCAGGATAAAGCCGGAGCTGAGGATGTCGCCGGGTGTACCCTTAGGAACTTCCCAGCCAACGTGGTTTGCGCCTGTAAAGAAGGAATAGCTCTTACAGCCGCAGTATGTCAGCAGACAGCATACACTGGTGATGGTCAGTGTTTTTACTGTAAAGAATGTCTGCATCTTTTTATGACCATTCGCAGCAGCATACAGGATCAGACCTGCGCCGATGATAGAACCGCCGGAGAAGCCGCCGCCGGGAGACAGGTGACCATTCAGTACAACGTAAATGCCATACAGGATAACGATGGGTGCCAGACATTTCGCGCCTTTTTTCAGGATGATCTTGGAATCCTGACCATCGAATACTTCGTCTTCCGCCATTTCCTTATCTTCTACTGCACTGATGTTTTTCTTATCTCTCTGCAGCAGCATCAGAACCGCAACGACCGCCATGAACAGTACGTTGGATTCACCGAATGTATCGAATGCACGGTAGTCCAGGATCATACCGGCTACGAAGTTGATCGCACCTGTTTCTTCGATACCGCTTTCCAGGTAACGGGCTGCCACTTCATTATTTGTAGGGCTGCCGGGATCGCCAAACATAGGCAGATCCATAACCACCATCAGCATGACTACAATGAAGCATAAGGTGATCCCTACACACAGGACACGGTACAGTGTAGGATTATTGGAACGAACATGTTCCACAGAAACTCTCTTTTCGCCAGGGGCGATTTCTTTTCTTTCTCTGGTAGAGATATACTTGTCCGCATCGATGATCACTTCATCGCCATCGATCCAGCCCTTCAATCTTTGCCAGAAAGATCTATTATCGCTCATTCATCAACCCTCCCTTGTGCCTTTCAGGGCATGTACCTTCTTCAATGTCAGGAAGAAGATGACCGTATCAACGCCTGCACCAACGGCTGCTTCCGTGATTGCCAGGTCGGGAGCCTCCAGAAAAAGCCAGACGATCGCCATAATGGAGCTGTAACCCATAAATACGATAACTGCCATAAAAAGGTTCTTTGTTACAGAAACGCCGATAGCGCTGACGATCAGGAATACGACCAGGATCATCTGGATTGTAATGCTAAAATCACTCATTTGCCCTTCATCCTTTCTTCAGCGTCTTTATTCGTCAGCAGTTCTACCTTTGCGATCATGTGTGTCGCAATGGGGCTTGTCAGCCAGAAGAACAGAATGATCAGGACATATTTCGCAATCACGAAAACACTGTCGCTCATGATCATAAGACCTACTACTACAAAAAACAGACCCATTGTGTCGCCAAGGGCTGCTGCGTGCATTTTGTTCATAACATATTTGAAACGGAAAACACCAAAAGTAGCGCAAAGGAATACCAAAAGGCCAATGATGATGCATACCGCAGCGATGATCTCTCTTATTGACATTCTTCCTTCGCCTCCTCTTCTTTTTCTTCCTGATGGTGTTTGCTCAGGAACAGCAGACGACCTTTATGATGCAGTGTAACCACATGACACATAACGACTACCGCCAGGAAAGACAGCAGTGTATACACCAGGGAAACGTCGATCAGTGCGGTTTCGCCCAGATAAATGGCAAGGATACAGATGGTTGCCGTTGTCATTGTGCCGATCATATTGATGGCAACGATACGGTCAGTATAACGAGGACCCTTCACCGCACGTGTGAACGCCAGAAGCATGCAGGTCGCCAGCACGCACATAGCGATTTCTAAAATAAAGTGCATTGTCTCGCTCATTTCTTACCCTCCAACCTTCTCAGCTGTTCCGCAAAAACGGAATCATTCAGTCCTTCGCCGAATTTGCTCTTGTCCAGTGCCTGAACAACATAATCACCGTTTTCCAGACCTGCTGTGTAAGTACCTGGTGTCAGTGTGATGGAGTTTGCAAGCATCACCTGAGCCGCCTCAGTTTCCAGGTCTGTATGGAATCTAACGATTGCAGGTTCGATTTCCATTTTTGGAGACAGAATGATCTTGATAACGTCGATATTCGCCTTGAAGATCTCCCAAACAAGGATCACAGCATACTTCAGATACAGGGGCGTCTTTTTCACAAAACGCAATTCATCCTTGTAGTTGTAGCCCATGTGCTTGGAAATGAACCAGTACAGCCAGCCGCAGATCACTACACCAAACAGGGCCACTTCAAGGGTCACCCTGCCGTTGAAGATAAACCACAGCAGTAATAATAATAAATACATTGAACCATCCTTCCCGCGCAAGCATTTATTTCATATTGCCATGCCGAAAGCGCCCTCTTCCGCCCGCAGAACAAAAAACCACGAATATCAGGTATCCCGGTTTTGTCGAAAATTTGTGCAGTAAAAGGCATTTTCACATAGCCCAACATAATATATTATCAATGAATATCATAAAATTGTCAAGTCTGTTAGTGCTATCTCACGATTTATTTCCTAACATTTTCTTAATATTCCGAAAAGTTGCCCAATCAGCCATTGATTATATAGAAAAAATTCTGTAAAACGTGATAAAATGGCGTATTCTCAGGTATTATGCATCTCGTTAACTCTGTTAAGAAAATATCACCAGAGTAGAAAATATTAGCACATTTTGGCATAAATTGGAACCAAAGAGGTATAAGCATTTTTGTAATAAAATTCTTTTATACGGACATATGTTTTCGCATTTTTTCTAATGGCGTTTCCCCTTCCATTATAAATCCTTACACGCAAAAAAAGCCCGAATATGATATTGAAAAGAACACCATATACAGGCTCTCCTATCAAAGGAGGTTTT
>NZ_JAFUMA010000028.1 GCF_017483025.1 Anaerotignum sp. | reverse complement strand
AGGAATTTAATGTTTTCCTCAGGTGTCAGGCCTTGCATGAAATGATCGTAGGTGCGTTTTTTGCCGTTGGCAAAATTACTGCCGCCAATCAATACATGATCGATCTCATCCTGAGTGATGAAAGATACTTCTTTCACCTCTACATCCTGACCCATAGGGAACTCGATCCACTGTTTCCGCAGGTCGAGCAGATCTTCCAGGATATCATCCATCCTATTGTAGTAATGACGGCAACGCAGCTCCAGAGCGCCGCTTCGGATCTTATTGATCGTATCCTCTACTACATAGAATGCCTGATCAGCACCTTCCGTAGTCATCAGAGATGCAGTCATTTTTACATGGGCGTCGGGATAGGTACAGCTTTTCAGGAAGAACAGATCATTAGTGTATGTCCCTTCCACATCACGCATGAAGTAAAGGACAGAATCTGCTACACGGCTGCATTCGACCTCTTTGATCTGAGCGATCTCATCCGCGTTCATATATGTACCGTTCTGTACCATGGTACGGATGAACTCTTCCGCTTCGTCCCAGGGCAGGATCGCTGCCTGTGGTACTCTGGCGGATTGACCGTAGTGTAAACGCATACCTTCCTGATCGAACCATACAGAGATAGGCATGGATTTCCCGAAGGTGAACCCTTTGCCGCATTCGCCATATTCCTTTTTCAGGAACGCTACCATTTCTTCCGGCGTTTTATCCTGCTGGTATTTCGCATAGATACGCTTTCTGCTGTTTGTTCTGCAGCCACCGGTACGCAGGATATCAATGATCGCTTTAGAGGATACGGGCATCATATCTCTAGCCCGTATATGGATATTATTCTCAGGCACCGGCATTGGCTCTATATCGGTATCTCTTTCGCTCAGGAAGTCCTCCATAGAACCTGCAGGTTTCCCAGACCCGCCAAAATCGAATAAGGAGATCTGTTCTCCTGCGGCTTTGGCTTTTGGTTCGGGTTTTAAGACGGGCTCGCTTACAGGAGGAAATTTATCCTGTGCGATCAAACCGCCGATATATGCCTGCAGCATCAGCCATGTAAAGAAATTCTCGGCTGTCCGTGTTTCATAAGTGCCTTCCCACAGAAGAAGGCCATCCTCCTGTTTTTCGTAGCCTACATTCTGGCCATCGATCACAAAATCCTCTCTGATACCGTCTACATATACACTTTTCAGGAACGCAGCGCGTTCTCTATAGTCATCGTGTTCTTCGTAGTACAGAAGCACACCTTCATGCTTCATTCGTAAAATGCTTTTATCACAAAGGATCCCATTGCGTAATTCATCACGCAGGAAGGGGAGTTTTGTCTCTTTTACGATGCTCTTTTCCGGTTTCCCGTCTTCCAGTAATGTGGCTTCGTCCAGCTCTTTACAGGGGATGATATCATTCGTCGCAGATGGCTGCGGAGATATAGGGTGTACTGCATCCTTCGGTGCGAATTTTGCCTTATATTCCTGATATTTTAGGTTGGCTAAAACAGGATTTCGATAGGTGATCCCTTCTATCAGGGCGGTTTCTTTCTTGGAACCTTCCTTCGCCTGATTGATGCTGACATAGTAGAAAATCCCTTTCTGATCTTCCCCCTGGATCGTATGGATGATATAGCCGTTCGGCATCGTATATTTCTTCGCTTTTTTAATTTTAAGATTAGCCATGTGTTTTTCTTCCTCCTAATAAAAAAGGAGATAAACAGACCTGTAGTGGGCAGGTTTGTAATATCTCCTTTATATTTAAGGCATACGGGGAAAGACAGGGGTATCACAAAGCCTGCCGTTTATCCAACTTCCTTAAATATTCAATAATTGTTCCAGATTTGTCGGGACGGATCGGTGTGAAATCGATAGGCCGATGATCGATGATGCATTTATGCTGATTGAGCAGGTTAAAGAAATCATCCTCGCGGATGTTCCCTTCATACTGCAGCAGTACATCATAATCAAGGTCTTCAGGTGGATCAAAGGGGCTATCATAAAGACGTGTCCCTGTGATCGTTACATCCTGCAGGAGCCCTTCGTTCAAAAGTACTTCCTTGGCATGGAACATCGCCTGATTTGCGATGGACCAGTGCTTTTGGCTGATTTCTTCCTTTTCCCTTAATAAGTTATAGTCGTAAAGTCCCAGGGGAGCATATTGTGCATCAATATCCTTTAATAGTTCAAAGATCGCCTGTGCCATGGATAGTTCTGGCATATCCAGCTGACCGCCGTCCTGACTATTGAATTCTTCATCGTAGAATGTATAGTCGTAGCCATCTTCACAGGTCTGGATCGACAAATAACGAATATCGCCGTCTTTTATCATAAGACCGATCTGTTCGCTGTTAGGGGAACCTTCGATCAATGTTTCGATGTCGCCGCAGATGTCCGCTTTCAGCATTTCGTTGACTTCGGCATAGGTCAATGTGGTTTCAACCATATCGTCTAACTGGGGGAGGAATGGTTTATCGGCCATCGGCTGGCTGATCAATGCATCCTGTTCCTCGGGGAACTGGCTTTCCATTCTCCGTTGTGAAGGAACGACCTCCCTGAGTACCAAAGGCTGCAGCAGCAGTCTATTGGTCGGGTTATCGATATAGGGCGCATCATGCTCAACTGGGAACACCAGATCACGGATGATTTTGATACCATCCCGTTCTGCTTGTAGCGCCGCATGCCAGTCATTGAGAAAGATATCCATCACATCGATCCTCTCGATATGTGTTGCACCGTTGCCATAGTCACTGCAGCAGGCTATGTAATAGCCGTGTTCTGCGTCGGTGCGCTTGACACCGTATCTTATTGCTTCCTGGATAAGTTCTTCTGTAATTTGTCGCATTATTCCATCCCTCCATTATTTTTAAGACCGGGTTTCTCACGCAGGTCTGTGATACGCATGGTATCCCAGCAGAATTCGAGGTCTGCGGGGAAATTAGGGCTGAAATAATCTTCACTGCAGCCGATAGTTTCGACTGTGCATCGTGTTACTTTCAATTTTTCCGTTAAATCTTCAGTGGAAATTCCGTCTTCGTCTGTGTCGCTGAATAAATGTTCGAGGATCTCTTTTAATTCATCGGGGTGTCTGTTGGTCACCCGCCAGAAGGCAAAGTCCATACCAAACTTGGATACAAGCTTTAATACGGTACCGGGGATATGCACTGCTTTCAGTATACGGCATAACAAAACCTTTGCTGCATCTACTGTATGCTCAGGTACTGCATGGTCTTTACTGCGATCGTCGATGAACCTTTGGAGTAAACTGCACAACTGGTCTGTTTTCTGGGACATAATCATTTCTTCTAAATGATTTGCCTTCACATCATTGAGCAATACCTTCAGTTCATCCTCGAAATCAGGGATGTACCGTGTGGCATAATACTGAATATCCACACTAAGCTGTTTGACTTCTGCGGCTTTTCGGCGCAGGATAGTCGCAAACAGATCCACCAGACCGATATGACTGGAGATATAGATATCCGCGTCGTACACCAATTTCGATAAGATAGGGTATGTATTGGCCCAATCTCTGTTTTCGGTACTGATACGACCATCAGACGGGTGTTTCTGGATGTAATATACCAGTACCCAGCAGATGCGGTCATAAACGAATTTCTTAAGAACGGGGACTACACATTCCTTCTTCAGGCACCAATGATCGATATCATAGTTCTGCTGGATAGCCAGATCGATCTCAGTGGCGCATTTTTCGTTTTGCCGCATGGACTTTTCATACTCTTTAACCTCGTTATTCATCACTGCATAGGCGATGGAATGCGGATACACATAAAAATCATGGTCCTTTGGTACCATTTCTGTGTGATTATCCTTTTCTGTAGGCGGTTCATCCGTGATCATCATGATACTTCTGCCCCATTTGACCCATTTGACAGGGGCGCGATAAAGGGCTTTGTATCTTTCGATCTGTTCCTCGGTCAGTGAGACAAAATCTGCATTATCGATACCTACAACGATGAACGTACCCTGGAGGATATCATACAGATTGCCGTTAGAGTCGAAAAGACCTCTGTTCCGCGGCAGTCCCTTTAATTTACCTTCCTCATTGCAAAGGATGGCAGCCGTGTCATCGAAAGCATAGACAGGCTCGATCAAGCCGCCGACCTCCGCCTGGAGCGCTTCCAGGGTATGGTCGATCGTTTTGACATAGGCCGGCTTATTAGGCTCGACGACCAGAATGGTGATTTTCTTTTGCATAGTTCAACACTCCTTTTCTTTTTTTCTTTCT